>JALZAF010000361.1 GCA_030948505.1 Chloroflexota bacterium
GACAGGACCCGCCCACTCTGCCCCATGGCACTCCCCTGCTACACTCCGACCTCGCCGCCCGGACCCGTGGTGTAGCGGCCCAACATGCCAGCCTGTCACGCTGGAGATCGCCGGTTCGAATCCGGTCGGGTCCGCCATCTTCGCTTTTCTCTACGCCCCGTTCGCCCGCCCGAACGGGGCGTTTTCATGCGCGTCGGCCGGCAGTGGGCGGTGCCGGTAAACCGTCAGGTGAAGCCCGCTCGTCGCTCGTGCCCCTGGCCCTCCGGCGAGCGCTATCGCGTCCATCGATGCTCGGAGCGTGAGCGGGATCGATAGGCCGGCCCGGCAGCCGCGATAACCGATCCCAGGGCCGTCGGCAGCGCACCCATCGATAATCAGGCCGATAGGCGGCGGCGGTGGGGTCTTGGTCGCAGCCGTCGTGCTCGCAGCATCGATGTGTGCGATATCGAGCAGGACACCGACCGAGGCTTCCGGGGTCCTGCCGTCGCCGCAGTGGCCCGGCGGGTGAGGTCAGCCCAGGCCGGCGAAGAGGTCCGTTTCGGGGATCGCGCTCTCGACCCGTGACTCGCGCAGGATGTAGTTCTCTGTGGCCCAGAACTCGGGCCACTCGTCGACGCCGAACTTGATGAATGGGTTGTCGGCGGACATCTGGGTGACGTGCCGCTTGAGCGCCCGCCACTTCGCGTCGCGGACGGCAGTGACGTCGATGCGGGTGGTAATCGCCTCGTCGGGAACGAGCATCTTCGCCACGAACGCCTCGGACTCCGCCCGCTGCTCCGGCGTCGCGTCGTCCGGCGGCGACCAGAAGCTCGGCTGGCCGAGCTCCTCCATCTTGTCGGCCATCTGCTTCCAGGCGGAGGTCGGGATCGCCTGCTCGTAGAGCTTCGACGGCGTCCAGGGTGCGAGGCCGCCTTCGGCCTCGACCGCGCCGGTTCCGCCATGCTCAGGAGCCAGCTGCCCCGGATACCACGCCGCACCGCCGGCCCGCGGATAGGCGAGAACCGCGACGTCGTGGGTACGGATGTGGTCGGGGTGGCCATAGCCACCGAACTCGTTGTAGGTCGTCACGACGTCCGGCTTGTAGCGACGAATGAGCCAGACAAGGCGCCGCGCCGCGTCGTCGAGATTGGCCTGCCAGAAGCTCCGCGCGTCGGCGTTGCCGGCGCGGCCCATCATGTCCGAGTCCCGGTAGCCGAGGTTCTCCCACTCGGTCACGCCCAGCTCGGCCATCGCGGCCTCCAGCTCTGCCGCGCGAAGCTCACCCAGCCGGCGGTGGTTCTCGGGTGTGTCCATCTCCGGCACGACGATCTCGCCGAGCTCGCCGCGGGTGCAGGTGACGAGGACCACCCGACGGCCGGCGCGCACGGCCTTGGCCATCGCGCCGCCCGTTCCAATGGTCTCGTCGTCGGGGTGGGCATGGACGGTCATCAAGGTGAGCGTCCGGGACTCTGTCATCGACGGATCGTAGTCGGGACGGCCAACACTCGCCGAGGCCGATGGGCGAGGGCGCTACCATCGCCGCCATGTCCACCGAACCGACCGGTCCGCTCGCCGGGCTGCTCGTCGTGGACTGCTCGACGGTCCTGGCCGGGCCGTTCTGCACGATGCTGCTGGCCGACCTCGGAGCGGACGTGATCAAGGTCGAGCCGCCCGATGGCGATGCGACCCGTGGCTGGGGGCCGCCGTGGGTCGGTTCGGACGATCAAGGGACGGGAACCGCGGCGTACTACCTGGCCGTGAACCGCAACAAGCGCAGCATTCGGCTTGATCTCCGCCAGCCCGATGGCGCGCGTGTGCTGCGGCGCATCATCGAGCGCGCGGACGCGCTGGTTGAGAATTTCAGGCCCGGGGGGTTCGCCCGCCTCGGATTCGACGACGCAGAGCTGGAGCGGCTGAACGACCGACTGGTTCATCTCGCGATCAGCGGCTACGGTCGCAATGGCCCGGACGCGGACCGCCCCGGCTACGACTTCGTGCTGCAGGCGGTCGGCGGCCTGATGTCGATCACCGGCTTTCCCGACGAGGAAGGCGGCCACCCGACCAAGGTTGGCGTGGCGATCAGCGACCTCGCCACCGGGCTGTTCGGGGCGGTTGGCGTGCTGAGCGCCCTGCTGAGCCGGGAGCGCGGCGCCCGCGGCGCCGGCGACACCGCTCCAGGCGGCGATGCCCCCGACGACGACGACCCCGGCGACGCCGCCCCCGGCGACGCCGCGCCAAGTGGCCAGCGCGTCGACGTGTCGATCCTTGGCTCGACCCTGGCGATCCTCGTCAACCAGGCCCACAACGCCTTCGTCACCGGACGGGCTCCGGGGCGTCGCGGCAACAGCCATCCCAACATCGTGCCGTACGAAACATTCGACACCGCCGACGGCGCGATCGCCGTGGCCGTGGGCACCGAGCGGCAATGGCGGCGACTGTGCGACGTGGTCGGCCAGCCGGCATTGGCGGACGATCCGCGCTTCGCGACGAACGGAGCCCGGGTTGAGCATCGAGCGGAGCTGCGGCCGCTCCTCGTCGCGGCATTCGCGAAACGACCTTCCAACGATTGGCTCGTCGCGCTCGACGCGGCGGACGTCCCTTGCGGCCCGATCAATGACGTCCTCGAAGCATTCGCCTCGCCCGGTGCCGTCGCCAACAACATGAAAGTCGCGATCGACCACGCCCGCCTGGGACCGGTCGACCAGGTGGGAATCCCCTTCTCGCTGTCCCGGACCCCGGCGTCGATCCGGACGGCGCCGCCGCTCCTCGGCGAGCATGGCGCAGAGATCCTGGACGAGCTTGGCTACCCGGAGGAGGAGATCGCGCGACTGCGAGCCGCGGGCGTCATCTGAATCCCCGGACGCGCCGGCGTGCTTCGTCCAGCGGACGCGCCGGGAGCCCCTGCTAGACTCGGCCGGCCGCCGCACCGCGACCCGCCGCGGCCGATTGCCCAACACGGAGACAGCGTCATGACCGACGACCGCGAGCGCTGGGCGCTCATCCTCGGCGCTTCGAGCGGCATGGGTGAGGCGACATCCGTCGCGCTGGCCAAGGCGGGCTACAGGATCTGCGGCATCCACCTCGACTTCCGGGCCGGCATCCAGCACGTCGAGGAGGTCAAGAAGCGGATCGTCGACGCCGGCAGCGAAGCCCTCTACACGAACATGAACGCCGCCGATGACGAGAAGCGCGCGTCGGCCCTGGAGGCGCTCAATGCCCGCTTCGACCAGTCGCGCAAGGCGGGCCGGCATCCCTATGTTCGGGTAGTCATGCATTCGCTCGCCTTCGGCACCCTCCTGCCGTTCGTCGCCGACGACCCGAAGGAGGCCATCAGCCGCAAGCAGATGGAGATGACCCAGGACGTCATGGCCAACAGCCTCGTCTACTGGGTCCAGGACCTCTACCGCGGTGGATTCCTGGAGCGGGGATCAAAGGTCTACGCCATGACCTCCGAAGGTTCGACCCGGGTCGTCCCGACCTACGGCGCGGTGTCGTCGGCCAAGACCGCCCTCGAATCGCATTGCCGCCAGCTGGCGATGGAGCTGGCGAAGCGAGGCACGGGCATCTCCGTCAACGCGATCCGTGCCGGCGTCACCGTCACTCCGGCGCTGATGAAGATCCCCGAGCACGACGCGATCATCGAGGCCAGCGTGCGGCGCAATCCCTCCGGTCGAATGACCACGCCGCAGGACGTCGCCGACGCGATCGTCGCGCTGTCCGGCGACGGCCTGGACTTCGTGACCGGCAACGTCATCGGCGTCGACGGCGGCGAGTACATCACCGGCTGATGGAGCAACGCCAATGAGCGTCGTGGTCGCGCTCGTCGTTCTCGTCGTGGGGCTCGGCCTCGGTGCGGGGTCGACCGGACTGATGCTCATCGTCGCCTACGTGCTGGCCGCGGTCTCGGGCGTCCAGGCGATCGGCGGCTGACGTCGCCCATGGGCGGGCGAGTGCTCGTCGTCGGCTCGGTCAATGTCGATCTCGTGATCACGGCAGCGCGGCTCCCCGCGCCGGGTGAGTCCGTGACCGGCGGGACGTTCAGCCGGCACATGGGCGGCAAGGGCGGCAATCAGGCCGTTGCCGCGGCCAGGCTCGGGGCGGAGGTGTCGCTCATCGCTGCGCTCGGCGCGGACGAGCTGGGTTCCGAAGCCCGGCGGGTGCTGGAGGCGGAGGGGGTTGACCTCACTGCGGTTGCAACCGTTCGCGACCTGGCCACCGGCGTGGCCATCGTCGTCGTCGGCGGCGATGGCGAGAATTTGATCGTCGTCGCGGGCGGCGCCAATGACTCGCTGTCTGTTGACCGCGTCCGCGAGGCGTTGCAGACATTCGCCCCGGGGCGGGGAGACGTCGTCCTGGTCGGCAACGAGATCCCGACGACGGCGGCACGCGAGGCGCTGCGGCTCGGGCGAGAGGCCGGGGCAACGACCATCCTGAATCCCGCGCCGGCCGAGGGCCTCGATCGGTCGACATTCGGGCTGGCCGATGTCCTGACGCCGAATCGCCGCGAGCTGGTTGTGCTGGTCGCCGCCGAACGGCACCGTACGGGCCGATCGCCCCACGGCGACGACCCTGCGCGGGCGGCCGCGTCGCTGCTCGAGCCAGGCCCCGAGGGTCCGGGCGCGGGCGCGATCCTTGTCAGCCTGGGCGCCGCGGGGGCCTTGTTGGCGAGACGCGGCGCTGATCCGCTGCCGCTGGCCGCGCCACGCGCCGTCGCTGTCGACAGCGTTGGTGCGGGCGACACCCTCAATGGGGCACTGGCCGCCGCGCTGGCCGAGGGCCGGACGCTCGGGGAGGCCGCGCGACGCGCGGTCGCCGCCGCAACCCTGTCCACGACCCGCGGCGGAGCCCGCGAAGGGATGCCCACCAAACGCGAGCTTGAGGCCGCCCTCGCCGGGGGCCGCTAGGGGC
>JALZAF010000005.1 GCA_030948505.1 Chloroflexota bacterium
GTGGCGGCCGGCCAGCCCGGCAGATCCGCAAAGGGAATGGCAACCGGTTCCTCCAGCTCCTCCGCCAGCCCGCCCAGGCCGGACCCCAGCACGCTGCCGATCGCCGGCACCAGACTTGTCCGCGATCGGACGGCGGCCTCGAGCGCATCGAGGCGGGCCGGCTGATCGGCCGGCGCGATGGGGTCGCCGCGGCGGAAAGCGCGGCGGCCCGAGGCGGCCGGCAGGAGCGTGGGTCGATCCCTCACGGGCGCGCGGGCCTCAAGGACGCGTCCAGGGGGTAGACGGCCGAGGCCCGCTGCTCCTTCCGCCCGCCGGGATTACCGGCACCGGGATGTCGGTCAGATGCCGCCGGGCGATCACCCGCGGACTGCCGCTGAAGGCTGTCCAGGCGGGTAAAGAAGCGCCCGAAGCGACCGGTGCGAACGGAGGAACCTTGATGCGATCTCAGTTCCCTCTGTCCCTGGCGGCCCCTTCGGGCGAAACCAACCGTACGGCCGGCCGGTGCGGAGGGTCAACGCGGTTATCCACCAACTGCCCTCTGCCACGCTCCGTGCTGTCCACGACTTCGAGGGGCGTGTGGACAAACGGTGGACAAGAGCCTCATCGTCGCGGTCAGCCGCCCATGGCGAACATCTCGACCTTGGGCAGTGAGCTCGTGGCCGCGCTCCGCAGCTCCGAGTAGCGATCGCCGCGCCGCGCCCAGACCCCGGCCAGGATGGCGCGCAAGTCGTCGTCGCCGGCACCGTTGCGCAGGGGCTCGCGCAGGTCGTGTCCATCGACCGCGAACAGGCACGTGTAGAGCTTGCCGTCGGCCGACAGGCGGGCACGGGTGCAGTCGCCGCAGAACGGCCGGGTGACCGAGGCGATGACGCCCATCTCGCCGCTCCCGTCGGCGTAGCGCCATCGACCGGCGACCTCGCCCCGATAGTTCGGCTCGACCGGTGCCAGTGGCAGCTCGGCGTCCACCATGGCCACGATCTCGTCGGCCGGCACCACCTCGTCCAGGCGCCAGCCGTTCGAGTGACCCACGTCCATGTACTCGATGTAGCGCAGGATCAGGCCGCTCTCGCGAGCCCAGCGGGCCATCGGCACGACACTCGACTCGTTCACCCCACGCTTGACCACCATGTTCACCTTGATCGGCGCGAGGCCGGCCTCGGCGGCGGCTGCGATCCCGTCCAGCACCCGCGCGACGGGATAGTCGACCCCGTTCATGGCCCGGAAGACACCGTCGTCCAGCGAGTCGAGGCTGACCGTCACGCGCCCCAGGCCGGCTTGGCGAAGGGGCCCCGCCAGGGCCCGCAGGGCCGAGCCATTCGTGGTGAGGGTCAGGTCGATCGCTCCCCCGTCTGGCGTGCGGATGGTCGACAGCATCTCGACGAGGTGTGGCAGGTCACGCCGGACGAGCGGCTCTCCGCCGGTGATGCGCAGCTTCTCGACGCCCAGCGCCACGAAGGCCCTGGCCAGTCGCTCGATCTCCTCGAAGGTCAGCACCAGCTCACGGGGCAGGAAGGCGAAGTCGCGGCCAAACAGCTCCTTGGGCATGCAGTAGGTGCAGCGGAAGTTGCAGCGGTCGGTGACCGAGATGCGGAGGTCGCGCATCGGGCGGCCCAGGCTGTCTGTCAGGCCGCGCCGGCCGTCGAACGCGCTGGCGGCGGCTGCTCCGGTGTCGGAGGCCGTCTGGCGGTCGGCGGCGAGCCGGCGCGCGGTCGTCCGGAGCTGGTCGGTGGGGGCCTCCATGGGGCTATCCTAGCGCCCCTTCCCGCTGGCCCGGCTGGCCCACCCGGGACCTGCCACCGGCGGTCGCGACGGCGCCGCCGCCCCGGTGTTGCGTGGACGCCCTGTCGGCGAACGTAACCAGACCCGCCGGTACCACCGTCGTCAGCCCGTGGTACCTCTAGCGGACTCCACTGAACCATCCACGGCTGCCAGCATGCAAACACGCCCCGGCACTCTTGGGATGTCCACGTGGAGAGGACGACAGACGGATATGGCGAGTACGGACGCTCGAACGGGCTTCAGGCTCCCCTGGAGCACCGACCAGCGACAGGATAGTGATGAGCGCACTGCGGATGCCGAATCGCCCGAGGGCAGCATGGCCGCCGAGGCCATCGAAGGGGTCGAAGGATCGACCCGGCACAACTCCGCCCTGGAGGCGACCACGATGACCGAAGCCACGATGGACGCGGCCGGAGACGGCGGCGCCGACCTGACCGATGCCGGCGGCTCGAGCCCGAGCGCCGGCGGTGGCCGCCGCGGCGGTCCCAAGGCGCCCAGCAAGTTCATGGCCGACCTCACCAAGGCCATGCAGGCCGCCGCCGAGTCCGCCCGCGAGGAGGCCCTGACCCGCCTGGCGGCAGAGGCCAAGGCCTCGATCGAAGAGATCCACGTGCGCTCGGCGACCGACTCGGCCGAGCTGCGCCGCCAGACGGACGAGGACATCGCCGGCATCCGCGAGTGGTCCAAGGCCGAGATCGCGCGGGTTCGCGAGGAGACCGACGAGAAGATCGCCGCCCGCAAGAGCCGCCTGGAGACCGACATCGAGGAGCACGGCGCCACGATCGAGCGCCAGATCGAGCGAGTCCAGGGCCGGGTCACGAGCTACGAAGGCGAGATGGCCGAGTTCTTCGCCCAGCTGCTGGCCGAGCAGGATCCCAGCCGGTTTGCCTCGATGGCCGAGAACGTGCCCGAGCCGCCCTCCCTGAGCGCGGCGGACCTTGCCGCCACCAAGCCGGCCAAGGCCGCCAGGTCGGGTGGCGGTTCCCGCTCCGGGGCCGGCTCCGACGTCGCGGTCGCCGAACCCGGCCAGGGCTCGGAGACCAGCCCGGAGGACGCCTTCGCGGCCATCGAGGCCGCCGCCGAGGCGGAGGAGTGGCACGACACCGCGAATGGCGCGGGCGGCCCCAGCACCGAGTTCGAGGGCGGCGCCTTCCAGCCGGAGTCTGAAGGGGACGAGTCGGCCGCAGACGATCCGCGCCTGGCCGCCCTGGCAATGTCCCAGGACTTCGCCGCTGCGGAGGCCGAGGCGGCTGCCGCCGTGGGCACGGCCGTGGCCGAAGAGATCCCGACCATCGGCGATGACGCGCTGGCCGCTCGGCTGGCCGGACTCGTCCCGGCCGGGGCCGAGGGCTCGGCGGCCGCGCCGGCAGAGCCGCACGCGACGCAGGTCGTCGTGGTCGGCCTCGTGAGCGTCGCCAGCATCGCCAGCTTCAAGCGCCATCTCGGGCGGCTGGCGGGTGTCCAGTCGGTGGGCGTCTCGTCCGGACCCGACGGGGAGTTCGTGTTCGCCGTCCATCACGCACCAGACGTCGTACTCCGCGAGCTCATTCCGTCGCTGCCCGGCTTCCAGGCTCGGGTCACCGGCAGCGCAAAGGGAACCATCCAGGTCACCGCACGCGATCCCGAGTCCGAGGCCTGACCGGGGGCCTTCCCGGTCACCATCGAGGAGCCGCCGACCGTGGCCCGTCAGGCCGTCGTCATCGCCCTTCCCGCAGAGGAGCGGACCCCGGTCGCCGCCGAGCTGCGAGCGGCTGGCTTCGAGCCGATCGCGATCGCCAACCCGGGCGAGCTGGAGGCGTTGCTCAAGGGCCGGCGTGACATCTCGCTGGCCATTCTCGACGGCGAGACGGACTTCGACACGTCGCTCGAGTACTACGGGCTGCTGCACGATGAAGGGCGCAACATCGCCGCCCTGATGATCGTTTCGCCGCGCACCCTGCAGCGGCTGTCGGCCGGCACGACCCGGACCGGCATCGACGACGAGTACTTCACCCGGCCGTACTCCGCCGATGCCCTGCGCTGGCGCGTCGAGGCCATGTGCATCCGGTCTCAGACCGTCGACGACGGCAGCGGCCCGATCATCCAGAGCGGCGACCTCGACACCGGCGACTGGAGCCGGCGGGCGGCGATCATCGCGATCTTCAACCCCAAGGGCGGCGTCGGCAAGACGACCGTGGCCACGAACCTGGCCGCCACCCTCCAGCTGCTCAAGGGCCAGAAGGTCCTCCTCGTCGACGCCGATACCGTCACCGGCCACGTCGCGACGTCGCT
This sequence comes from Chloroflexota bacterium, assembly GCA_030948505.1. Classification (GTDB taxonomy): domain Bacteria; phylum Chloroflexota; class Limnocylindria; order Limnocylindrales; family CSP1-4; genus JACDAV01. Next base: position 4,051 of record JALZAF010000005.1, read on the forward strand.
GGGGCTGGAGCACATCCGGACCGTCGCCGACAGCTGGCGCGATCAGCTCGACGGTGGACCGGCGGAGAACTTCGTCGAGATCGCGGCCGCCCACCCGTCCGGGATGAAGGTCGTGTCGCTGACCTCGAGCCCACTCCAGACAGAGCTGCTCGAACCGGAGCGCGTGGCTGACTCGTTGACGGCGACGCGCCGGGCGTTCGACTTCGTGGTCGTCGACCTCCACCCCTCGTACAGCCCCATCAACCAGGAGATCTTCGAGCGGGCCGACCGGATCCTCGTGCCGGTGACCCCCGACGTGCCTGCCCTGCGGGCCGCCGTCCAGCTGCGCGACATCGCCAACGAGCTGGGCATCCAGGATCGCCTGGCCATGGTCGTCAACCGGGCCAACAGCGGTGTCTCCGTGGCGGACATGGAACGAACCGTGGGCATGCCCGCCCTCGCCCTGATCCGGTCCGGCGGCCTGCTCTTCGTGCGCGCCGCGAACGAGGGCCGAACAGTCATCGAGATGTTCCCCAAGGAGCGGATCACCGAGGACTTCGACGCCCTCGCCGACCGCCTCATCGGGGCTCCCAAGCAGGCCGCCGCCTCGCGCCAGTCCTTCCGCCTGTTCGGACGTCAGAAAGAGATCGTCCGAGCCTGACGCGGCGCCGGCCCAGTCCGCGCGAGGGCGCCTACCCCGATTGATGGCGTTCGAACCCGTCACTTATTCATGGGGTGCATGTTCGTCAGAGACTGACGAGGCCCGTGGGAGCAAGCCACGCTCCGGCCTCAATCAGAGACTCGTCGCCTATTCACCGGGTGCATGCGTGACGGAATCGCCGTGACCAAGACCCACCGGGCGCATATCTGACGGTTTCGCCGGCGCCTGGGCCTGGCGCGATCGGCGCCTCTAGCCTTCAGGTTTCCTTGGGCCAGCCGCGCTTCTCAGGATGGTTCGGCTTCCTGGGCGCCGGTTTGGCAGGCCCGGGTGGCCCGGGCGGCCCGGGCGGCCCAGACTCCCTTGACGGTGGCCTCTGCGGGGGCGCCCCCTTCTGCTCGGACGGATTCGGCGGCGGCGCGGCTTTCTGCTCGGGCGGCGCCTTGTACTGGGGCACAGCCTCCGGCCTCTGCGGCGGTACGGCCTTCTTCTCGGCTGACTTCTGCGGCGGCGCGGCCTTGGTTTCGACCGGCTTCGGCGCGGGCGCGGCCTTCTGCTCGGGCGCCTTCTGTGAGGGCTTCTGCTCGGGCGGCTTCGGCGGGGGCCTCAAGTTCGGCTCGGGTGGCCAGCTCCTGTCCGGCTGAGCCTGCGCGGGCTGCGGCTGCCTGGCCGCCGGGGTCTCCTCGACGCCGCGGAGGTAGAAGCGGTTGACCAGGAGCGCCTCGACCTTCGGATCGGTGACCGCGCGATCGCCCAGGTAGGCGATCCCACCGACGACCGGCAGGAACATGTCCGTCGATCGCTCCAGCAGCTGCCTCGGCTCCGTCCCGGGCGTCAGGAAAACCTTGCCGACGATCCGCAGCGGCGGCGCTTCGAGCGTCAGGTCGTAGGGCGTCTTGTGGACCCTGAGGGCAGCCTCCTCGGCCTCAGTGCGCGCGGGCTTCGAGCCCTCGCCGGCCTGCACGACGATCAGGTCGTACGGGTCGACACTCCTGAGGCCGGGTACCGGGCTGAACCCGGACGAGCCGTCGACGGGCGCCCACGACACGTCGGAGATCGGCAGCGCCTCGCGCTTGTTCAACGCGTCGGACAGGCGGGCGTCGATGTACATCCTGCCCGCGAGGCGCCACTCCTCGGTGAGGCCCTCGAAGGCGATGCTCGGGCCGGCCGGCCGGCTGACGGCCTTGTCGGGCCCGCGCTTGGCCGGCTGGGGAGTCGGCTTCTTTCGGCGCAGGAAATCGAACGGCACCCTACTCCTCGGACTTGCCCGAGTTCTCCCGGATCGTCTCGACGACGCTGGCGTCGGCAAGGGTGGTCGTGTCGCCCAGCGCGCGGCCCTGGGCGATGTCGCGCAGCAGGCGTCGCATGATCTTGCCCGAGCGGGTCTTGGGCAGGTCCGGCACGAACATCAGCGACTTGGGCTTGGCGATGGGGCTGATCTTGGTGGCCACGTGCTCGCGCAGCTCCCTGCCGAGGGCTTCGGTCGGCTCATTGCCGAGGCGCAGGATCACGAACGCGATGATCGCCTCGCCGGTCACGGCGTCCGGTCCGCCGACGACGGCCGCCTCGGCCACCGCGGGGTGCGACACGAGCGCGCTCTCGATTTCGGTCGTCGACAACCGGTGGCCGGACACATTCATCACGTCGTCGACCCGGCCCAGCAGCCAGAAGTAGCCTTCCTCGTCGCGCTTGGCGCCGTCGCCCGCGAAGTACATGCCGGGGAATCGGCTCCAGTAGGTTTGCTTGTATCGCTCGGGGTCGCCGTAGATGCCGCGCAGCATGGCCGGCCACGGCCGCTTGAGGACCAGCAGGCCGCCGCCTCCAAGTGGCACGGACTTGCCCGCGCCGTCGACGATGTCGGCCTCGATGCCGGGGAACGGGAAGGTCGCCGATCCGGGCTTGGTGACGGTCACGCCGGGCAGGGGCGTGATGAGGATCATCCCCGTCTCGGTCTGCCACCACGTGTCGACGACCGGCGCCTTGCCGCCGCCGATCGTCCGCTGGTACCACAGCCAGGCCTCGGGGTTGATCGGCTCGCCGACGCTGCCGAGGACGCGCAGCGAGCCCAGGTCGTGCTTCGCCGGCCACTGCTCGCCCTGCTTCATGAACGCCCGGATCGCCGTCGGCGCGCAGTACAGGATGCTGACCTTGTAGTCCTCGACGATCTGCCACCAGCGATCCCATGCCGGCGTGTCCGGCGTGCCCTCGTACATCACGCCGGTCGCGGCGTTCGCCAGCGGGCCGTACACGATGTAGCTGTGCCCGGTGACCCAGCCGATGTCGGCCGCGCACCAGTACACGTCGTTCGGCTTGAGGTCGAAGATCATCTCGTGGGTGTAGCCCGTGCCGAGGAGATAGCCGGCCGAGGTGTGGAAGATGCCCTTCGGCTTGGCCGTCGAGCCGGACGTGTACAGCAGGTAGAGCATGTGCTCCGAGTCGACCGGCACGGGCGGGCAGTCCTCGCTCTGGCGATCGACGATGTCATGCCACCAGACGTCGCGCCCCGGAGCCATCGTGACCTGAGCCTGGTCGCCCAGCCGCCGAACGACCAGCACGTGCTCGATGGACGTTGATGCCGTCACGGCGGCGTCCGCCGCCGCCTTGAGGTTGGCCGGCTTGCCCCGCCGCCAGCCGCCGTCGGCCGTGATGAGCACCCTGGCCCCGGCGTCGTCGATGCGGCCGGCCAGCGCCTCCGCGCTGAAGCCTCCGAAGACGACCGTGTGCGGCGCACCGATCCGGGCACAGGCGAGCATGGCGATCGGCAGCTCCGGGATCATCGGCATGTAGATGGCGACCCGATCGCCTTTCTTGACGCCCAGCTCCTTGAGGGCGTTGGCCGCCTTCGAAACCTCGCGCTTGAGGTCCGCGTAGGTGATGGTCCGCGTGTCGCCGGGCTCGCCGATCCAGTGGTAGGCGACCTTGTCCCCGAGGCCGCGCTCGACGTGGCGATCGACGCAGTTGTAGGCCACGTTCAGCTCGCCACCGAGGAACCACTTGGCGAACGGCAGCTCCCATTCGAGGGTCTTCTCGAAGGGCTTGGTCCAGCTGATCCGCTCGCGCGCGAGACGTGCCCAGAAGGCCTCGAAGTCGCGCTCTGCCTCGTCGTACAACGACGCCTTGGCGTTGGCCTGGGCGACGAAGGCGGGCTCGGGCGGGAAGGTCCGCCGCTCCGCCATCAGCGCTTCGATCTCCGGCCGCTGGTCGACGCTCACGAGGACTCCTTCCGGTCGCGGGTGGCGCGGCCATTCTAGGCCCGGCGCGGCGGGGTGGGCGGCGGGGTGGCTGTCAGTCACGGCGCCGAGGCGGGCGGGGTCAGGCGTCAGTCACGTGTCGGAGGACAGCTCATCCTGGCTGGGGCCGGGGCCCGCGGTGATCTCCGGCGGCCGGGGGCCGGGACCGTCCGGGTCCCGGGCCAGCACGACCCGTTGCGGCCGGGGGATCTCGATGTTGTGCTCGGCGAAGGCGGCCAGGAGCCGTTTCCGCAACTCGCCGCCGGCCGCCCACTGGTCGATGGCCCGCACGGAGCCCAGGATCTTGAGGGTGATCCCGTACTCCCCGAGGGCCTCGACACGCTCGACCCGCGGCGGCTCGAGGAAGCGGTGCTTCCAGGCCGGCTCCCCGGCCAGCTGCCGGCCGACCTCGTCGACGACGGCGATCGCCCTATCCACGTCCGTGCCGTAGGCGATGGTGACGTCCTGGTTGATCCGGGCCCAGGTTCGGGTGCGGTTCGAGGCGACCTTGATCTCGCCGTTCGGAACGATGTGCAGGACGCCGTCGAGGTCGCGCAGGGTCGTTCGCCGCAGCCGCAGGTCCTCGACCGTCCCGGTGACGCCGGCGATCGAGACCACGTCGCCGATGGAGTAGTGGTTCTCGATGAGGATCAGGGCGCCGTTGAAGTAATCGCGCACGAGGCTTTGCGAACCGAATCCGACCGCGATCCCGACCACGCCCAATCCGGCGACGGCCGGACCGATGTCGTACTGCAGCTTGCCCAGGATCATCAGCGCGGCAATGATCACGATGAACGCCTGGATGACGCGCGAGCCGAACGTCTCCAGCGTGTCGATCCGCTTCCGCAATTCGACCGCCGTCAGCTCGGCGGCCGTGCCTTCGGAGATCTGGCGGTCCGACAGGGTGTTGACGACGGCGTGCACCAGCAGGCGCGCTCCGCGGATGGCCAGGATCGCCAGAACGACGATCAGCAGGATCGGCCCGATCGTCCGCTCGAAGAACGGCAGCCAGTCGCTCCACGGACGCTGGGTGAGGTCGGGCATGCGGCCAAGAGTAGCGTTGCTCAACACGCGGCGATCGCCGCCGGCGGCCGACGATCAGGGCGCGACGGTCAGTCCGCGGCCTGGCTCAACCAGACGTACTGCCGCGACCGCCGGTTGAAGGCCGCGCGGTCGTAGCCGCCGTACCGCTGCACCGGACGGAGACGCGCCGCCTTGAGCAGCAGCTCAAGTTGCTGGGGGAACACCATCGACCATGCTAGGTCGGATGTGCGCCGCACGACCTCGCCGCCGGTCAGGTGGATCTCGTACGTGTAGAGGTCGTCCTCGACCTGCCGGGCCGGGTCGTAGCGCTCGGTCACGAAGCGCAGGAAGCGGCTGACCCCCGGGCTCGGATCGGTCAGGTCGATCTCCAGTCGATGCGGGGCGGTCTTCTCCGAGATCGCCAGCCACGCAACCTGCGGCACGATCAGGTCGAGCCCGAACACGCCACCCGGCGCAAGGTGCGCTCGAACTCGTTCCAGGCAGCTGATCTGCCCCGCCTGCTCGACGAGGAAGGCGAACGAGTTGAAGGCGATGACCATGAGGTCGAACTTCGAGCCGAAATCGAAGCTGGCCATGTCCTCGGCGACCAGCTCAACCGAGCCGCCCAGGGAGGGATCGGACCCGACGGCCTCGCGCGCCCGGGCCAGCATCGGCTCACTGATGTCGAGGCCCACGATGTGGCCGTCGGGCTGGTGCTGTAGTACCCGTCTGGCCAGCGGCACGAGCAGGCGGCCCGTGCCGCAGGCGAGCTCCAGGACGCGCTTGGGGCGAGTCTCGTCGACGACCGACTCCCAGAACGGGATGTCGTCGCGGAAACCACTGACCTCGGTGTCGTAGATCTCCGCGTCGTCGTGCATGTCAGGGCCCCCGCGGCGCGGCGGGGGCGTCAGGCAGGCAGGGCCGTCTGGGCGGAGCCGGTATCAGCCGCTATCGCCGCGCCACCAAGGCGGACGGAGATCGCGGCGGCGGCCTCGCGAGCGTGCGCCGCGAGCTCCGGGATGCGGCGCGGCGTCACGCGGAAGCCGGGACCCCAGATGTGAACTGCGGCGATGACGGCACCGCGGGCATCGTGGACGGGCGCCGCCACCGCGTTGAGCCCGATCTCGTATTCGCCCAGCGCGGTCGCATAGCCGCGCCGCCGGATCCGTGCCAGCTCCTCGAGCAGCGGCTCGAGCTCGACCAGCGTCCGTTCCGTGTACGACGGGAGGCCGCGCCGCACGATCCTCAGTACCTCGCGCTCGGCGACCGCGGCCAGCAGGACCTTGCCCGAGGCCACGCAATGGAGCGGCGTGCTGCGGCCGGTCCAGTCGCCGACGGCGATGAGGTTCGGCCCGTCGGCCTGGGCGACCGTCAGCAGCTGATCGCCGTCGAGGACGCCCAGCCCCGTCGTCTCGTGCGTGATCCGTGCCAGCCGCTCCAGCTCCGGCATCGCGATGCCACGCAGGTCCAGCGTCCGTTCGGCCTTCTCGGCGAGGCGGATGACGACCAGGCCAAGGCGGTATTTGCCGGTCTCATCGTCCTGTTCGACCAGGCCGCGCTTCTGAAGCGTCGCGAGCAACCGCGACGCGGTCGACTTGTGCAATCCGAGCCGCCGCGCGAGCTCGGTCACCCCTGCTTCGCCCTGGCTGTCCCCCAACGCCAGCAGCAGCGCCGCGGCCCGATCCACGGATCGGACGGCGTTCCCATCGAGGGCCATCGCTGTGCCTCCTCTGACTCACGAGCTGACGGACCTGATCAGTGCCCCGACGACCGCGCGCCTCCTCGCGCCCGGTCCTCGAGCGTCGCGTCGAGAGCGTCGGCGAAGATCGAAACGATCCGATCGACGGTGTCGCCCGCCGCGTGCGCCTCACAAAGGAACCACGGCTCGCGTGAGTCGGGTTCCGGCATGGCGCCGCGGACCTGCATGGCCTGGGCCACCGCGTCGTACAGGTCGTGGTCCGTGTCGGCCCAGTCGCGATACTCGGTCGGGACCTTGTCCGTGAACATGATCCCAAACATCGACGGATGACCCGTGAAGACGTACGGCAGGCTCTTCTTGTCGAGGACGGTCTTGAGCCCTGCCTGGACGGCCTGGCCGGTTCGGTGGATCGTGGCCAGGGCGTCGGTGTCGCGCAGGATCGACAGCGTCTTCACCATCGCGGACGCCGCCACCCGGTTGCCGGCGTACGTCCCGCCGTGGCTCACCTTGTCGGGCAGGACCTCCATGATCTCGCGCCGGCCGCCGAACGCGGCTGCCGGGTAGCCGTTGCCGATTGCCTTGGCGTAGGTGGCCAGGTCCGGCGTGACGCCGAAGAACTCGGCCGCACCGCCGCGCGCGAGGCGGAAGCCGGTCTTGACCTCGTCGAAGATCAGCAGGATGCCGAACTCCTTGGTCAGCGCCCGCAACGCCTCGTGGAAGCCAGGGCGCGGCAGGATCGCCTGCGCATTGCCCAGCACCGGCTCGACGATGACCGCCGCGATCTCCTTGCCGTTGCGTTCGAACTGGCGGCGGAGCTGGTCGAGGTTGTTGAAGCGGGCGGGGATCATCGTCCCCGCCACTTCCTCCGGGATGCCACGGCCCCAGGCCAGCCCGACCGGGTTGTCCTCATCGCCGAGGTCGGCGACGTTATTTGGGGTGACGGAGATCAGGGCGTAGTCGTGGACGCCGTGGTACTGGCCCTCGAACTTGACGATCTTGGTCCGCCCGGTGAACGCACGTGCGACCCGCATCGCATGCATCGTCGCCTCGGTGCCGGACACGGTCATGCGGGCCATGTCGACCCAGCCCGTGACCTCGCACAGGAGCTCGACGGCCTTGACCTCGTCCTCGCTGGTCAGGCTGAAGCTGACCCCGCGGCGCATCCGCTCATTGACGTAGTCGTCGACCCGATCGTCACCGTGGCCCAGGATGACCGGCCCGTAGCCCATCCGCAGGTCGATGTACTCGTTGCCGTCGATATCCCAGACTCGCCCACCCTTGCCGCGATCGACGTAGATCGTGTCCTCGCCCCAGGCGCGGAAGTTGGAGTTGGTTCCGCCCGGCAGGTGCTTTGTCGCTCGCCGGTAGAGCTCGAGCTGGCGGGCTCGATTCAAGGCGGCGGTTCGGGCGGCCGGTTCGGTGGCCATTACTCCTCCGGGGCGATGCGGGATGCGGGACGCCCGTTGCGGCGAGCGGGACGGCCGGTCCGCCATCGTGGCACACGCGCCATCGCGGCGTCAACGCGAGATTCGTACCACAGGGGGCTAATTCGTGCGAAATGCGTGGCCTGGAGGCGCCACCGGGCCGATCCCAGGCTGATCCCAGGCCGCCGGGGCCGATTTCGGGCCGATTTCGGCTGCGCCGCGCTGCCCCAACGGCCTCCTGGCCGTGCGGCAGGTGTGTGCCAAGCGCTCCGGCGACGGGCTGCGCGCCTTGGGCGGAGGCATATCGCCCCCATCGTTGCTGTGAGCACTTGCCGAGCCCATAAGCCTGCGGTGCGCGCCCGCTTATCGGCCGGCAGGCCCCTGCCATCGATCAGCGCGATAAGGCGTGCAATACGGCCCGGCCGAAAGGGCATAACGGCCGTGCTCATGCTCCCAGCATCGATGGGTGCGATACCGACCCGCGGATCGGGGGAAGGCCCGCTCCGCGCTCCGCGCCCGGGCACGCTCCGCGCCCAGGTCCGCTCCGCGCCCGAGCACGCTCCGCGCCCGGGCCCGCGCAAGCGGACCCCCGACGAGCCTCGAGACCCCGGGGCCCCGCGGAGCCCCGAGACCCCGGGGCCATCAGGCCGGGGCGGCCAGCCAGTTCGGCAGCTCGCTGGACAGCGTCGCGAGTGGCAGCGAGCCGTGGCCAAGCACGGCGTCGTGGAAGGCCCGCAGGTCGAAGCGTGACCCGTCACGCGCCTCCAGCTGGGCGCGCAGCCGCTCGATCTCGCGCTGTCCGATCTTGTAGGTGAGCGCCTGGCCCGGCCAGCAGATGTAGCGGTCCGTCTCGATGGTGGCGTCGGTTTCCGACAGCCCGGTCTGGAGCAGGAAGTCGATCGAGCGCTGGCGATCCCAGCGAAGGGCGTGCAGGCCGGTGTCGACGACGAGGCGCGCGGCCCGCCAGGCCATTGCGTCGAGCATCCCGAAGCGCTCGGCCTCGGAGCGGAACAGGCCCATCTCGTCGGCCAGCTTCTCGCTGTACAGGCCCCAGCCCTCGACGTACGCCCCACCCACCATGCGCGAGCCAAGGCGACGGAAGGTGTTGAGCTCCGTGTTCTCCATCTCCAGGGCGATCTGGAAGTGATGACCGGGGACTGCCTCGTGGTACGTCGTCGTGGCGAGCTTGGTGTACGTCCGCGACTTCAGGTCGTAGGCGTTGACGTAGTAGATCCCGGGCCGCGAGCCGTCGATGGCCGGCGGGAAGTAGTAGGCGAAGGGCGTGTCCTTCTCCTTGTACTCCTCGACCGGACGAACCTCGCATCCCGCCCGCGGCAGGCGACCGAAATAGCGGGGGGCGATCGCGAGGGCGCGCTCGATGTCCTCGGTCGCGCGATCCACCAGCGCCTGGCGCGAAACCGGCACGTTCGATGGATCTGCCGCGAGCGAGGCGCGATAGGCGTGGGTGTCGTCGCCGAAGCCGGCCGCCCTGGCGATCTGGCGCCGCTCCGCCTCGATCTCCTCGATCTCGTCGAGGCCGATCTGGTGGACCTCCTTCGGATCGAGCTGGAGGGTCGTCCAGGAGCGGATCTGGGTGTGGTAGAGGCTGTCGCCATTGGGCGCGGACCACAGTCCCGGATCCGTGCGCGTCGCCGGCAGGTAGTCGTCGCGCAGGACCGTCAGGAACTTCTCGTCGGCCGGATAGACGTAGTCGCGCACAACCTCGCGGATGCGCTCGCGATCGGCATCCGAGGCGACGGTTGCCATCGAGGGGATGACCGCCTGCTCGATCGGGACCGCGAGCAGCCGCTCGATCTGGGCGATCGTCCGCTCGGCCACGATGCGCGGCGCGGTGAGGCCGTCGGCCAGGCCTTCGCGCAGGATGCCGGCATTGGCCTCCATGAACGCGGGATAGGCGCGCAGCCGGGCGAGGAACTTGTTCAGTCGCTCCGGCGTGTCGGCCGGCTGAAACTGCGTCAGCTGTGGCAGCAGGGTCTGCGGGCCACTCATCTGGTCGACGACCCGCAGCTCGTACAGCTTCTGGTCGTCCTCCTCCATCCCCAGCTCGCACACGATGCGGAGCATGTCGCGGGTGATCCGTTCCTCCACCGGCAGGCCGGACGTGGAGATCGCCTCGACCTCGGCCAGCGTCGTCTCGAGCAGCCGGCGGGCACGGGCCCGACCGGCCGGACTGGGATCCTCGAGGCGATCCGCATAGCGCTCATCGCCATACGTCGTGGCCAGACTGGGGTTGAGCTCGAGAATCGACTCCCAGAACCGATCGGCGAGCGCGTTGACCGGCGAGGCCGCCGCGTTGGGCTGGGTCAAGGAAGGGACCTCCACGATGGGGCGGGGTTCGGCCCGCCAGGGGCACGGCGCGGGTCGCGACGCGGGCACGTATGCCCGGGTTCGTTGCGCTAAGCGTACCGCCCTGCCCCAAAGAGCGGCAGCTGTTCGGCCGATGCCTCGGCCGGCGGATCGAGCCCCAGGAACGGCTCCAGTGCCGCGAGGTCGAGCGGATCGCCGGCCGTGAACGTGGCCAGGTGGTTCGACTTGAGGATGTGCCAGTTGCCGTCGGCCATCGCGCTGCGCAGCAGCGGCGAGCGCTCGATCTTGTGGCGCACCAGCTCCGAACGCTCAGGCGGCACGACCAGGAAGCGCACCAGCTGCTCATCCGGTGGGATCCGCGCGTGACGCCGAATGATCCGCTCGCCCAGCATGGCCGTCCATTCGACCTCGAACATGAAGACGGCGCGATCACGGACGTACCAGATGCAGTCGACGGCCTGGAGCGCCTCCGCCGGCGCCCGCGTGATGACGGGCAGGTGGACGTCACGCTCGGCCTCGGAAAGTCGATCGCCCAGCCGCCCCTCCCCCACCCGTCGCGCCTGCTCGCGCAGGCCCAGCC
>JALZAF010000011.1 GCA_030948505.1 Chloroflexota bacterium
GGCAGGCGGCCGTCGACGACGCCAGGGCGTGGCGGTGAGGCCCGCCGATGGCGTGGGGGTCCCGCAGCAAATGGGCCGCTAATCGCCGCTCGCTGGAATCCGGCGTGGGGGCCCCGACGATTGAGCGCGCCGGGGCCTCTCGTTGTGCTGACGGCGCTCCACGCGCCTGCCGCTAGCGGTAGAGCCGAAGCTGGGTGATCTTGCCATCGGCCACCCGGTAGACCTCGATCCACTCCCGCTGCTCGACCGACCCGTCGGCCATGGTCCAGTTTGGAACTACGGAGTGGATGGCGACCCACTGGCCGACGCTGATCTCGGCGCGGTACTCGGCGCGCAACTGGGGCATGCGGGCGAACAGGTCAGTGAAGGTGTCGCGCAGGGCGTCGTGTCCCTGTTCCGTTACCTGGCCGTCGGGTTCGACGATCACCGCGTCGGGAGCGTAATACGACAGGAAGGCATCGACGTCGTGCGCGTTGTAAGCGTCGAACTGCGCTCGGACCACAGTCGCGGGGCTGACTGCCGGCATACCGCACCTCATCTCGTTGAGCCGGATGCTACATCTGCCCCATGGCGGACTGCGCGTCCTGCCAGCAATCTCCGGCCTCACCCGCGTCTGGACCGGAGGTGGAAGCTGCAAGCCGCTCGGCTGGGAGTCTCCCTGGCCGCGGCCAGGCATCGGCCGAGCATGAGCCTCCGACACGGGGGCCGAGGTCTCAATCGTGCCGACGACGGCAGCATGGTCGTACCCTGCGAGTACCTCGAGACGGTGATCGTCAGGCGGTAGGCGCACGAGGCGGTGCGCGATCCGGAGGCGGTCGGACCGCCCAGGCGCCAGCAGTTCGAACTGAGCCGTTATCTGAATCCTTATCTCGCCCGCCCGAGGTATCCCCAAAGGTGGCCTATGCGGCCCATCGTGCCCACAATGGCGCATGTGGGCCGCTGTGCCCAGAATCCGGTATGGGTACCAACCTCGCTCGATCGGCCCGATCGATGCTGGGCTCCGGCTACCGCATTCCGACGACGTTGCTCGCCAGGACGGGTCGGGTGAGACCCTTAAGCGTCAGCTCGCCAACGGGCTCGGACTCGATCAGCTCTTCCAGCATCGTCTCCGCCCGAGGGCTGAGCAGGATCTGGCCGGCCTGGGCCTGGCTCGAGAGGCGCGAGGCGAGGATGGTCACGTTGCCGATGGCGCCGTAATCGTGGCGTCCGTCGAAGCCGATGCGGCCAAGGGTCGCGTACCCCACCGCGATTCCGACACCGAAGCCGAGCTCATACCCACGCTGGTGCCATGCCCTTGCCAGCTCCGCGAAACGCTCGCGCATAACGACCGCCATCCGCACCGCGCGCTCGACATGATCGCCCTGGGGAATCGGGTCGTTGAAGAAGACCATTACGCCGTCGCCGGCGAAGTGCTCGAGCGTCCCACCATGCTCGGTGATCGCCTCGCCCAACATGCGGTGATACTGACCTAAGAGAGTCATGATCTCCTCGGGATCGGCCTGCTCAGCGAATGATGTGAAGCCGCGCAGGTCGCAGAAGGCCACCGTGATCTCACGCCGATGCCCGGCTAGAAGCTGCTCCCCGTCCGGCGCGGACACGAGGGCTGCGATCTGCGGCGAGAGGAAGCGACTGAGCTCCTCCTTCTGGCGCTCGATCGTGCGATTGAGGGCCGTCTGACGCTCAAGCGACTCCTGCTCAACGTCGTGCAGGCGCTTGGCGGCAAGCGACGCGTTGATCCGCGCGGCGAGGATCGACGGGTTGATTGGCTTCGTCAGGTAGTCCGTCGCACCCAGCTCGATGCAGCGAACGACGCTGTCGAGCTCCTCGATGCTCGAGACGATAAGGACGGGGATGTAGCGTGTCGACGCATCCGCCTTCATCGCGGCGAGCGTCTCGTAACCGTCGAGCTCGGGCATGAGGACGTCCAGCAGCACCACGTCAACCGTGCCGGGCTGCGCGCGCAGCAGCTCGAGCGCCTGCACGCCGTTTTCCGCCTGCACCACCTCCAGACCCAACGTCTCGAGCCGGCGCACCAGGACGAGGCGGTTGACGGAGCTGTCGTCGACGACGAGTGCTGTCCCGGTGACGGTCATTCGACGGATGCTCGTTCGAGCCACGCGGCGAGGGCATCGGCAGCAGCTTGCCACTCGGTGCGGGCGGCGTCCAGGCTGGCGCGAGCCGCTGGATCCAGCCCGCCGCTTCGTCCCGCCATCTCCAGGTCGCGCGCCACTGACGAGAGACGCATCGCGCCAACCGTCGCGCTGGACGACTTGAGGGTGTGCGCCGGTCGGACGAGGCCGGCGGCGTCATCGGCCTCGACCGCCGCGGACATCGCATCCACCTGTACGGCCGTGTCGGCCAGGTATGTCTCGACGAGCTCCCGAACGAATCCAATATCGTCCCCGGTGGTCGCTATCAGCTCGGCGAGGATCCGGTCGTCGACGATTGGCACGTCATCAGGCATGCGATTGTGTCTTCTCCTTTGCCGTGGGTCTCCGTGGCCGATGGCGGCTGCTCTTGCCGGCTGCCGTCTGCACGCGCTCGAGTGCAGCAGTCAGCTCAGCTGCCCGAACCGGTTTACTGATGTAGTCGTCCATGCCGGCCGCCAGGCATGCCTCGCGGTCGCCCGCCAAGGCGTTCGCTGTCATGGCCACGATCTTGAGATGTCGATCCGGCCATCGCGCACGGATGCGGCGCGTGGCCTCGAGCCCGTCGAGCTCGGGCATCTGGACGTCCATGAGCACCACGTCGAAGTCGTCGCGCTCGAGCGCATCCATGGCCTGCTGGCCGTCGCCGGCGACCTCCGCGCCGTAGCTCATCTGGCTCAGCAGTCGCAGCGCGAGCTTCTGGTTCACGGCGTTGTCCTCGGCCAGCAGGATGCGCAGCGGATGCCGCTCGCCGAGCGGCTCGGCGCCCGCCCCGTCCGTCGGACCCGGGCCTGCGGGCCGGGGCTGCGCCACCACGGCTCCGAGCAGAATCGTCGCGATGGTGTCGTGGAGCGCAGATGGCTTGACCGGCTTCGCCAGCCAGCCGGCAACCTTCGCCTCATCCCGATCGCGGACACCGACCGAGGAGAGGATGACGACGGGAGGGCGAGTTGCCGCGCCATCGATTAGAGATGCACGCGACGCGAACTCGACCCCGTCCATCTCGGGCATGAGCAGGTCCGAGAGGATGATGTCGTACCGCTCGCCTGCGTCCAGCCAACGGAGCGCCTCGGTCGGAGAGCCTGTCTCGCGCGGGACCATGGCCCACTTGGCCGTCTGCGCCACTAGGATCCGGCGATTCGTCGCGTTGTCGTCCACTATGAGGACCCGACGTCCAGAAATGTCTGCCTCCACCCGTCGAGAGCGGATTGGCGTCACGGCGCCCGGCGCCGCGATCGGCATCCGAACAACCAGGTGGAAGGTGCTGCCTTCGCCAGCGACGCCGCTGCTCTCCGCGGTGAGGGAGCCATCCATCAGCTCTCCGAGGCGGCGTGAGATCGCTAAGCCCAGGCCGGTCCCGCCGTACCGGCGCGCGATCGACGCATCGAGCTGGCTGAACGACTGGAAGAGACGGTCGATGGCCGATGCCCGGATTCCGATACCGGTGTCACGAACATCGATCCTGATCTCCCAGCGGGCCACGCCGCCCCGGCGAGCTGCCTTGAGCCGCGTGCCGCCGACGGTGACGAGCACCTCCCCGGACTCCGTGAACTTCACGGCGTTCGAGAGGAGGTTCAGGACGATCTGCCGCAGGCGTCCCGCGTCGCCGACGAGCGCGACGGGCAGGTCCTCGTCGATGGCGTAGACCAGCTCCAGGCCCTTCTGGGCAGCAGTCGGCGCCAAGATGTCCAGGGCGGCCTCGACCGCCTCGCGGAGGACGAAAGGCCGCGATTCCAGCTCGACGCGACCGGCCTCGATCTTGGAGAAGTCCAGGACGTCGTTGATGATCGTCAGCAGCGCGTCGCCGGAGGTGCGAATTGTCTCCGCAAAGTCGCGCTGCTCGTCGTTGAGCGGCGTGTCGATCAGGAGGCCGCTCATGCCGATTACCGCGTTCAGCGGTGTCCGGATCTCGTGGCTCATAGCGGCCAGGAACGAGCTCTTCGCCTCGTTCGCCTGCTCGGCCGCTTGGCGGGCCTCCTGGGCCTCCTCGAACAGACGGGCATTTTGCACCGCGACACCGATATTGGCGGCGACCGTTGCGAGCAGCCTCGCATCGGCATCCCCGAAGCGATTCTCTTGCTTCGTACTCTGGACGCTGATGGCGCCAATGGCCTTGTCGCCGACCGGGATCGGGACCCCCAGGAAGGAGCGTGAACGGGTCCCGAGGACCACCCTTTGCTCCACCTCCTCGTCGGTGTTCAGCAGGATAGTCTCGCGGCGCTGGATGATCTGTGAGGTCAGCCCCTCGCCGAGCCGCAGCGGATCCTGGGGTTCCTGATTTCCACCCTCTACGTAGTACGGGAAGTCGATGGCCCCTCTCGCCTCGTCGAGGAGCGCAATGAAGGCGATGTCCGCGTCGAACGCATCCTGGAGCTTCTCTCCAACGATCGCCAGGAGGGGTGCCAGTGCGCGCTCGGTGGTGAGTGCCTGACCAACGCTGTTGATCGTCGCCAGTTCGGCGACCCGCTTCTGTGTCTCGTCGATCAGCCGGGCCGTGCGGAGGGCGACGCTCAAGCTCGCGGCGAGCGTGGTGAGGAGCGAGACGTCCCGCTCGTCGAAGGCGTGCTCGCGGTCAAGATTCTGGAGCGAGATGACACCGAGGATCTCGTCGCCAACGAGCAGGGGCACGAAGATGGCCGACTTCGCCGCCTCCCCATAGAGGTGATCGGGCTGGCCCATCTCGCGCCCCTGTTGGCGGAGGTTCTTGGCGACGAGGAGTGGCTTTCGGGTGTCGAGGACGTGCTTCCTGAAGCCTATGATGGGACGCCGCTCATCCGGGAAGCGCACGCCGCGCTCGAGCGCGAAGGCGAAGCGCATGGCTCCGGCTTCGATGTCGAACACGGAAATGTCTACGACGTGGGTGTCGAACACGTCGCTTGCCCGCTTCCCAACGAGCTCGTACATGGCCTGCGGGTCCAGCTGCGCTGCGAGGCCACGCTGCACGTCGTTGACGATCGCGAGCTCCGCCGCCCTGCGGTCCGTCTCGGCCAGCAGCCGCTTGGTCTCGTCGAAGAGGCGGGCGTTCTCGAGCGCCACGCTCAGACTGCCGGCCAGGGTCATCAACAGCCGGACATCGGATTCAGGGAAGGCGTTCTCCCGGTCGAGGTTCTGCAGAGAGATCACGCCGCGGGCTATGCCTCCAGCCACGAGCGGCGCGTAGACGCAGGACTTCGGCATCTCGCCGGAGACGACGCCCTCCTGGCCGTACCGTCTCGCCCCGTTCAGCACGTCCTCGTTGAAGACGAGCGGCTCGCGCGATTCGAGCACAGCCCGCCGTGGACCGATGACGGGCATGTGCTCGTTCGGGAAGCGGACTCCACGCTCCTTGGTATACGGGAACTGGATCCCCTTCGCGTCCCGATCGAGGATTCCGATGTCCACGACCTGAGCGTCGAAAATCTCTTGGATCTTGTCGCCGACTAGGTCGTACATCGCCTGCATGTCCAGGTTCTCTGCCAGCCCTTCCTGGACGCCCGTTATGATCGCGAGCTCGGCCGCCCGCTCATCGGTCTCAGCAAGCAGCCGCTTAGTCTCATCGAAAAGGCGAGCATTCTCCAGCGCCACGCCCATGCTCGAGGCGAGGGTGCTCAGGACGCGCTCATCAGCATCCGTGAAGGCATGAGGGCGCGTGCTCTGAAGCGCGATGACGCCCAATACTTGTTCGCCGGCAAGGATAGGGACGCCAAGCCATGACTGGGCTGGAACCGCATCCACGATCGCCTCGGCAATAACTGTTTCCTCGTAGGTTCCCAGCCGGAGCGACTGACGCGCGCGGATGACTTTCGAGGTGAGGCCAGGGCCCAGCTCGTATGCGTCCGTCGTCTGCCGACTTCCGGCCGCGATGTCGTAATCGAAGCGAATGATGTTCGTCTGTTCGTCATAGAGCGCGACGTACATGTCCTGCGAGTCGAACATCGTCCGGATTCGCTCACCAACCAGCTCGATGATCGTCTTGAAGTCGAGCTGCTTCGCCAGCGCAGACCCGATCTCATTGACGATGGCGAGCTCCGCATTCCGCTGCCGCGTCTCCTCGATGGCCCGCGCACGGATTAGTGCTGAGCCAACGTGCTGCGCCACGAACACGAGCAGGTCGAGGTCTTCGCGCGCGTACCGCCGGTCCTCCCGATACGTCTGGACGGCGATCACGCCGACGATGCCGCCCTCAGCCTTCAAGGGAGCGCCGAGCCATTCGATGGCAACCGACCCAAAGTCCTCGATCTCGCCCTGCGCGATGAGCTCGCGGCCGCGGGCCTCGTCCCAGAACTGCGGCTCGCCGTGGCGCAGCAGATAGGCCGTCGAACCGCGCGCAACCCCCACCCCAAAGGGAGCCCAGACGTTCGGGTCCGGGATGTCTGTGTCGACCTCGTCGCGGAAGTAGGGGAAGCTGATCTGCTGGCGCTCTTCGTCGTACAGCGCAATGTAGAAGTTGTCGGCATACATCAGCTCGCCGACGATCTCGTGGATCTTGGAGTAGAAGGTGGGCATGTCGTGCGCGGCGCTCGCCGTTTCGGCGATGCGGTAGAGGGCGGACTGCACCTTCTGGGCGCGTTCGTGCGCGGCCTCCCGGGCCCCGAGCTCAGCGATCCGTTTCTGCGCTGCAGCGAGCTCGTCCGATCCAGATGGTTTCGTCACACGCTGGCTCGCTGGAGGATGCTGATCAAGGGCACTCGAGGATCGCCTCGGACGTTGTTCCGTACCGCCGAAGGCGGCATGCGGCACATTCTGCCCGGATTGGCCGCTCCCGTCGATGCTGTCGTCCCGTTAGCGCGGTTCGCGACGCATGGCCTCACCTCAAGAACTCGTTGATCGCGGGGTGTCGTCGAGAAGGCCCAGCGTGCGCTGATCTTGGTCGCGGATGCGCATGATCTCTGCCGGTCCAATACGTCGATGATATTTCCCTGACGGTCTATCCATGGGCGTTCGTGGTGATGCTGCTCGTGTCGCGCTGGCGAGCCTCGCCCTTGCCATTCGGGCCTCGAGGGCGCCCGTCGCGGAGTTGCTCCGCTATGAGTAGCGCAGGCGAGCTCATCTCAATGCCATCGATCACCTTGTGCTCGCGGCAGCCCGGCGCGACGAGCTCATGACCGGCCGTTCACGAGGAGCACGATCATGGAGACTTCCCGGTCCGCGACCACCCCGGCGCTCACACTGTCGGCGCTGAAGGATTCAGGCGACCCCCTGGTCATCGCCGGCACCTGGACCACTCCGCAGGCCGACCAGGAACACCAGTTCTGGGCGGCTCAGGCCGATGGCAGCCTCATTGTCGAGATCAGCCGCCGGCTTCGCGGGCGCGCCTGAAGTCGAGGCACCTTACGTCACCGCCTCCCCGGAAGTCGGCGTCGCCGCGAGACACAACGTCCAGGCATCAGCCGCCCACGAGTCAGCACGTGGGCACCGACCAGGCCACAAATCGACCTCGTGGTACACGGCTTGAACGCGGAAGGCCGGGCCTCGCTCCATCGGTGGATGTAGCTCAAGGAGACGAGCCGGCTTCGGGTCCGGTGCGCCGGCCCGAACGCAACGGTCACGGTGGCCGCCGGCCTAGGCTGGATCGAGTGGACGGCGATCGAACGGCTCAAGTAGTTCCTGGAGCGCTGACCGGCCCATCGGCTGCCGCCAGCGGCGCGGTGGCCGGGCCCTCGATTACCTGTCCCTCGACGTCAAACCGGGATCCATGGCACGGGCAGTCCCACGAGCGTTCCGCGGCGTTGAACGACACCAGGCAGCCCAAATGGGTGCACCTCGCGGAGAGCAGGCGGACGACTCCCTCCTCCGTGCGGTAGGCGGCCAGCCGGCGTCCGCCTCGCTGCACCACCGCTCCCTCGCCGGGTGCCAGATCCTCAACAGCGGGCGCTCGTGTGATCCGGCCCTTCATGAATTGGGCCGCCACGTCCAAGTTGGCGGTCATCACCTTTAGGGCCGACTGGCCGATCTTCAGCCGCTTGGTATCGAAGGTCGCCGACCAGGCGTTCGGCCGCTCGAGGATGCGGTCGGCGAGCATCAGCGCGGCCGCAGTGCCGTTCGACATGCCCCATTTCCTGAAGCCCGCCGCGCCCACGATCCGCGAGTCACCCGGCTCGAGTGCGCCGACATACGGAATGCCATCGGCGGGCATGTAATCCTGCGCCGACCAGCGGTGCTCCGCGCTGCCAACGCCGAAGCGCTCGGTGGCCCAACGTTGAATCGCGCCGAAGTGCCGCTCGGGGCGGTTGTCGTGGCCGGTCTTGTGCGCTTCGCCCTCGACAACGAGCATCGAGCGACCCTCGCCGCGATGCGGCCGAACCGATCGGCCCGGGCCATCGATGCCCAGGAACATCCCATCCAAGACGATCGACCCGGCATCGGTGCTTAGGGCATACGAACGACTAGGCTCCGTCCTCGCGAAGATGCCCACCCGGTCGACGAAGGGCAGCAGGGTGGCGACCACGACGTGCGTCGCGCGCACCTCTCCGTGGGGCGTCGCCACGACCCATCGGCTCTGCTGGCGGCGGACGCCTGTGGCGCGCGTCCGCTCGTGGATCTCCCCGCCGAGGCGTGAGATCTCCCTCGTCAGGCCGAGGGCGTATTTGCGCGGATGGAAGGCGATCTGCTCCTCGACGCGAACCGCGCCGGCGACGGGGAATGGCAGTGACGTCTCGCTGGTGAACCGCGCCGCCAGACCGATGCGACCCATCTCGGCGACCTCGCGCTGGAGGTCCTCGACGTGGTCCCCCCGCTCCGTGAAGGTCAAGGCCGGCAGCCGCTGCAGATCACACTCGATGCCGCGCTCCTCCGCCCACCGACCGACGAGTGCAACGCCCGCGGCGTTCGCCTCGGCGTAGGCACGAGCCGCGTCCTCGCCGTGCCGAGCGATGAGGTCGTGGTAAATGAGGCCGTGAAGGACCGTCACCTTGGCGGTCGTGTTGCCGGTCGTGCCGAGCGCAATCCGGCGGGCCTCGAGCACAACGACCCGGACACCGGCGTCCAGCAGGAGGAGCGCCGTCGTGAGCCCGGTGATGCCGGCCCCGATGACCACCACATCGGTTTCGAGATTGCCGGCCAGCGCCGGAAAGTCGGGCCCCTCCGTGGTGGCGATCCAGAGTGACGTGTTGGCATTGCGGGCGATGGCCATGCCTCGCCCCCGAGCAAGTCACGCGCCCGGCGCCGCCCCAGCCTGCGGTCAAGCGCCGAACCCCCGTGGAGCTAGGAGAGTGCCCGACTGGGCAGGAGGCGGGCCGCTGTGAATCGGCCCGGCACTTCGGCGGGCCTGCGGTGGCCAACCCGACGACCGGGCTGCTTAAAACGCGGGTCGTCACCGCGACGCTCGTGGTGGACAATGTGTCCTTGGACGCCCGCAGCGAGATCCGGCTGGTCACCTGCCTGTTCGTTGACGTGGTGGGGTCGACCGACGCCACGATCCGGCTCGGGCCGGAGCGCATGCAGCGCCTCCTTGGGCAGGCGTTCAAGGAGCTTAGCGGGATCATCGCTGCGCATGGGGGCGTGGTCGAGAAGTACATCGGCGATGCCATCCTGGCGCTGTTCGGTGTGCCGATCTCACGTGTCGACGACGCAGAGCGCGCGCTCCGCGCAGCCGAAGCTTGTCTCCGCTGGTCGGCCGCTCCGGCATCGTCCGGCGGCCTGTCCGTCCGGGCCGGCCTCGAGACCAGAGAGCTCCTCGTCGACCTTGATGCCCTGGAGACCCGCCAGCGGATGGTGGTTGGTGAGGGAATCAACCTCGCGGCGCGTCTCCAGCAGTACGCCGAGCCCGGGCAGGTCGTCGTCGGGCCGACCGGTCACGATGCGACGGTCGACGCCGCCGAGTACGAGCCGCTCGGCACGCTGCCGCTCAAGGGCCTCGGTGATGTCGAGGCCTGGCGCTTTGTCGGGTTCCGCGACGTCCACGGGGCGTTCGAAGTGGAGTTCGTCGGGCGCGACGCCGAGCTCGCGTCGCTACGCGACGCGGTGCAGCGTGCGAGGCAGGGCAGGGCGATCCTCGCGCTGATCGTCGGGCCGCCAG
>JALZAF010000026.1 GCA_030948505.1 Chloroflexota bacterium
TGAGCGCTCCGGTGGTTTCCGTACACCGATTCCGATCGTTTCCGTACACCGATTCCGGAGTATCCGTACACCCGGGCAGGAGGCCGCGTCGCGCTGACGTGAGGTAGGGCAGGCGCCTTGACTTGAACCGTCGACCAAGACCGTTCAAGGAGGCGCCGTGCCCCGGCCCCATATCAGCATGCGCAAGATCCGAGACGTACTTCGCCTGAGGCTGCAGGAGGGCCTCAGCCTGCGCGACGTCTCCGCGTCGCTCCAGCTCCCGTTGACCACCGTCGGCGAACACGTCAGGCGGGCGAAGGCGGCAGGGCTCGACTGGCCCCTGCCCGAGGGCCTCGACGACGACGCCCTCGAGGCCCTCCTGTTCCCCAAGGCCACGGCGCCGACGACCGGCCGTCCGCAGCCGGACTGGGAGAAGGTGCACCGCGAGCTGCGCCGCCCCCACGTCACGCTCTCGTTGTTGTGGCTCGAGCACAAAGAGGCCTTCCCCGAAGCCCACAACTACAGCCAGTTCTGCGAGCTCTACCGGCGTTGGCGTCGCCACGTAGACGTCGTCATGCGCCAGGAGCACAAGGCGGGCGAGAAGCTCTTCGTCGACTTCCCGGGACGGCGAATCCCGATCTATGACCCCAACACCGGCCACAAGGTGTTCGAAGCCGAGCTGTTCGTGGCGGTGCTCGGGGCGAGCAGCTACCTCTACGCCGAGGCCGTTCGCTCCCAGGAGCTGATCCATTGGGTCACCGCCCATGTGCACGCCTTCGAATTCCTAGATGGCTGCCCGAGCATCGTGGTCTGCGACAACCTCCGCTCAGGGGTCACGCGCCCGCACCGCTACGAGCCCGACGTCAACGCCAC
This sequence comes from Chloroflexota bacterium, assembly GCA_030948505.1. Taxonomy (GTDB): domain Bacteria; phylum Chloroflexota; class Limnocylindria; order Limnocylindrales; family CSP1-4; genus JACDAV01. The sequence goes on from JALZAF010000026.1 coordinate 853, forward strand.
CTACCAGGACATGGCCGCCCATTACGGCGTCGCGATCATCCCCGCCCGCCGCTACAAGCCACGCGACAAGGCCAAGGTGGAGGCCGGTGTGCTGGTGGCCGAGCGCTGGATCATGGCCCGTTTGCGCAACGAGCGCTTCGGGAGCCTCGGCGAGGCCAACGTCGAGATCCGTCGCCTCGTCGAGTGGGTGAACGCCCGGCCATTCAAGAAGCTGGCCGGGTCGCGGCGCAGCCTCTATGAGGAGCTCGACCGTCCGGCGTTGCGACCGCTGCCGGCGGATCGCTACGAGTTCGCCATCTGGCGCAAGGCCAAGGTGAACATCGACTACCACATCGAGGTTCGCGCCCCCGAGCGCCACTACTACTCGGTGCCCTACCGCCTGGCCGGCGAGAGCGTGGACGTGCGGCTGTCGGCCGCCACCGTCGAGGTCTTCCACCGCCACAGCCGCGTCGCCAGCCACGTGCGCCGCTTCAGTGCCGGCTACAGCACCGACCCGGCCCACATGCCCAAGTCCCACCGCCGCCACGCCGCCTGGACACCGTCGCGCATCGTGGCCTGGGCGGCCAAGACCGGCCCGGCCACGGCCAAGCTGGCCGAGGCGATCATCGCGGCGCGCGCCCATCCTGAGCAGGGCTTTCGCTCCTGTCTCGGCATCGTGCGCCTCGGCGAGCGCTTCGGCACAGAGCGCCTCGAAGCCGCCTGCGAGCGGGCTTTGGCGGCGCGGGCCTACAGCTACAAGTCGGTCGAATCCATCCTGCGCACCGGCCTCGACCGCAAGCCGCTGCCGGCCGAAGGCCCGCCGCGCGCCCATCCGAGCCACGACAACCTGCGCGGCCCGGACTACTACCAATGAAAGGAGACAACGTGCTCAACCACCAGACCATCGAGGGCCTTCACGCCCTCAAGCTGCCGGCCATGGCCGCCGGCCTCGCGGAGCAGGCCGAGTCCGCCAGCTACCAGGGCCTGTCCTTCGAAGAGCGCCTCGGCCTGCTCGTCGACCGCGAGCTCGCCCAGCGCGAGAACCGCCGACTGGAGCGCTATTTGAAGCACGCCAAGCTGCGCATCAACGCTGTGGTCGAAGACATCGACTTCCACCATTCGCGCGGCCTCGATCGCGCCGCGCTTTTGGGCCTCGCCGAGTGCGCCTGGGTGACCAATCGCCACAACGTCGCCGTGGTCGGCCCGACCGGGGTGGGCAAGACCTTCCTCGGCTGCGCCCTGGCGAACTGCGCCATCCGCCGCGGCCACACGGCGCTCTACCTGCGCGCCAGCCGCATGCTCGACGAGCTGGCCATCGCCCGCGTCGACGGACGCTTCGCCCGCCTCACAGCGTCGTGGGCGCGCATCGAGGTCCTGCTCATCGACGACTTCCTGCTGAGACCGCTGACCCCCGACCAGGCTGCCGACGTCCTCGAGGTGATCGAGGACCGGGCCGGGCTTCGTTCGACGATCATCACGAGCCAGCTGCCGATCGCCATGTGGCATGAGGCCATGGGCGAGCCGACTGTCGCCGACTCCGTCTTGGACCGGGTCCTGCAGAACTTGCGCCGCATCGAGCTCGACGGTGAGTCGATGCGCCGCCCCGAGACGGCATCGGACACGACCGGCGGCGATGAGCGCGCCCGGAAGGCGCCGAAGCGGGCCAAGAGATCCGCGCCGGCCGACGGAGCCGAGCGCGCCGGCGCCGAGGAGGGACGATGACCATCACCTACCGCAGCATCGTCCTGCATATTCCGCCGACGCCGCTCGGGCTGCTAGCCGAGCGATGGGCGATTGAGCACTGGTGCAACCTGTGCCATCAGCGCGTCGCGCCGGCGCAGCTGATCGCCCATGCTCAAGACCACGAGCGCGCCGGACACGGCGACCAACCCTTCCAATCCCCCCAGACCTCGGGCACAATTGCGCCGGGCCAACCGGATCCGACCGAGGGCACGACTCCTCCCGGGATCCCGAACGCCTCGACGACCAGCGACCTACGGAGGAGGTGAATCAGGGCCAAAAGCGTCGGCCGCTACGCGGCCTCCGACACCCGAACGTCGGGGTGTACGGAAACTCCGGACTGGGTGTACGGAAACTCCGGAATGCTCACACGTCGATGCTGGGTGAGTC
>JALZAF010000035.1 GCA_030948505.1 Chloroflexota bacterium
GAGAAAACAACTCACTCGGCCCGGGGGACCCGGGCCTACGCCTAACGGTCCTCATCGCACACGTCAGATGCGATGGCGGAGGAAAGCGGGGATGTTGAGATCGTCCTCGTCAGGAACCAGCGAGCGCCGCGGCTCGGTTTGGGGCTGCAAGTCCGGCCGCGCATATTCGACGGTGGTGCTATCCGTAGATTGCGCGGAACCGCGCCGGCGGCCAAACCCCGTGGCGATGACCGTGATCTTGACCTCACCCTGCATGCGATCGTCGTTGACCACGCCGAAGATGATGTTCGCACTCGGGTCGGCCGAGGCCTTGACGATCTCCGCCGCCTTCTCGCACTCGTAGAGCGTGATGTCCTTGCCCGCGGTGATGTTGAAGAGAATGCCCTGGGCGCCGTCGATGGAAGTCTCGAGCAGCGGGCTGGCCACCGCCTGCTTGGCCGCGTCCTCGGCGCGGTTGTCGCCCGAGCCAAAGCCGATGCCCATCAGGCACTCGCCGGTCTCGAGCATGATGGCCTTGACGTCGGCGAAGTCGAGGTTGATCGTGCCGGGATTGACGATGAGGTCGGCGATGCCCTGGACGCCCTGGCGGAGCACGTCGTCCGCGATCCGGAAGGACTCCTCGAGCGTCGTCTTCTTGTCCACCACCTGGGTCAGCCGGTCGTTGGGGATGACGATCAGGGCGTCCACCTTGTCACGCAGGAGCTTGATGCCCTCGTCGGCGTTGGCGTTGCGAATCTTGCCCTCCCAGCGGAAGGGCCGGGTGACGACGCCGATGGTGAGCGCCGCCTCGCTCTTGGCGATCTCGGCCACGACCGACGAGGAGCCGGTCCCGGTGCCGCCGCCCATGCCGCAGGTGATGAAGACCATGTCGCAGTCCTTGACCAGCTCGGTGAGCTCGGTCCGGCTCTCGTCAGCCGCGTCCCGGCCCTTGGTCCAGTCGCCGCCCGAGCCGAGGCCGCGAGTCAGCTTGCGACCGATGTTCACCTTGACGTCGGCGTTGCAGCGCTCCAGGGCCTGCATGTCGGTGTTGACCGCGATGAACTCGACCCCCTTCAAAGCGGCCGAGATCATGCGGTTGACGGCGTTGCCGCCGCCCCCGCCGCAGCCGATCACCTTGATCCGCGCGCGCCCGTCCTGCCGATCGTTCCTCTGCATGATCTCCTCCTGTCTCTCATCCTGCGTCTCGTTCAAAAACCCCAGCTGCATCGTCTGCTGCGACTGATTTCGTGGCTCGTTCCGCTTGTCCACGCCAGGACTAGAAGAAGTCGCGCAGCCACCGCACGACCTTCTGCGACGCCCCCGCCAGCGCTGGTTGCTGCAGGGCGGGAGCGCCCTCGCCGGCCAAGGCCGGGACGCGCGTGCCCCAGCGCACCAAGCCCACCGCGGCCGCGTACGAGGGTGCGGCCACCCTGTCGGCGAGGCCGCCAACGCCCGCAGGTAGGCCCAGACGGACGGCTGCATCGAATACCGCCTGGGCGGCGTCGACCGTGCCCATGAGGCGGGCGCCGCCGCCCGTCACGACCACGCCGGCGGGCAGCATGCCGTCGAAACCGCTGCGCCTCACTTCCTCGCGGGCCAAAAGGAAGATCTCGCGCATCCGGGGCCCGATGATGTCCGCCAGATAGCGGCGCGGCGTGGCCTGCTGGCGATCGCCGCCGACCAGCCGGACGTCGATCTTCTCCTCGGGCGCGATCACGTCGGGCAGTGTGTGGCCGTAGTTGAGCTTCAACATCTCGGCCTCTGTCAGCGTCGTCCGCAGACCGATGGCGACGTCGCTGGTGACGTGGTTGCCGCCCAGAGGCAGAACGGCGAGGTGCAGCGGGCCGCCCTCGTGATATACGACCACGTCGGTGGTACCCGCGCCGATGTCGACCAGGCAGACGCCGAGGTCGATCTCGTTGCCTGTGAGGACGCTCTCGCCCGCGGCCAGGCCCTGCGTCACCACCTCGTCGACGTCGAATCCGGCCTGGTGGACGCACTTGATGACGTTCTGGACCGAGGTCGTGGAGCCGGTGACGATCTCCGTCTCGACCTCGAGGCGGTGTCCGGTCATGCCGACCGCGTCCTTGACCCCCTCCTGGCCGTCCACCGTGTAGGCCCGGGGTAGGACGTGGATGACCTGGCGGTCGTTGGGCACCGAGACGGCGCGCGACGCATCCACCACGCGGCGCACGTCGTCGGCGCCGATCTCGTGGTCCGGGCGCGAGACCGCGATCACGCCGTGGCTGCTCTGAGCGGTGATGTGCGGGCCGGCTAGGGAGACGATCGCGGCGTCCGTGCGCACGCCCGCCATGCGCTCGGCCACGACCATGCACTGCTGGATGGCCGAGACCGTCTTGTCGATGTTGACCACCACACCCTTGCGCAGGCCCTCGGCCGGGCACTCGGCCACGCCCGTGACGTTGAGCTGGCCATACTCGTCGGACTCGGCGATGACAGCCGCCACCTTGCTGGTGCCTAGATCCAGTCCGACCTGTCGCTTCCGCCTGGACAAAAGGGTTGCTGCGATGCCTCCTGGAACGATGCTGCTGCCGACCGGCGGGTCGCGGAGAGTATAGCAAGCCTGAGGCCGATGTGGGCCAGATTTCGTGGGTCGATTGCTCAGGCGGCACATATGTAGTGTCTGAGCCGCTTGCGGAGTGGCGGATGTGGTTCTGCCCGATCGCGTCCACCCCGCGCGTGGGGTCAGCCGCGGTCCAAGAGCAGCAGCTCGAGCACGCGGTCGACCTCCGTCATGACGTCGGGACCGGCCATGCCCAGGTACTCCTGGAGGCGGAGCGTGGAGATGCTGCGCAGGTGTTCGACTGCGGCCCAGCTGGTCTGGCGTAGCCCGGGGCCGTCGGCTCTGATCCTTACACGCCAGGGATACTCGCGGCTCGCGGTTGTGAGCGGCGCGACGATCGCGATACCGACGCCGGTGTCATGGAACAGATCCGCACTCACAACGAGGGCCGGCCGCATACCGGCGCCCTGCTCGTGACCGATGGGCCGTCCGAAGCCGACCCGCCATATGTCGCCTCGTCGGGCCCGCGGCCGCGACGTCACTCCGGCGTATCCACGTCCCTCAGTCCGTCCAGCAGCCAGTCACCGTCAGGAACAGTCTCAGCCTCATCTTCGGCGAGCGCCTCCCGATCGGACCGCAGATTCGACACGGCCCGCGCGCCCTGCTCCCAGAAAAGCCTGCGCCGTTCTCTGCGGATCGCCTCCTCGACAGCCTGAGATATCGGCTTTCCAGTCGCTCGCGCCAGCTCCCGCGCCTCGTCGCGGGCTCGCTGGCTGATTCGAATCGTGGTGCTCGCCACGGCGCGGCCAGTCTACCAAGAATGTAGATTCAATGATCTACGTCTGGACACCGGCTTCCGACCACCTCAGCAGCCGGGTCTCGGCCGCGACGATCACGCACAGGGCGCGACCGCCACCTGCGGGCCTGCCGTGGGCTCGGCCGGCGCCGGACCGCCGGGGCTCGGCGCGGGGGTCGCCGCCGCAGGCGAAGACGCCGGGGACGGGGACGGTAAGGACGGGGACGGCGGCGGGACCGAAGGGGAGGCCGACGGCGTGGGCGAGGTCCCGGGCGATGGCGGGGCTGCCGGCGACGGCGCTGGCGAGCCCGAGGGCGCGGGCGAGCCCGGAGGCCGGATGGCCGCGGACTTCAAGCCGACCGCGGGCGAGCCCGAGTTCATGAGGTTCACGTACTGCAGGTCGGCGCTGCCGAAATTGACGGCGCCGGCCGCCTGGAGGTCGCGGAGGGTCACGACCTTCGGCGCCAGGCCGGCGGTCTCTTCGGGCGTCAGGACCCGGCCGAACTCAGCCTGCCAACCGAGGCCGGCGACCATGGTCAGATTGCCGCACCCGTCCAGCTGGAAGTTCCTCACAGTCTGTCCGATGAGGTCGGGAAGCTGGCGCTGAATGTTGACCAGGGCCACGAGCAGCTGCGGCGCCATCACTCGCTGCCCGGCCTGCAGTGACGCCCTCGCCGGGCCGCTGATCTGGACCAGGTCGGGGGCGCCCTCGGCGTCCCGCGCCAGCGCCCGCCCTTGGTCCGACACCAGCCACGCATTGCCGCCGGCCGGCGCATAGCTGGCCACCGGCTGCCACTCCTCGACCCCAAAGCTCACCGTCCGGGGTAGGCTTGCCCGGACGGACGCGGTCCGCACCCAGGGCAGACTCCGCATGTCGGCTCCGGCGGCGCCCGTCCCCACCAGGAACACCGAGCGCGGGTGGTCCAGGCCCGTCGCCAGGGCGGCGTCAGCCGAGGAGACATGGTCGGAGCCGCTCACCTGCACGCTGCCGACCTGGAAGTAGGGTGCCACGCAGAGGGCGACCAGGACCCCGGCCATGGCGAGTGCGAAGAGG
>JALZAF010000047.1 GCA_030948505.1 Chloroflexota bacterium
GCGCTGTACACGCTGCACATGCTTGCCGACGGCTACGCCACCGATCCGACGGTCAAGACCCTGGTCGACTCGCGCGTGGTCTTCATCATCTTCGAGGTCAACCCGGACGGCGGGGAGTACGACCTGACCGGCACGACCGGCACCCAGGCGCCGTACCGCGCGTGGCGCAAGACGCGCCAGCCGAACCCAGGCTCGCCCTACATCGGCACGGACCCCAACCGAAACTACGGCTACCACTGGGGCTGCTGCGGCGGATCGTCCAGCAACCCCGCGTCGCTCGACTACCGCGGCCGCGCGCCATGGTCATCGAAGGAAGTGCAGATCGTCCGCGACTTCGTCAACAGCCGGGTCATCGGTGGCCGCCAGCAGATCAAGGCCCACATCACGTTCCACACCAACGGCCAGCTGATCCTCTGGCCGTACGGCTACACCAAGGCGGATGTCCCGTGGGACATGACGCTCGACGATCACAACGCCTTCGTGGCGCTGGGCAAGGGCATGGCCGCACGCAACGGCTACCGGGCAATGCAGTCGAGCGACCTGTACATCACCGACGGCGACCAGATCGACTGGCTGTATGGCGTGCATCGCATCTTCTCGTTCACCTGGGAGCTCTACCCGACGGAAAAGAATTCGATTTGGACGAACTTCTACCCGCCGGACGAGGTGATTGCCGCGCAGACCGCGCGCAATCGCTCCGCGCTCCTGTACCTGATCAATGTCGGGGCCTGCCCGTGGAGCCAGATCGGCAAGGCCAGGGCGGACTGCGGACCGCTGTTCGATGACCTGGAGATCAACCGCGGCTGGCAGGTCAACCCCGACGGCACCGACACGGCCACGGCCGGCGTTTGGCAGCGGGCGAACCCGCCGGCGATCTCCGTCAACCGCCGCTTCACGCAGCTCGGCACGACGACGTCCGGGGTCATGGACTTCGTCACCGGTGCCGCGATCAACGGCGCGGCCAGCAACAGCGACGTCGACGGCGGCACGACGACAATCCGGTCTGCGCCGGTCACGTTGCCGGCAGCGGTCGGCGACCTGAGCTTCAACTACTACTTCTCGACCGCGAGCTCATCCGCCGCGGACTCGTTCGCGGCCTACGTCGAGGACGCCGCCGGAACACGCACGTTGGTCTTCAAGAAGGCGGGCACCCGCGCGGTCGTCGCCGCTGCGTGGACCACCGCCCGGGTCCCGATGACGCCGTGGGCCCGCCAGTCCGTGCGGCTCGTGTTCACCGCCACGGACAATCCGCCCGATAGCCGGATCGAGGCCGGCCTGGACGACATCAGGATCGAGCAGCCCTAGCTCCGGGCGCGAGGCGCATCCTCGCGCACCTGGGCGTCGAGCTCGGCCCTCGCGGCCGACAGCCAGCGCGACGCGCCCCAGGCGAGCGGCAGCAGCCCCAGCAGAACCGGCGCGACGCCAAAGATGAGGCCGGTGGCCGCGACGGCAACCCCCAGCCCCACGGCGAACGGGGCGAGGGTCTCGTCCGGCAGACGGCCGCTCTCGTCGAGGAACGGCCGATCCAGGTCCGCGGCCGGAATGCGTGGTCGATCAGCGAGCAGGAGGCGCAGGCCGATCAGGCCGGTGGCCAGACCGAACCCGATGAGCAGGACCGTGCCGGCCGTCTCGTAGGCCACGAACCAGTAAACGATCCCGATGGCGATCCCAAAGGCCGACAGGAGCAGGAAGAACCGAACCTCCGCGGGCTGTTCGGACCAGGCGCTTCGAAGCCTCATCGGGCGGGCTTCCGCCGGGCGCCGGAGGGCGCCCCTGCCGCCGCGGCCATGGCGGCCGACTCGGTCGCGGCCCGGGCGCCGCGGGCGGCCTCCGCGGCCATCCTCGCATCGAACACCGGTCGTTCGGAGCGGATCGGCGGCAATGAGCGGAAGTTGAGGTGCGGCGGCGGCGAGGTGGTCCACCAGTCCAGGGAATTGCCGCCCCAGGGATCGTTCGGCTGGTCCGGCGGACGGCGCAGCGCGAGCGCGATCGCCGCCAGGAACGGGATCGTGCCGAGGCCCAGGATCAGGCTGCCGATCGTCGACACCAGGTTCAGCTCCGTCCAGCCGGCGCTCGCCGCGTAGTCGGCGTAGCGGCGCGGCATCCCCTGCGCGCCCAGCTGGTACTGCGGCAGGAAGGTCAGGATGAAGCCCACCACCCAGCTCCAGAAATGCAGCCTGCCCAGCCGCTCGGACAGCCGCCGCCCGGTCATCTTCGGGAACCAGAAGTAGACCCCGCCGAACAGCGCGAAGACGCTGCCGCCGACGAGCACGTTGTGGAAGTGGGCGACGACGAAGTAGGTGTCCTGGAACTGGAAGTCGATCGGCGGCGAGGCGACGATGACGCCGGTGATGCCGCCGATCACGAACAGGTAGATGAAGCCGGTCGCGAACAGCATCGGCGTCTCGAACGACAGGCGGCCGCGAAACATCGTCGCCATCCAGTTGAAGATCTTGATTCCCGTCGGCACGGCGATCGCGAACGAGGTCACGGCGAAGAACGGCAGGTTGACCGCGCCGGTCGTGAACATGTGGTGGGCCCACACGGACATCGAGAACGCGCCGATGAGGACGGTCGCCATGACGACGGCCCGGTAACCGAAGAGCGGCTTGCGCGAGAAGACCGGGATGATCTCCGACACCATGCCGAAGAACGGCAGGGCCAGGATGTAGACCTCGGGATGGCCGAAGAACCAGAACAGGTGCTGCCACAGGATCGCATCGCCGCCCTGGGCGGGGATGAAGAACGAGGCCCCGAAGCGGCGGTCGAGCAACAGCATGGCCAGGGCGCCGGTCAGGGCGGGGAACGCGAAAAGGATGAGGATCGCGGTCACGAGGATGTTCCAGCTGAAGATCGGCAGCCGAAGCATCGACATGCCTGGCGCCCGTCGCGTATAGATCGTGATCGTGAAGTTGAGCGCGCCCAGGATGGTCGCCACGCCGGTCAGCGCCAGGCCCACGATCCACAGGTCCGTGCCCGTCGTGGTCGAGTAGGTCAACTCGCTGTTGGGCGGATAGCCGGTCCAGCCGACGTCGGCGGGGCCGCCGGTGGCCGCGTAGCCGCCCAGGACGATCAGTCCGCCGAACAGGAACAGCCAGAACGACAGGGCGTTGAGGCGCGGGAAGACCATCTCCGCCGTTCCAATCTGGAGCGGCACCAGGTAGTTGGCGAAGGCGGCCACCATCGGCGTCCCGAACAGGAACATCATGATCGTTCCGTGCATCGTGAACAGCTGGTTGTAGCTCTCCTCGCTGAGCAGCTGCAGACCAGGCGCGGCGAGCTCGGCCCGCATCAGCAGCGCCATCAGCCCGCCCAGCAGGAAGAACGCGAACGCGGCCGTCATGTACATCAGGCCGATGCGCTTGTGATCGGTCGTGGTCAGCCACGTGAGCAGGCTCGACGGCTGCGCCGGGGCAGTGACGACGAGGCTGCCGGCGTCCATCAGGACGACCCCGCGGATGGCGAAGGGCTCGCCGGCCCCGCCG
>JALZAF010000049.1 GCA_030948505.1 Chloroflexota bacterium
CCGTTCTCGAGGCGCCAGATAAGTCGCAGCTAAGCGACGCCGAGGACACTCCTCGTGAGCGTGAACAGGAAGCGGTGCAGCGGCGCAACGTCATGCGGTGGCGGACCTGGCCGGCGCGTGATAATGCCCAGCCTGCGCTACTGGTGGCATCCGATCCCGCGACGGAGCCCAATGCCATGGAGAAGCAGGCGACTCGACTACGCATCGTCGGGCTGGAGGAGGACGGGGCTCGGGGCTCGGACCTTCCGGACGATGACGGGGAGACGCAGGAGCGGCCTCTCGCAATCCCCCATGTCCTGCCCGGCCTTCGACTCGTCTGCGTGACGAGCTTTGCCGGTGGCGTGGGCAAGACGACCCTCGCCGTTGAGATCGCGACGCTCATCGGCGCTCGTGCGCGCGTCCGCACCATCGACGGCGACGAGCAACCGGTCCGGGTCCTCGTCCTCGACGCGAGCCGAATCGCCAGCGCCGTCGGACTCCGACTGGGACTCGAGCCGGCAGATCTGTCAGCGGCCTGGAGCCATCGGATCTGGCGTGATCCCGGTGCCGTCAGCGAACTAGCCAAGCCGACCCGCTGGCAGGTCGACGTCGTGTCCCTGCCACCCCATCCGCAGCTCGCCGAGGGCGACGGGCAGGCGGGCGAACCCGGCCAGCCGGCGTTCGGCGTGCTCGAAGCCGACGCGATCCTCGAGGGTGCCCAGACTGCCGGCTACCACCTGATCGTGGCCGACCTCGGCGGCGTGTTCGAAGACGGACACCGCCAACTCATCGACCAGGCGGACCTTGTCCTGGGTGTCGTGCGCCCGACGATCGAATCGCTGCCGGACATCTTCCGGCTGGCAAGCGTCCTGCGCGGACAGGGGATGGGACGAAAGCTCGCGATCGTCGCCAATCAGGCCGATGACGACGCGGAGATCGGCCGGATCGCCCGCGAGGTCGGTGTGCCGCTGGTCGGGCGAGTCTCGCCCAACCTGGCCTTCACGAACGCCGCCGACCGCGGCGAACCGGCCTGGTCCGTTGCTCCTGCCCTCGCCCCGGACATCGCAGGCGTCGCACGGGCAGCATGGCCCCTCCTCGGCGATCAACCGGCCGGGGCACGCGGCCGGCGATCCCTGCTGCGGACCGCGCGAGGCGTGCTACCCGCTCCCGGAAGTGGCGAGCGATGAGCAACGAGCCAGTTCCCGACCTCGCCCGCGTCCCGCTGTCGGCGGCGACCCTTGGAACGGTCCGGCGGATGCTCGTCGCTCGCCTTTCGCCCGAGATCCTCAACCCGTTCGCCAGAACGCCCGACAATGAGGCGCTGCTGCGCCGGACGATCGGCGAAATCCTGGCCGAGCCCGAACTCGATCTCGACGCATCGCCCGCCCTCATTGCCTCGGTCGAGGCTGTCGTCTGTGGTCTCGGTCCGTTGCAACCGCTGGTCGATGACCCCGAGGTCGGGGACATCCTCGTGAATGGCCCGGACGACGTCTTCGTCGAGCGATCGGGTCGGCTCGAGACGACGAACGTGACGCTGGGCTCCGGGCGGGACGTGATCGAGATCTCCGAGCGGATCGCCGCGTTGGCCGGGCGCGAGTTGTCTGTCGCCCACCCCATCGTCGACGCGCGAATGCCGGACGGCTCCCGGGTGAACGCGGTCATCCCGCCGGTCGGCGGCCCGTATCTCTCGATCCGCAAATTCAACCGGCTCCGGCTCGACCTCGTGCCCGGCGGACGTCACGGCCGGAGCTGGGTCACCGAGGGCGGCCTGTCGGCCGAGATGGCCGACTTCGTGGCGCGCCTCGTCCGGGCCAAGGCCAACTTCCTCGTCGCGGGCGAGACGGGCGCCGGCAAGACGACGTTCCTGCGCTCGATCACCGACCTGTTCGATCCGACCGAGCGGATCGGCGTCGTCGAAGACACGGCCGAATTGGCCATCGAGAACCAGAATCGGTTCAACCTCGAGACGATCCACCCGCACGATCTCTCCACGGGTGAGGCTGACTCGCGCCTGCTCGATGTCGGTGACCTGGTCGCGAACGCGCTGCGGATGCGGCCCGACCGTCTCATCGTCGGGGAGATCCGCCTGCCCAAGGAGGCCTTCTATACGCTCCAGGCGCTCCACACCGGGCACGATGGTTCAGCGACGACGATCCATGCGAGCTCAGCCGAGGATGCGCTTTTCCGCTTTGAGCTCCTCGCTCGTCAGAGCATGCGCGACCTGAC
>JALZAF010000052.1 GCA_030948505.1 Chloroflexota bacterium
CGCCTGGCCAACCTCGCGCCTCGTCTTGTGCTGCCCGGCCACGGCGAACCACCTGCGGATGCTGCGGCGGCCATCGACGCCCGCCGCCGCGAGCTCCTGGAAAAGGGCGACCCGCGCTAGGCGGGGATCACTCCGGCAGCGACGAGGCCAGGTTGCGGAAAAAGTTGATCCCCTCGTCGACCGATTCGCGCGGCGCGTAGGGACCGGGCATCAGCAGGCATGGCCGCCCGGCGAGTGCGACGCCGACCAGCTGGCCCCACGGCTCGGTGAGCGCGCGGCCCGCGGCTGCCTCGGCCGCCCGTTTGTAGATGAACACGATCGCCGCTGGCCGCCAGATCGCGATCTTCTGCCACAGCGGCCCGACCCCGGCGGTGAGGGCCGCAGCGGTGGCTTCGTCGCGGGCCGTGGGCGTCTTGAGCAGGTCGGTGATGCCGTGGCCGGCTGCCATGAGCGCGTCGTCGGCCGACTCGATCGGCGTCCCTTTGGGCAGGATCCGGGACGCGATGAGGCGGCTCCAGAACCGCTGTCCGAGTGGACCCTGGTGGTAGTGCCCGGCTTCGACGCTGACCGGAGACGGGTTGAGCCCCACGAACAGCAGCCGATTACGCAGCGGCGGCAGGTCCGCCAGGGTTTCGACTTTATGTCCGTCGACCAGGAACGTCGTGCGGTGCGAGCCCGGCCCCGGCCGTTCGGTGAGGGCCGACAGGTCTTGCGGTGCATCGCCGTTCATCGTTTCGGCTTGTCGAGCAAGGCGCCGTACGTGTCGCGGCGTCGATCGTGGAGGTAGCTGCCTGCGCCGCCGGACGCCTCCACCGCGGCATCGGACAGCTCCGCCACCACGACCCGCGGCCGCAGGTATCCGGCGGAGGTCAGCGCGCCGTCCGGTCCGGCGATACCGCTGCCACCGAAGAAGTTGACCCCGGCGCGCCGGTCGATGGTGTTCGCCAGGGCCACGTGGAGGTTGTTCTCGATGGCCCGGCTCACGAGGTTGGCGGCCTGCTGGGCGCGGAAGGGATCGAAGTCGGCCGAGGGCACGGCGATCAGCTGCGCGCCACCGAGGGCGAGCAGGCGCGCCACCTCCGGGTACTCGATGTCGGCGCAGATGCATACGCCGACGCGCGTGTGGGCGCCGCGCGGCCGGAGTCGGAGATCGAACACCGGGTAGTCGTCGCCGGCCGCGAACGCATCACGCTCCTTGCCGAACAGGTGGGTCTTGCGGTAGACGCCCGCCAGCCCACCGTCTCGTCCGATGACGAGGGCCGCGTTGTACGGCTTCCTGGGTGCCTTCGGGTTGCGCTCGATGAAGCCCACCACAACGGCGATGCCGTGTCGCCGAGCGAGCCCGGCCAATGACGTCGCCGCCGGTCCGCCCGACGGCTCCGCGAGGGCGAGCACCTCTGGCCGCACGGAGTAGCCCTGCACGAAGCATTCGGGCAGTACGACGAGCTGCGCGCCCCGGCTCGCCGCGCGACCCAGCAACTGCGCGGCCAGTTTGAGGTTGGACGGGACGTCACCGACCCGAGCGCCGGTCTGCGCCACGGCCACGCGGATGCCGTCGACCGACGCCGACCTAGCCGCGACCGTGTCCCACCTCCTCGGGCTCCTCGTACCACGTCATTCGGTCGCCCACCCGCGCCCGAAGCTTCCAGCGCGTCGACTTCGGGCCGGCGTCGATCGCCCCGCGCAGGTCGACGATCTGGGCCGGCACATCGAACCGCGGCCCGCGCCCGCCCACGTCGAGGTCGGCCGGCTTGAGCTCCGCGGCCGCGAACTCGTGGAGCTTCTCGAGATTGCCGGTCACGGTCCGCCACCAGCCCCAGTCGTTCGAGGTGACCCCCGCGATCCGGGCCACGCTGATGCCCTGGTCGTCATCGGTCAGCGGGTACTCGCCCAGCAGGATCAGGGCGTCGAGCACGTCCTTGCGGTTGATCTTCACGACCTGCAGCTTGGAGAGGAGAAGCTCCGCCAGGGGCAGCGTCTGCGGATCGACAGCGAGGCGGTCGGCGAACTCGAGTCGATGGCACATCTCGAGCCGGTCGACCAGCACGTCGACCGGTCGATTGTGGTCGGCATCGACGAAGTAGAGCTGCTTGTGCCCGTACAGCGCGTTGTACTGGCGGTCGGGCTGATAGCCGGCCGCCGTCAGCAGCTCGCTGACCGCCTTGCGATCGCGGCTCCGGGTGGCGAGATCGATGTCGCGCCCGTCGCGATCGATCCGTGCGGTCCAGGCAGGCACGCGGGCGTGAAAGGCGAGCCCGCCCATCAGCCGCAGCTGCACATCGCGCGCAGATGCCAGGTCGATGAGGCGAAGGGCCTCGTGGAGGGGATCGTCGATTCTGGTGTTCGTCGCGTGACTATACTGGCCGCGCCTTCGGTGGTCTGAAACGATCGAAGGCGTTCTCGTCGTCGGGGCGACGCGAACGGCGGGGGATGGCGGCCGGCAGCCGGCAGCCCGGCGCAGGGCCGCGAGCTCGGGGTAGGGAGGGCTTGCGTTCGATGGCCGCGTCCAACGGTGGTCGAAGCCTGTTCACGCGCCAGTCGTCGGGACTGGTACGCGAAGTCAGCGTCGTCAACGCCCTGTTCTTCAACACGGCCGCGTTCATCGGCGGCACTCTGGGCGGTGCGTACGGCATTGCCGTCCTCGCCGGGGTGCCGGTCGTCGTTGTCGGGATCGTCACGAACTGGTCTGTCGTCGCCTTCATTGTCGGCGCGTTCTGCGTCCTGCTTGCGCTGATCTTCGCGTCGCTCACGTCGGTCATGCCGCGCTCCGGCGGCGACTACGTCTTCACCAGCCGGATCGTGCCGCGGATCGGTCCGTTCCTGGGCTGGATGGAAAGCTGGCTGCTGGCGTTCGCGTCAATCGCGCTGATCCAGTTCGAGACGGCGCTGACGCTCCGCGGCGTCCAGATGGAAGGCCGGATCATTGGCATCGGCACGGGCAGCGACTTTTTCAATGGCGCCAACAAGTGGTTCACCGATGGCGACACGGGCCAGGTCACGGGGGTGCCGGGCATGCTCGCCGGGCTCGTCGTCATTGCCGTGGTCGCCTTTGTCGTGCTTCAGCCGACGCGCGTGTTCCACCGGATCGTCACGGGACTGACGGTCATCGGTATCGCTGGCTGGGTGCTGATTGCGGTCGTCGGATTGCTCACCTTCGACGCGGGAACGTTCGCTGCGAACCTGCCGAAGTACGCGAATGGCACGACGGTCGACCAGCTCGCCGCGGCCGCGGCGAGCGCCGGTCTTACGAGCGGCTTCTCATTCGGACCCGCCGACCTCACCCACTGGGCGTTCTTCCTGCTCGCGAGCGCGATGCTCTTCCAATTCATCGGCTTCCAGTACAGCGCCTACATCTCCGGCGAGGTCCGGGGCAACGTCAAGCGCGGTGTGCTCTACGCGGTTCTGGGCGCCCTCGCGATGGCCGTGCTGATGAACTCGATCTACGCGGAGATGCTGCCTCGGCGCCTGGGGCTCGATGCACAGACGGGCTGGGCAGCGGCCTTCTGGGGCTACATCACCGATCCGGCACTGCCGCTTGGCCAGCCGAACTACTTCCAGGTGCTTGGGGCGATCACCCGGCCAGACCTGTGGCCAATCTGGACGATCGTGGGCGCGGCTTCGACGCTGTTCCCATTCCTGCTGATGCCGGTTTATGTGATCTTCATCAGCCGGATGGCGCTCGCGTGGAGCCTCGACCGGCAAGTTCCCGAGTGGCTGGGTGCGGTCTCCGAGCGCCTGCGCGCACCGGCCAATGCGATCATCGCCACGCTCGCGATGGCGGTTCTCTTCCTGTTGTTCTCGAACTTCGCGATCCTCAAGACGATCGGGTTGGGTGCGCTGGCGCCGAACCCGGATCCCGCGCTCGACGGAAAGCTCAACCTCGTCGCTTCGGCCTGGTTCACCATCCTCGCCTCGTCGCTCAGCTGGATCATGCCGGGCATCAACGCGCTCATCGCACGCCGCACGCGCCCAGACCTCGTGAGGGAGGCCCCGTGGGCGAACGCCCTGCCGTGGCTCGGTTTGGTGTGGCTGATCTTCGCCTTGCTGCTCTACTGGTTCGCAGGGGTCGCGCCGATCATCAACACAATCGGCAGCCTGGGCCAGGAAAGCCCGCTCTCGTACTTCAACCGCAGCGGGGTCTCGTTCGTGCTGTTGGTCGTCTTGATCGGCATCGTGTGGTACGTGATCCAGGCCATCCGCAATCGCCAGCGTGGGATCGAGACCCAGCTGATGTACCAGATGCTGCCACCCGATTGAGGTGGCGCGCGCAAGCACATCGGTCCCGCCCGTGACGCGGGCCATCTGAAATCGTGAGCGACCTCTCCGTCCTCGACGCTGTCGGGCAGGCCGAGCTCGTCCAGCGCGGCGATGCGACGCCACGCGAGCTCGTCGAGGCGGCGATCGAACGGATCGAATCGGTCGATCCCCGGCTGAATGCGGTCGTAGCCCGGTTCTTTGACCGGGCACTTTCCGAAGTCGATGCGGGCCTGCCGGACGGACCGTTCCGGGGCGTCCCGTTTCTCCTGAAGGATCTCGGTGCCACGCTGGGCGGCACCATCCAGACGGAGGGATCGAGAGCGCTCCGCAAGAAGGTGTCGGCGTCCGACTCGGAGCTGACGCGGCGATACCGTGCCGCGGGCTTCGTGATGCTGGGCAAGACCGCCACCCCGGAATTCGGGAACCATTCCACTGCCGAGGCCGTGCTGTGGGGCCCTACTCGCAATCCGTGGGATCCCACGAGGACCACGGGCGGGTCCTCCGGCGGCTCTGGGGCGGCCGTCGCGAGCGGCATGGTGCCCGCCGCGCACGGCAATGACGGTGCGGGCTCGATCCGCATTCCGTCGTCGGCCTGCGGCCTCGTCGGCATGAAGCCGACAAGGGGCCGCAACTCGTGGGCGCCGGCCGGCGACGTATTGAGCGGCGTGGCGATGGAACACGTCCTGACCCGTTCCGTGCGTGACAGCGCGGCGATCCTCGACGTGACCGCGGGGTGGGTCCCTGGCGACCCATCGATCGCGCCGGCGCCCGAGCGCTCATTTCGCGAGGAAGTCGGGCGGGACCCCGGCAGGCTGCGCATCGCGTGGACTGCCATGCCACCCTTCGATGGTGTCGTGGTCGACCCGTCCTGCGTTGCGGCCGTCCGCGAGACGGCGGCGCTGCTCGCGACGCTCGGACACGAGGTCGAGGAGGCGACGCCCGAATTCGACGGCGAGAGCCTCATCGAGCCCTTCGCGCGCGTGTGGGCGATCGCCAACGAGGAAGCCCACCGTTCCGTCGTTCGGCATCTGGGTCGCGAGCCCGAGACCGACGAGCTGGAGGAGACGACGTGGGAGCTGATCGACTATGCGAAGCGATTCGACGCCGTCGACCTGCTGGCTGCGCTGGCCCAGCTGGCGGGCGCGACGCGCGCGATCGGCCCCTTCTTCGAGACGCACGACGTCTGGCTCACGCCGACCCTGTCCCGTCCACCTGACCCAATCGGCGTTCTCAACCGGTCGCGTGGCGGTGCGGTTGAGTGGTGGCGCTTCGATTGCTCGTTCAACCCCTGGAATCCGATCGCCAACATGACCGGCCAGCCGGCGATGTCGCTCCCACTCGCCATGACGGACGACGGCCTTCCCGTCGGCGTGCTCCTGGCAGGCCGGTTCGGCGACGAGGCAACGCTCTACCGCCTCGCGGGCCAGCTGGAGTCCGCCCGTCCGTGGCGCGACCGCCGGCCGCCGATTCACGCTTAGCCTCCGGCGCAGGCCACCCGCCCTTTGTTGCCCTCCCAGAAATCCAACGAAATCGTCGGACGAAATCGTTGGATCCTGAGCTGGGCGATCGTCGGAGGGCGGTCCAGGCACCCGCCGCAGCCCACGGAGGCCACGGTCGCTAGACTCCGGCGGTGGCCAAGCCCTTTCGGCTCTACATCTGCTCCGACATCCACGCCTCCGAGCGCGCCTGGCGCAAGCTGCTCAACGCGACGCGGTCGAACGTCTACAAGGCTGATGCCGTCCTGATCGCCGGCGACCTGACCGGCAAGGCGCTCATTCCGATCGTCGGGGTCCCGGGCGGGGTGTGGACCGCGACGCTCCTAGGCAGCCGGCGGACGGCACGCAGCGAGGCGGAGCTGGCCGAGCTCGAGCGGTCCATCGCCGACGTCGGCTACTACGGAGTCCGCGTCAGCCCGGAAGAGCATGCCGCCATGGAGGCCGACCCGGAGCTCGTCAAGCGCCACTTCCGCGAGCAGATCGTGCGGCGAGTGGGGGAGTGGATGGCGCTCGCTGCCGAACGCCTGGACGGCAGCAACATGCCTGTCTACCTGATGCCCGGCAACGACGACGACTTCGAGATCGACGCGGTGCTCGCCAAATCCACCTACGCCCGCAACGTCAACGAGCAGGTCATCGACCTGGGTCCGTGGCACCAGCTCGTCAGCATGGGCTGGTCGTCGCCGACGCCGTGGTCGACGCCGCGCGAGCTGCCGGAGGAGGAGTTTCTCGATCGGCTGTCGGGCCTGATGAGCGGCGTTCGCGACGCGCGCAAGTCCGTGATCATGACCCACGTCCCGCCGTATGACTCGGGGCTCGACACGGCCCCGTTGCTGTCACCGGACCTGCGCCCGACCGTGAGCGCGGGCGATGTGTTGCGCGGGCCGGTGGGGTCGACGGGCGTGCGACGGGCGATCGAATCGTTCCGGCCGGTGCTCGGCGTGCACGGCCACATCCACGAATCGGGCGGGGAGCGGCGGATCGGCGACACGGTCTGCGTCAATGCCGGCTCCGAGGCCAACCACGGGATCCTGCGCGGCTACCTCGTCGACCTGACCGCCGACGGCGTCGAGCGGACGCTGCGCGTGGAGGGCTGACCCCTCAGGCCCACGCCGGCCGCGAAATCAGCGAAGCTGGATGACGTTTGCCGTGATCAGCTTCCCGAGGTCCGAGGCCAGGTAGGCGATGACCTGTGCGACGTCGGCCGGGTCGGCGACGTGGAAGAGCTCACTACTGTCCCGAACGACGGCTTCGACCGCCGGGGTGATCCAGCCGGTGTCGGTGACTGGTGGGTGTACGACATTGGCCGTGATGCCGAAGAGAGCCAGTTCGAGGGCCGCCGACATCGTGTAGTTCACCTGGGCCGCCTTGGCGGCGCCGTAGGAAACCTCGCCCGGGAACCCGAGCGGGCCTCCCGACGTGAGGCCCACGATCCGGCCCCAGGTCGCGGCGCGACCGATGTGGCGGCGGGCGAATTCCGCGATGAGCAGCGCCGCGGCTCGCGCGTCGACGGCGAAGAGCTGGTCGATCGTCTGCGCCGTCACGGATCCGACTGACCGTCCCAGTGCGTCCGTTTCGCTCGCGGTGAAGGATCGGTCCGCCAGCCACTGGCGTTGTTGACCAGGATTTCCACGGGTCCCAGCTCCGCCTCGACGCGATCGAAGAGGGCGGGGATGTTGGCTGCGTCGCGGAGGTCGGCCTCGATCGCAATCGCGCGTCCGCCGAGCCCGCGGATCGCTTTGACGACCGGCTCGGCATCGCCGGCGCGACCCGTGGCGTAGGTGGCTGGTGTGCCGGGATCGGGTACGTCGCGGAGCCGCAAGTACATCACCCCAACCGCCGAACCGTGCGCGGCGAGTTCCCTGGCGGTCGCGGCGCCGATCCCGTGGTTGGCGCCGGTCACGAGGGCAACCCGCCCGTCGAGGCCGGGATACCGAATCTTCAGCTGGGAAGTCACGGCTACGGCCGGGCTCAGGCCCCCGGCTTGGGCTCGTCGCCCGGAGCCGCCGGATCCTTCGGCACAGGCTTGGTCGCCTCCTTGCGCGCCTCGCGCACGCCGCGCCCGAGCGCCTCGCCGAGCCGCGGCAGCGTCTTCGGCCCGCGCCACAGCAGTGCGAGGATGAGGATCACGATCAGCACGAGCAGCAGGTCAGGCATGGGCGGATGGTAGCGCGCCGCCGGTCGGGTCACCGGAGGGCCTGAGTCAGCCCCTTCGAGCCCGAAGGGCGAGGAACAGCGGGATTTCCGCGTCCGCTCGCGTCTCCGCCCGCCGCCTCCCCGGGCGCGCATAACCGGGCAGGTCGGGCAGCTCCACCAGGGCGTCGACGGCAAAGCCGACTGCCGCGAGGCCATTTACATAGCTGGACAGGGGCCGATGGTAGGAGCGGGTGGGGACGCCGTCGCCGAGCGCCTTCATCGGCACTGCCATCGGCGAAAGGTAGGCATCGACGCGCCGGTAGACGAGCTTGCGGCCCTCGTCGAAGCCCCAGCCGGCATGCCGAGGTTGGCGGAATGACGGGTGGGTCATCAGCACGACGACCCGGCTGCTGGGCCTGAGCGCCCAGTCGAGCGAGGCAAAGATCGACTCCAGCGGGTCCATGTCCTGGATGCTGAGCAGGAAGACCGCGGCGTCATAACTGTGCGGGTGTAGCCCAGCCGCAGATTGCATCCGCCGGGCGTCCCCGACGAAGTATCGACCCGCGGCGCCGTGGCGCCGGCGGGCCAGGTTGATAAGGCGCGGGCTGGCGTCGATGCCCGTGTAGCGGGCACCCCGCGCGGCGATGTGCGGCCCTAGAACGCCCTGGCCCGCACCGACGTCGAGGATCTCCTCACCAGGACCCGGGTTGAGCAGATCGAGGACAGCGGGAATCGCGAGTGCCTGGTGGTACCGACTGCCGCGGGACCCGACCCAGCCGTCGTACCAGCCTGCGACACGCTCCCAACTATCGCTGGCAAGTCCCCGAGAGCAGCGGGAACGACGCTTGTTCCCGGGCACGGAAGAAGAATCGCTGCATTGACATCACCTCTGTCGCGCGAGAAGACGGAGTGTACGCGAGCTCGCCAACATGGGGCCCTACCTCGCGCGGCGGGCGAGCGGGATGACCAGCCGCAGCGCGGTGTGGGTTGCCGAGAACGAGACGACCTTGTTGTCGACCAGGCCAACGGACTTGGCGGCATCCATCACGTCGACATCGCGCAGGGTCGCGGCTTTGCCCTTTCGCGACACGACCCAGATTGCGCCGTTCGGCTTGAGCGAGCGCTGGAGGTCGCCGATTCGGAGGAGCTGGTCGAGCGAATCGGCCGCCAGGAAGATGAGGTCGGTGCCTGGTTTCGGGTGGCCTTCGCTGACGTCGGTGATATCGGTCGTTCGGTCCGCCAGAAGCGAGCGGAAGTCGGCGTCGTCCACGCCCAGGATGGCGACCCGGGAGCCGGGCTTCACCCCAAGCTTGTCCAGCAGCGGTCTGGTGTAGACGCGTTCCATCGTGTCAGCATGCTGCCACGTCACAATGCTGATGTGGTAGCACGGCAAAAGGACGAAGGGCCGCTCCTGGTTTTCGGCCCGCGCTCGGCGACCTACGACTTCGGGCCGTCGCATCCGCTGACGCCGCGGAGGTTCGGGCCAGGGATCGATCTCCTTCGGACCCTCGGGGCGAAGCCGGGCCTCGCCCCCGAGCCGGCACCGGACGAGGCTCTGCTCCTCTCCCATACCGCCCGCTACATCTCCGCCGTCAAGCGCCTGTCCGCCGATCCGTGGGGCCCGCCCGAAGCCGGGATCGGCCAGGGCGGCGACAACCCCGCCTTCCCCGGCATGCACGAGGCGGGGGCGATGGTCGCCGGGGGCTCCATGCGAGCGATGGAGGCGATTCTTCGCGGCGACGTTGAGCACGCCTTCCATCCGGGCGGCGGGCTGCACCACGCGATGCCCGACCGCGCATCAGGCTTCTGCATCTACGACGATCCGGCGCTGGCCATCGCCGTCGCGCGCCGGGCCGGCTTGCGCGTGCTGTACGTCGATCTCGACGTCCACCACGGCGACGGTGTCGAGGCCATCCACGCCGACGATCCCGGCGTGCTCACGGTGTCATTCCACGAATCGGGCAGATCCCTCTTCCCGGGTACGGGTTTTCCATGGGATCTTGGGACGGGCCGGGCCGCGGGCACGATGGTCAACGTGCCGTTCGAGCCATATGCGGGCGAGGCTGCCTGGCTGCCCGCCGTTCGCTCGATTGTGCCGGCCCTGGCCGCATCTTTTGGCCCGGACATCGTCGTCAGCCAGCACGGCGCGGACTCGCATGTGTGGGATCCGCTTGCCA
>JALZAF010000078.1 GCA_030948505.1 Chloroflexota bacterium
GCCTAGGACTCGTCGCGATCGAAGAACATCGATTCCCTGGTCGGGAAGTACAGGACCAACACGGGGTCAGCGCCGGGTGCCCCCCTTGCCGTGGAGGCACGCTGCCGGGTCAAGACCTTTGGTACGACCCGCGCGGTCGAAGGGCGGCCGCTTCGCGGACCGCCCCGCCGGTCTGAGGCCAAGCGTGGTGCCGGGTGAGACGGCACAATCATCGTCATGCGATTGACTGTCCTCGGTGGCACCGGTCGGATCGGGCGGCTGGTCGTGGAGCAGGCGCTCGCGGCGGGTCACGACGTCACCGTGCTCGTGCGCGATCCAGCGAAGGTCGCGACGCTCGGCGACACGGTCCGTACGGTCGTTGGCTGGATCGGCGATCAGGCGGCACTCGCCGACGCAGTCGTGGGCGCCGACGCGGTCATCAGCGCGCTGGGACCCGATGGCAACCGAGCTGAGGAGGTCGTGGCACTGCGAGAGGGCATGCAGGCGATCGTCGCCGCGATGGGGCAGGCGGGGGTGAGCCGCATCGTCAATCTGTCGGGCGCAGCCGTGGATGCGCCGGGGGACCACAAACCGACGCTCGATCGGATCGCGTCCCGGATCGTCCGCCTCGTGTCGGGCCACGTCGTGGCCGCCAAGCAGGCGGAATTCGACGAGCTGCGCGGCTCGGAACTCGAGTGGGTCGCGGTCCGTCCGCCCCTGGTGACCGACGGACCCCATACGGGCCACTATCGGGCGGGCGAGGATGTCCTGCACCCTGGCGCCCGGATCGGTCGGGCCGACATCGCGGACTTCATGCTGGCGCAGGCCGAGCATCCCACCTTCGTCCGCCGCGCACCGTTCATCTGCTACTGACGCCAGCGCAGGAGACGCGTCGACCGAGGGGCGCCATCTCGACGCGGATGAGCCATTGTAGATTTCAGCGGCCTTCGGGTGGGGACAAATAGAACATCTGTACTGGTGCGCCCGACAGGTGTTGGACGCGCGCTAACAGCCTATCGGATGCCGATTGAGGGCCGCGATGAGTGGATCGCCGCGGCACGCACACGACTGGCATGAGTGGCGGATACCTGCGGGGCGCACTCTCGCGGCCAGCCACCCGACGCCAGATGGACGTCCTTGCTGCCTTCGTCGCCGCCGGCGGATCCCGTGGGGTACAAGAACTCGATCAGTCAGCCCGCCGGAATGGTCGGTGGTTGAGGATCGCCAGGCATGACAGTAATCGCCGCCATGCTTGCTTCACTCCTCTATCTGGTCCTTCGTCGGCTCCTCACCCTTGTCGCGCCGAACCATCGCTCCGACGATGCCGCACAGATTGAGATCCTTGTCCTTCGCCACCAGCTCCAGGTCTTACGGCGGCAGGTCAAGCGCCCGGTCTACCGGCACGGGGACCGCCTGCTGCTCGCTGCGGCAAGCAGGATCCTTCCCACAGAGGACTGGGGCGCGTTCCTCGTTCGTCCCGAGACGCTGCTGCGCTGGCACCGGTCACTCGTCGCGCGAAAGTGGACGAGGCCGCATCGCCCGCCCGGGCGCCCCGCGATCGATCCGGAGGTCACCAAGCTGATCCTTCAGATGGCGAGTGAGAACCCGCGGTGGGGCTACATGAGGATCAAAGGCGAGCTGGGGAAGCTCGGGATCCGCGTGTCCGCGACGAGCATCGCGATGCTTCTTCGCCGCACCGGCGTCGGTCCGGCCCCCCGCCGGGGCCCGACGTGGCAGCAGTTCCTGAAGGCTCAGGCAGCGGGCATCCTGGCGTGCGATTTCTTCACCGTCGAGACGGCCTGGCTCCGGACTCTCTACGTCCTGTTCTTCATCGAGATCGGGGCACGGCGCGTGCACGTCACGGTCGCAACGACCAACCCGGACGCTTCCTTCGTCACCCAGCAGGCGAGGAACCTCGCGATGAGCCTCGCCGAGGAGGGCACGCAGATCGGCGTTCTCATCCGCGACCGAGACGCCAAGTTCTGCCGCTCCTTCGATGCTGTCTTCGGATCAGAAGGGATCCGGGTGATCCGTACGCCAATCAGGGCACCGAACGCGAACGCCTTCGCCGAGCGCTGGATAGAGACGCTGCGCGCAGAGTGCCTGGACTGGCTGCCGATCCTCGGTCCCCGGCATCTCGATCGCATCCTTCGGATCTATGTGCGGCACTACAACCGGCGACGCCCGCATCGAGGACTGGAGCTTCAGGTACCCGAGAGTCTCGCTCCCGTCGAAGAGGCCGACGGTGTGCCCGACATCGAACGGCGAGATCTTCTCGGCGGGCTCGTCCACGAGTACATGAGGGCGGCATGATCGAGTTTTCGTACCCGACGCGCCAAGCGGGACCTACCGTGTGCCGCCGTGGAGTTCTGGCGCGAGGGCAGCAAGTGGATCTGGGAGGAACGGGCCGCGGGCAGGAGACCAGTCGGGGAAGCTGGCTGATTTAGGCGCGCTTCGTTCGCTCGGTAATGCCGTTACGCCACTCGGGCGGGTCGTACTCTGGGGCGAAGAAGGCGGTCCGGCGCGCCAGCTTCCCGTCACGGAGCTCATAGGTGCCGATAATCCACCACCAGGCACCGTCCGGATAGCGCGTCCGGAAGATCACGGTGCCGACGCTGCCAGTCGGCTCCAACCGCACGAGGGTAAAGGCGGGCGTCATCAGCCACTTCGCATCCTGTACGGCGATCCGCCTACTCTCGGGATCAAGCCCGGTGGCGGTGAGATCGCCGGGGTATGACCGGAGCATCTTCACGAAGTTGCTGCGTCCGCGCATGATCTCGCCCGACTGCGGCCACTCTTCGACGTAGTCCTCGGTCACCAGGCTGTCGAAGTCCGCCTCGTTGGGGTTGTTGATCGCGCTCGTGAACCGGTCCCACAACGCGGAGTGGTCCGTCGTCATCGCGTCGTCTCCTCAACCTGATGGACGCTCCCGGTAAGTGTCTCGCTGTCCAGTCGAACCACCCCGCCGTCGCTGCCGGCTCGTTGCAGGGCTCGCTGCTCCGCCTTCGAGAACACGCGCGGACGTAGGACGTCGAGCGCACGCTCCTGAGCCGTCAGCAACGCGCGCAGGGCGCGCTCGCGAAGCGGCTGAGGAAGTGCCGAGTCGGCCTCGGCCTGTGCGTACCCGGCGTGGCCGCCGTAGGCGACCACGATTGCCTGCAGCTCAACGGCGGTGAGTAAAGAAGCGAGGTCGGCCAGGAGCCGCTCGTAGGACGCGCGAGCGAGGGGCGTAAACGCACCGTACTCGAGGGCGACCGCCACATTCATGCGATTGGCATCGAGCTCGAAGAAGACCGCGCGGGCTGCGTTGCGCGCCTGGCGGAGAACCTGCCGACGCTGCATGTACATGCCGACCATGAGCCATCCAACGGCGCCGACGGTCGCACCGATCACGCCCGGAAGGATCTTGTCCCAGTCCATCTTCGGGAGTTTGCTGCGTGCCACGGATGGTGTCCAGCACGCAGACCCCCAGGTAAAGCCACAGGAACGATTAGGCCCCCGTCGCCTGGGTCTCGCGGACCGCTTTGGCAAGGACCTCGTGGGCGGTCTGTCAGCATGGTCGAGAGGATCTGCTGGCGAGCCGTCCGACCGTGCGTCCGGGGCCCGCCTGGGTGGGGCCCGTCGGCTGGGCCAGCAAGGCCCTGCTCCTCGAACCGCCGGCGCCCCAGCAGGACCGTCGGGATCGACACGCCGAGCTCGTCGGCGGTCGCCACGCGGGCGGTGACCGAGCTCCCGCACGAGGCACGGCTCCCTGCCAGCGACGCCGCCCTTCTGCTCCGGGAAACGCTAGAGGCGGGCGAGTCCCGCTCGGAGTGGGCGCGCGTGAAGGGGGGCGTCGATGCTCTTCTGGGGATGGGCGGCGTGCGGGCACCTTGACCGAGCAGGGGTCAAGGCAGGGGTCAGATGCACCGGGAAGCCCGCAGGATGACCGAACGGACGTTCGCTTCGTGCAGGAAATGCTGGAGCCGACACTCGGATTTGAACCGAGGACCTGCTGTTTACGAAATAGCAGGACGCGCAACGAATCGGCACAGTCGGCTCCATCAAATACCGACCTTCCCGTCCACGCCCCGTCGCCCTGCGTTATGTTGGTTGCGCTCGCAACGGAAGCGTAGAGTAGGGCAGGTTCACGGCTGATCAGCCTGTCGTTCGGTCGGGCAGGTGTCTCGACTGGAGTCACGGCAATGACACCCGGCGATCTCGGTCTACTCATCCTCCGTCTCGTGATCGGCCTGACCTTCGCCGCCCACGGCGCGCAGAAGGCATTTGGATGGTGGTCGGGTCCGAAGTATGCCGGCTGGCGCGCCGGGGTCGAGCGCATGGGACTCCGACCGGCAGGCTTCTGGGCCCTCGTCTCGATGGCGGCCGAAGTCGGGGGCGGGGTCCTGCTCGCCGTGGGCCTCCTGACCCCCCTGGCGACCGCGGCGCTCATCGCCCAGTCGGTCGTGATCGTCGGGCTCGTCCACCTGCCAAAGGGCTTCTGGAACGCCAACGGCGGCGTCGAGTTCCCGCTCAGCCTCGCGGCGGGGGTCGTGGCCCTGGCCGGCACCGGATCTGGGTCGGCGTCGCTCGACGCGGCGCTGGGGCTGTCCTACTCGGCGGAAGTTCGCGGTCTGCTCATCGCGGTTGGGGTCCTCGGCGCCCTCGTTGCGCTTGCGATTTCGCGCGTTCGGCCAATGGAGCGCCCAGCGCCAGCAGGGCCAAGCTAGAGCGGCTCAGGCCGGCGGTCGCCAGGACACTCGCAGCGGGTTCGGCGTCCTGGTTCCGGGACGCCAAATCACCCTCGACATGCTTGAACCCCGCCAGCCTGTCCGCGAACGAGGGCATCTGACTCTTGATGGGACAGCGAGTCGACGAGGCGACGGTTGTTGCGGAGGTAGGTCGCCTCATTCGGGGCCAGAATCCACGATCCGCCGCGTCAGGCGATCACGACGTCCAGTCGTGCATGGGCCGCTCGGAGTGCCGCCTCCACCGCCGCTGGCGTATCGCCCCGGGCGAACAGAAAGCCCAGGTAGCGATCGCCCTCGGGCAGAGGCACGACCGTGCCCCCGCGCGGGACCGTGATCTCCAGGCCGTCGATGCCCCGCACGGCGCGCGCGTCCGCCATCCCGCGCACGTCGTGCAGGATGCCGGCGCGCGGGATCGGGAGCATCATCACCCCGGCCGCCGCGTCTTCGCGCTCGTGGAGCGGAAGCGCCAGGCCCGCGGCGCCGCGCAGAATGAGCTCCTCGAGCGCAAGGCCGGCCCCGCACCGGAGCGTTCGGGAGCACAGCCCGCCGATCGAACGGGCGGCCACCTCGAGGACCCACGGCCCGCTGGCAGCGAGCCGGAACTCGGCGTGGATCGGGCCCTCCGTCAGGCCCAGGGCGCGGACCGCGGCACGCGTGGCCGCCTCCAGGCTGTCAAGGGTCTCGGGCGCGAGCCGAGACGGCGTGACGTAGATCGTCTCCTCGAAGAACGGGCCGTCGAGCGGGTCCGGCTTGTCGAAGACGGCCAGGATCTCGAGCTGGCCGCCGCGGATCAGCCCCTCCACGGCGACCTCCGGGCCGGCGATGAAACTCTCCACGATGAGCCGCTGCGGAGCCGTACCGGGCGGACAGACGGCGGGCGAGCGGACGATCGCCGCGACCCGCTCGAAGGCGGCCTCGAAGCCCGCGGCGTCGTCGGTCCGGATGACGCCCTGGCTGCCGGACAGGTCGATCGGCTTGATGACGCACGGGAACCGGACGTGGCCGGCGGCGAGGATGGCGCGAGGGTCTGCGTCCGCCTCGACCACGAGGTGGTGGGGTGTCGGCAGGCCGGCGGCTGCGAAACGGGCCCGGGCAGCGGCCTTGTCGCGGCTCGCTCGAACCGCGTCGAGGTCATTATG
>JALZAF010000096.1 GCA_030948505.1 Chloroflexota bacterium
CGCTTCAGCGTGGTGTTCGATTTCAGCCGATGAGCGCCGAGGTCTCCGCGTCGCCGGCCGCCTCGGGCGCGTCGGGGCGTGTGCTGGCCTGGCCCTCCACGTCGAGCAGGTAGCCGATGCCCTGGAAGGTCTTGATGCGGCCCGGCTCTCCGGGCTGTGCACCGAGCTTGCGACGAACGCGACTGACCCACACCCGCAGGTACTGCAGATCGTCGCGATACTCGGGGCCCCAGACCTTGGTCAGCAGCTCCGTGTGCAGAACGACCTTGCCGGCGTTGGCGGCCAGGTGCTGCAGGAGCAGCCATTCCGTGCGCGAGAGCTGGACGAGCTCCCCGTTGCGGGTGACCATGCGCCGTTCGAGATCGATCTCGACGTCATCGAACTTGATGACGCCGGCGCCTGGCGCGGCCCCGGATGAGCGGCGGATGACAGCGCGGACGCGCGCGGCGAGCTCATCGGGATGGAACGGCTTGGCGACGTAGTCGTCGGCGCCGAGGTCGAGGCCCTTGGCCTTGTCGGCCGTCGAGCCCTTGGCCGTGAGCAGGATGACCGGCACCGGCCGGCGCTCGCGGAGCTGGCGCATGACCTCGATGCCATCGAGATCGGGCATCACGATGTCCAGCAGGACGATGTCCGGCCGCACCTCCTCCGCCTTGACCAGCGCTTCCTCACCGCCGCCGGCGGTGACGACGCGAAAGCCTTCCTCGCTCAGGGCGATCGATACGAGCTTGGTGATTCTTGGCTCATCGTCTGCAACGAGGACGAGCGGCTGGGTACTCACGCGAAACCTCCCTGCTTGGCTCGGGTCCGGCTCCTGGAGGCCGGGACCCGAGCGGCGTGCGCGGACTGGGCGCGCCGGAGTGGTTGAGCCACCACAGCGCGAAGAGGACGGCTACGACGCCGCGGGCACCTTGATCGAAGGCACGGGATTGTTGACCCCGCCCGGGTTGGACGACTTGCCCGCCCCCGGGCCGAGGGTGAGGTACCACACGACGACGAGGAGCAGGACGATGAGGACGACCCCGACGACTACCCCCATGCCCGATCCTCCACGATCGGTCACGACGACGGTGCTGTCTCGCTCGCGGCGTTCGGTCATGTCATGTTCCTTCATGGTGCAGAGGTTTATGGCGCCTGGCCCCGAAAGGGCCCGATTGCGCGCTCCTGGATCGTGCGGTCGGAGGCGTACCGGATGCGGGCGGGCCACATTGCAAAACCGTTTCAGGCGCATAACAGCCGGCCCCCGAGCCCATCGGGACGTGGGCGGTGCTTCGGTTCTGCCGAAGTGTGCAGGGGCGGTCGCGACGCCGATCGGATACGCTGCCCGGCATGAGCTTCAAGCGGCCCGAACTGGCGCTGCTCGAGGGGGCCGAAGAGGTCGATATCGAGACCCAGCCGCCCTCGGGACCGGCCCACCGGGCGACCATCTGGATCGTCGTGGACGGCGACTCGGCTTACGTCCGCTCGGTCCGTGGCAAGGAGGGTCGCTGGTTCAAGGAGCTGGGGGCCAATCCGGCCGGGGCGCTCCACGTCGACGGCCGTCGGATCCCGGTTACGGCGGTCCCGGCTACGGACCCGGATTCGGTCGAACGCTTCAACGCCGCCCTGCGCCGCAAATACGTCGGCGTCTCGGGCTACGACTCGATGCTGCAGCCCGAGACGTTCGAGACGACGCTGCGCCTCGAGCCGGCATGAACCCGGAGCCACCGATGTACTTCGACGAGTTCAAGCACCAGCTGCCCGACATCGACCCCGGGGAAACGGCCGAGTGGCTGGAGTCCTTCGACCAGCTGGTGGGGGACGAAGGCGAGGCCCGGGCCCGGTTCGTGCTTTACAAGCTCCTCAAGCGGGCCCGCCAGCTCCACGTGGGCCTCCCGCCGCTGACCCAGACGCGCTACATCAACACGATCAGCCCGGAGCAGGAACCGTTCTTTCCTGGCGACGAGCAGGTCGAGCTGCGAATCCGTCGCATCATTCGCTGGAACGCCGTGGCGATGGTGCTGAGGGCGAACAACCAGTTCAGCGGAATCGGTGGCCACCTGTCGACGTATGCCAGCTCCGCCAGCCTGTACGAGGTCGGCTTCAACCACTTCTTCCGGGGCAAGGACGCCGAGGGGTCGGGCGACCAGATCTTCTATCAGGGCCACGCCGCGCCGGGCATGTACGCGCGGGCCTTCCTCGAGGGTCGTCTGACAGAGGGCCAGCTCGATCACTTCCGACGTGAGGTCGTGCCCGGCCAGGGGCTGAGCTCGTATCCGCACCCGCGGCTGATGCCCGAGTTCTGGGAGTTTCCGACGGTCTCCATGGGCCTCGGGCCGATCAGCGCCATCTACCAGGCCCGCTACAACCGCTACCTCCACAACCGCGGCCTGCTCGACACCTCCAACTCGCGTGTCTGGGCGTTCCTCGGCGACGGCGAGTGCGACGAGCCCGAGTCGCTGGGTGCGCTCCACCTCGCCGCCCGCGAGGGCCTCGACAACCTGACCTTCGTCGTCAACTGCAACCTCCAGCGACTCGACGGCCCCGTGCGCGGCAACGGCAAGATCATCCAGGAGCTCGAGGCGGTCTTCCGCGGCTCCGGCTGGAACGTGATCAAGGTCATCTGGAGCCGCGAGTGGGACGAACTGCTGGCGCGCGACGTGGATGGCCTGCTGGTCGAGCAGATGAACAACACCCTGGACGGCGAGTTCCAGAAGTACAGCGTCGCCGGCGGCGCCTATATCCGGGAGCATTTCTTCGGTCCCGACCCGCGCCTGCGCAAGCTCGTCGAGCACCTGTCCGACGACGACCTGGCCAAGCTGCGCCGCGGTGGTCACGACTACCGCAAGGTCTACGCGGCCTACCGCGCGGCGGTCGGCTACCAGGGCGCGCCGACGGTGATCCTGGCGCACACCATCAAGGGCTGGACGCTGGGGGCGGGCGTCGAAGGTCGCAACGTCACCCATCAGACCAAGAAGCTGTCCGAGGCCGAGCTCAAGAAGTTCCGCGATCGGGTGGAGCTGCCCATCCCGGACGACAAGATCAAGGACGCCCCGTACTACCACCCCGGCCCCAAGTCGGAGGAGGTGGAGTACCTGATGGAGCGGCGCAAGGCGCTCGGCGGGCCGCTTCCGAAGCGGGTCGTCCGGGCCAGGCCGTTGCCGCCGCCGCCGCCCGAGATCGACGCCGAGTTCGCGGCCGGCAGCAAGCAGCCGGTGAGCACCACGATGGTGTTCACGCGCATCCTGCGCAACCTGCTGCGCAACGAACAGCTCGGGCCACGGATCGTGCCGATCATCCCGGACGAGGCCCGCACCTTCGGCATGGATCCGCTGTTCAAGGAGGTCGGCATCTACGCCGCGCTGGGGCAGCGCTACGAGCCGGTGGACTCCGATCTCGTACTGTCGTACCGCGAGGCGACCGACGGGCAGGTGCTCGAGGAGGGCATCACCGAGGCCGGCTCGATGGCCAGCTTCCAGGCGGCCGGCACGTCATATGCGACCCACAGCCTGCCGGTCATTCCGTTCTACATCTTCTATTCGATGTTCGGCTTCCAGCGGACCGGCGATCAGATGTGGGCCTTCGGCGATGCGCGCGGACGCGGCTTCCTGATGGGCGCCACGGCCGGTCGGACGACGTTGACCGGCGAAGGCCTCCAACACGACGACGGCCACACCCAAATCCTGGCCTCGACGGTGCCGAACATCCGCGCCTACGACCCGGCCTACGCGTACGAGCTGGCGGCCATCGTGCGCGACGGCATCGAGCGGATGTACGTCAAGGGCCAGGACGTCTACTACTACGTCACGATCTACAACGAGAACTACGTCCAGCCCGCCAAGCCGACCCAGCCCGGCATCGACGAGGCCATCGTGCGGGGCATCTACCGGCTGTCCGCGGCGCCGGAGGTCGGGAAGGGCGCACAGAAGGCCCGGCTGGTCGGTTCAGGCTCGATCCTGCAGCAGGTGGTGGCGGCACAGGGCCTGCTGGCCGAGAAGTTCGGCATTGCCGCCGAGGTCTACAGCGCGCCGTCGTTCCAGCTGCTGCGGCGCGACGCCCTGGAGGCCGAGCGCTGGAACCGACTCCATCCGGAGGCGAGCAAGCCGCGCGTCCCGTACGTTGCCCAGGTCCTGCCCGCCGATGGCCGGCCGATCGTGGCCGCGTCCGACTGGATCAAGGCCTGGCCGGACATGGTCGCCCGCTGGCTGCCGGACTATTACCTGTCACTGGGCACCGACGGCTTCGGCCGCAGCGACACCCGTGACGCCCTTCGCTCGCTGTTCGAGATCGATCCACCGAACATCGCCGCGGCAACGCTGGTGGCGCTCGCCCGCTGCGGCGACATCCCCGTGGCCAAGGCGGCTCGCGCGATTCGCGATCTGGGCATCGATCCGGAGAAGCTCGACCCGCTGGCCCTCTGAGGGGGGTCGCGGCCCGGTCCACGACGGCCGCGCGGCCCCGCGCGCCCGAATGACCTGCCTATCCTGAGCACTCGCAGCGGGGACTGCCCATGACCAGCCCACTCCGCATCGCCCAGGTGGCGCCGCCCCTCGAGCGTGTCCCGCCGCAGGCGTACGGCGGCACCGAGCGCGTCATCCACGAACTGGTCAACCAGCTGGTCGCGCGCGGACACGAGGTCACCACATTCGCGAGCGGTGATTCGGAGGTTCCCGGGCGCCATGTGGTGACCGCGCCGCAGGCGCTGCGACCGGCCGGCTTCGGCGGCGATGCCAGCGGCTGGTTCGTGTCGACCGTCCTCGCGGCGCTCGAGGCGGCCGGCGACTTCGACGTCATCCATTCCCACGTCGAGTGGTACAGCCCGCTTCTCAGCCTCGCCTCGCCGGTCCCGGTCGTGACGACCTTTCATGGCCGGCTCGATTTCCCATGGGCAGCGGACGTCCTGCGCCGTGGCGGCGGCAACTACGTGGCCGTCAGTCGGGCCCAGGCCGCGACTCACCCCGACGTCCCCTGGATGGGTGTCGTGTACAACGGCCTGAGCCTGGCCGAGGCCCCGTTCGAGCCCCGCCGCGCCGACAGCCTCTGCTTCGTCGGTCGGGTGGCGCCGGAGAAGGGCATCGTGGAGGCCATCGAGATCGCGCGGCGGAGCGGCCGGCCGCTGCGGATCGCGGCCAAGATCGGGACGACGCCGCACGAGCGCGCCTACTACGAGGATGTGTTCACGCCGGCCCTGGCGGCGGCCGGCACGGCGGTCGAATTCCTGGGCGAGCTGGAGCAGGGCGATCGCGACCGGCTCATCGCCGGCAGCTACGCAAGCCTCATGCCCGGATCATGGCCGGAACCCTTCGGTCTGGTGGCGATCGAATCGCTGGCCTGCGGGACGCCCGTGCTGGCTCGCCGCGTCGGCGCCCTGCCGGAGATCGTGCGCGACGGCGTCGACGGCTTCTTCGGCGACGACGTCCGGCAGCTCGCGTCCGTCGTGGACCGCGTCGGGGGACTGGACCGGGCGGCGATTCGGGCGTCCGTCCTGGAGCGCTTCTCGGCCCAGCGCATGGCCGACGGCTACGAGGCCATCTACCGGCGCCTCGTGGACGGCATCGACCCGGCCCGCGGAGCGGAGCTGCGAGAAGCGACCCGATCGACGTCGGGCGTCGAGGTTGCCCCCTTGCTGCCGCGGCGTGGCGCGTCATGAGCGACGCCACCAGCGGAGGCCGAGCCACAGGCTGACGAGGGCCGGCACGCCCAGCCAGGCCAGGATCGCCGCGCCCAGCAACCGCCAGCGACCGGTGTCGAGCGTGTCGGCCAGACCGGACCTGGCGCTGTTCACCTGGGCCCGCATGCGCCCAAGATCCACGGCCAGGGAGCCCATGTCCCCGGCACCGAGGGTGATGGACGCGGCCGCCCGGTCGAGATCGGCCGCCACGGCGGTGGCTTCGCCCGCGACCTTGTCGAAGCCGTCCGCCGGTCCGGCGAACGGCTGGCTCCCGAGAATCGAGATTCGCAGCGATGTCGCCAGGTCATGCAACGTCGTGCCCAGGTCGGCGGTGAAGTGCGAGCCGGCCGCTGCCGCGGAGCCGGTGGCGGCCAGGCTGTGGTCGGCGTCGCGAGCGGCGGTCTCCGCGTCGGCCAGGATCTGGCTCGACGAATCGAGCAGCTCGACCAGCTGGCGTCGGGTGGCATCCAGCCCCAGCGGCCCGCGGCCACCATCGAAGGCACCGAGCACGAACGCCATGCTGAAGCCGAGCAGGGCGAGACCCGCCAGGCCGTAGAACGTCAGCGCCATGCCGACGCGTCGCCGGAGGCGAGGATCGGCGATCGTTGGGCGCCGCGTCGCCCCGCCGTCGGCCGCGGAGGCCATCAGGCCCGGGTCATGCCGCGACGCAGGAGGAACCACGTGGCGACCAGCAGGACGGCCGCGATCACCGCCAGGGCCAGGATCTCCCACGCCTCGTTGGTCGACCCCCGCAGCATGATGTCCTGCGCCAGGCGGATGCCGTGGGTGACCGGCAGCAGGTAGGCAGCCGTGCGGACCGGCGCGTTGAACTCCTCGATCCGCAACACGAAGCCGCTGAAGAAGACCGACGCGAGAAGGAGCAATAGCGACAGCTGCACGGCCTGGCGCTCCGAATCCGAGATGACGGCAATGAACATCCCCAGCGCCAGCGACGCGATCGTCAGCAAAGCAAGAACGATCCCCAGCAGCCGGGGGTCGCCGAGGATGGGTACGTGCAGCACGGAGACCATCAGGAACAGTGTCACCGATGACAGCAGGGCAGACAGCACGCCGAACGCGAGCAGTTTGCCGATGATGACCTCCCAGGTGGAGATGGGTGAGACGCGGAACAGCTCCATGATGCCGCTCGTCCGCTCGCGCACCAGCGACAGGGCAACGAGTGTCACCGCAAGGTGCTGCAGGATGAGCGCCAGGACCGCGGGGCCGTAAAAGGGGATGACCGCCGGCTGCAGCGGGGCCTCGTTGGTGACCTCGGCCCGGGTCGGCGAGGCGATCACGTTCGGCGGGATCCTGGCGGCGTCCGGCTGGCCCGCATTGATGGCGTACTGCTGGCCCTCGCCGGCGACCCGCTCGATGATGCGCGCGTTGATCTCGCCCGCCAGCCTCGAAGCGAGAAAGCCGGCGTACGCCTGCTGGATGGGGTCGATGTCGTTGATGTGGACCTCGATCACCGACTGCTGGCCGGACCGGAACCGCTGCTCGAGATCGGCCGGGGCCACGATGACGGTGTCGACCGTGCGATCGCGCAGTTGCTTCAGGGGTTCAGCCGGATCCGGGACCACGCCGACGATGTCCATGCCCAGCGCGACGTCCTGATAGACGTTGAGGTCGGTCGGCAGGCCGGCCTGTGGCGGCACCACGATGATCGTCTGGAGCGGACGTCGGTAGCCGTTGTAGCCCAATCCGAAGATGGCCATGATGAGGAACGGGCCCAGGACGAGGCTGACGATCGCGCCGGGTCGGCGGACGATCTCGATCAGCTCCTTGCTGACGAAGGCGACCATGCGAGTGAGGACCTGAAGGACGATCATCGGCCGCTGCCCCCACGCTTGCGAGGCTTGGGCCCAGGCGAAGACGGCGCCAGCTCGGGATCCGGCGGGGACTGCGGTTCGGAGGCGGGCTCGCCCTCTGCGGTTGTCGCTCCATCGCCTGACTGGTCCGCCGCCCCGGAGCGCTGCCGACCCACGAGCGCAGCGAACACCTCGTCGAACGACAGCCGATATTCCCGCGCCGACAGGACATCACCTCCGGCCTCGGTCACGGCCGTGACGAGGTCGGGCGTGGCCGCGCCGGCGTCGTCGACGGTGACGCGCAGCGTCCTGGGCCCGTGCTGGTCGACGGCCCGCACGTGCGGCAGCTGTTTCAGGACAGCCACTTCGAATGCTCCGGCAGTCTCGATCTCGATGATGTCACCGCCCGTCGCCTGGCGGCGCAACTCCTCCGGCTCGGCCAACGCGACCAGCTGACCGGCGGCGATGAGCGCGACGAGATCGCACTCCTCTGCTTCGGTGACGTACTGGGTCGTGACGAGCAGCGTCCGTCCGGCCTCCTTGAGGCGATGGAGCTCCGCCCAGATGCGCGTCCGGAGGAGGGGATCGATGCCTGCGGTCGGCTCGTCGAGGAACAGCAGCAACGGCTCGTGGACCAGGGCACAGGCAAGCTCGAGGCGACGCTGCATGCCGCCCGACATGTCCGAGGCGCGGCGCTTGCGAGCCTCGTACAGGTCCACGGTGTGGAGAACCTCGCGGACCCGGCGCCGGCGTCGCAACCAGAGGAGCCCGAACAGGCTGCCCATGAAGTTGACGTTCTCCGAGGCTGTGAGATCCGGGTAGAGCGTGAACAGCTGGGGCATGTAGCCGATCCGCTCGCGCGTCTGGCGCCGGAAGTGGCGCGGATCCTCACCCAGCACCCGAATCGTTCCGCGCGTGGGCGCGAGGGCACCCGTGAGCAGCCGGATGGCGGTGGTCTTGCCGGCCCCCGACGGACCGATGACGCCCACGATCGCGCCGCGCGGAACCGATAGCGAGACGTCGCGCAGGGCCGTGAGTCCGGAAAACAACTTTGTCACGCCTTCCAGGCGGATCGCTTCCTCGGTCCTCGCCCGGCTCGCCGAGCCGGCCGCCGTCGCCGTCACGCGCGTTCCCGGGAGCCAGGGCGACGCCGGCCGCGGGTATCGGCGGAGGACATGGATGGGACTCCTTGGACTGGTCGGGTGGCGGCAAGTGTGGCCGGACCGCCATTTCGGACGGGCCGTCCGCAGCCTGTGGCGGGCTACGCCAGCATGACGAGTACGGCCCGGCGAGTTCGGCAGCAGGGCGCAGTGCAAGAGACCTGCGATGAGCCTGCCAGCCCCCGCCACGGAGACCGACACGGACGGCAGGCACGCTACGCGCGTGACCCACGTTACGCGCTTGACCGAAGACGCCACCGAGCGCGTGGATCCGCGCGCCGCTGCGCGCGAGGCCGGCCTGCGCTACTCATCGGACGGCCAGCCCGGGATCCGGCGACGCCGGCGCGGCCGGGGATTCTCCTACACGGACGTCGACGGCAACGTCGTGCGCGACCGCGACACGCTTGCCCGCATCCGGGCAGTGGCCATCCCGCCAGCCTGGACGGATGTCTGGATCTGCCCCTGGCCGAATGGCCACGTCCAGGCGACTGGCCGCGACGCGCGCGGGCGCAAGCAGCCCCGCTATCACGCGCGCTGGCGGCGTGCGCGCGACGAATCGAAGTTCGACCGGATGATCGAGTTCGCGGCCGTGCTGCCCGCCATCCGCGAGCGCGCCGACGCCGACCTCGCCCGGCCGGGCCTGCCGCGCGAAAAGGTCGTGGCCGCCGTCGTCCGCCTGCTCGAGCTGACGCTCATCCGCGTCGGCAATGACGAGTACGCGCGGCTCAATCAATCCTTCGGCTTGACCACGCTGCGCAATCGTCATGCCCGCATCGAAGGCAGCCAGGTCCGCTTCCGGTTCCGCGGCAAATCCGGTCAGCACCACGAGGTTGGCCTGCGCGACCGGCGTCTGGCGCGGGTCGTGAAGCGCTGCCAGGAGCTGCCCGGCCAGGAGTTGTTCCAGTACGTTGACGAGGACGGCGAGGTGCGCGACGTGGCGTCCGACGACGTCAACGCCTACTTGCGCGAGGCGAGCGGCGGCGAATTCACGGCCAAGGACTTCCGTACCTGGGCCGGGACCGTGCTGGCCTATCGGGCGCTGCTGGCTCTCGATCCCGCCCAATCGGCCAGCGACGCCAAACGCAAGGTCGTCGAGGCGATGCGCGAAACAGCCGGCCGGCTGGGCAACACGCCTGCGATCACCCGGCAGAGCTACGTCCATCCGGCCGTGCTCGAGGCCTACATGGATGGTCGCGTGGGAGGCGCGCTCGTGGAGGCGGCCGAGGAGCGGGGAACCCCGCCCCAGTCGGCCACTCCGGCAGAGGAGGCGGCGGTCATCGACCTGCTGGCCGAAGGGATCGAGCGAGACGCCGCGCGTGGTCGAGCGCGACGGTTGGCGCACGGGGCGGCGTGATGGCGATACTGGCCGCCGCCTTCGGCGTCCTCGGCCGATTCGCCGGCAGGCTGCTGACGGCCGCGCCTGGATGGGCCAGCACCATGCCGTTCGGACGAGTGCCTACTCGCCCTCGACGGGTTCGCCTTCGCCGTACCGCCGCAGGGCAAACCCGAACTCTGCCCCGCCGCCCGATCGCGGTCGGGCCCAGATCCGCCCGCCCATGGCATTGATGATGCGGCGGCACACGAACAGGCCGATCCCCGCACCGGAGGCCTGCGCCGCGATCGTCGGGGAGCGGTAGAAGAGCTCGAACAGGTCGGCCGTCTCGTCGGACCGGAAGCCGCGGCCGCGATCGAGAACCCGCACGATGGCTTCGTCGTCGGTTTCGGCGAGCCTGACCTCCACGGTCGCCTCCGGCGGACTGTACTTCGCGGCGTTGGACAGCAGGTTGCGGATGACCTGCTCGACGTAGGTGGCGTCGCCTGACGCGGCGGCCAGGTTGGTGGGCGCAGTCATGTCGATCCGGGTGGCCGGCCAGTGCGCCGCCTCCAGCCGGATCGCGGCCCCAACCACGCGCTGCAGCAGGACCGGCTCGTTGACCGGCTGGAGCATTCCGCGCTCGACCCTGGTCATGACCAGCAGGTCCTCGACGAGCCGGAAGAGGCGCTCTGCCTCGGCGCTGATGTCATTGGCCAGATCTCGTCGCGTGGACGCTGCCAGTGGCTCGTCCCGGGCGAGGACCTTGCTGCCCGCGTAGATCGTCGTGATCGGCGTGCGCAGCTCGTGCGAGAGGATGCCCAGGAACGCCTCGCGCTGGGCTCGTGCGCGGCGAGCGGCACTGATGTCGCGCATGACCGCGATTCGGCCCTGGCCCTCGTCCGGCTCCCCAGCCCGGTGCGGCACGCCTGGAACGGGGTACACGCGCAGCTCTACCCATTGATTGGGCCGATCGACGAGGCGGAGCTCAGCCAGCTCGGTGGTGGGATCGATGGGCTGCCCGGACGGACCTGCGAATCGCGATACGAGATCGTCGTAGGTCAGCACCGGGTGGCCAGCGAATAGGGTCTCGGCGGCGGGGTTGACGAGGCTGACCATGCCGGCGCCGTCACACACGAGGACCGCCTCGCCCATCGCCTCGATGACCGCGCGCAACTCGGCCGCATGAACGCGCTCGCGGTCGTCGGACAGGCCGCCCTCCTGTCGCGGCCGCAGGCCGCGACGAACGG
>JALZAF010000105.1 GCA_030948505.1 Chloroflexota bacterium
CAGCGAGGCTGCGAGTGAGAGACCGGCGGGCGGGCCTCTAGCGAACTAGCGGAGAAGTGAAGGGCCCGATGGCCCTACTTCCGGCGCGCGGCGCTCCGGGTTCGGCGCGCAGCGGTGCGCGTCCGACGAACGGTCTTGCGGGCCGTCGTCTTGCGAGCGGTCCTCTTGCGAGCGACCGGCTTGCGGGCCGACATCTTGCGAGCCGTCTTCGCGCGGGCCGGCCGACGAACGGCGGCCTTGCGAGCGGCGGGCTTGCGGACGGTCTTGCGGGCCGTCGACTTGCGAGCGGCGGGCTTGCGAACGGTCTTGCGGGCCGTCGTCTTGCGAGCGGTGGCCTTGCGAACCGTCTTCTTGGCCGTCGTCTTCCTGGCGGTCGTCTTGCGAGCAACTGCCCTCGGACGAGCTGCGGCCTTGCGCCGTGTCGCCTTCTTGGCCTTCGGGCGAGCCGTCGCCTTGCTAACCGCGGCCGTCATGGGAGCGGTCGTCGGAGCAGCGGACGCGGCCTTGGCCGTGGTCTTGACGGCAGCCTTCGGGCGAGCCGTCTTCTTGCTGCGCGCGGCCGTCTTCCGACGCGCCGTGGCCGGCCGCGCCGCCGTCTTTCGACGGGCAGGCTTGGCCTTCTTAGGCTTTGGGGTCGCCATGCAGTACCTCCGTATGTCGATTGCACCGTGATGAGAACGGCGGTGCGTATATACATCGCATTTCCACGTCCCCCAATGGCACTTAAGTACTACTCCCGTCACGAATCGCAACGTGCGGCAGCGGCACGCGCCATGCGCAATGTCCGCGCGCACGGCGTGTTCGCGGCGTGTGCGCGGCGACTTGGCGGCGCGTTACACGCACGATTTGCGCATTGCAGGCGCGCGGAGCGCATCGATTCACCGACCGACGCGAGTAACTCTGTTGGCGCACGTGCAAGTAGCACAGTTGGTAGCGCGTGATCGGTCGAAGTGCGCCGTTTGCGCAGCGCGCGGCCGCTACGGTGCCCGCTTGGCGATGTCCTCGAGGTACGACTCGATCTCCGGCACCGACCGCAGGGCCCGCTCGAAATATGCATTGACCGCGCGAAGCGCAGCGCCCTGGATGGACCTCATCTCTTGTGATCTCGCGTCGTGCGACTCGTGTGCCCGGAGTGAATCCCGCAGCTTCAGGAGATGGCCGACCATGTCGACTTCGTCCGGGCCGTCGAGCGCCACGATGGCTTCGGTGATCAGGCCGTCGACCTGCGAGGCCATCGTTCCCGTGTCGAAGACCTCGCCCGCCGATGCGGCCTCGTCGAGCGTCCGGACGAGCGCCGAAACCTGGTACAGCGCCGTCACGGGCTCGTCGAACAGCTCCCGAATCCAGGCCGCTTCGCCGTACTTCCCGTTCATCCGGAAGATGTTGTACATCCGCCTCGCGGCCTTGCCAAAGTTCGGCTCCTTGACCGTGTACTTCCAGACCTCGTGCTCCAGGTCATCGACATAGTCGTCAACCGAGTCCGCCGATAGCTGCTTGACGAGCTTCGAGAAAAGCGGGATCGACGCGGAGTCGAGATAGACCTCCTGGTAGTACGGTGCGAGGAATCCATCGAGTGGCACGATCGTGCCGTCGGGTGCCTCCCACGTCGGGTCGATGACGTTGCTGGCATTGGCCAACCGACCTCGGGTCTTGTCGGCGATGACCCAGTCGAGCTTGCACCAGCCCGGGTTCTGCGCTGCCTCCACCCAGGTGTAGACGCGCGGCGCGCCGTCGGGCAGGGTGACCTCCATTCGGCCGGCGCGTACCTCTTCCACGGTCCATGACATCGGTGATCCGGCGTTTACGGGACCGCTGCCTTTCGATGCCGCCACCGGATGCGACCCGAACTTCACCTCATACAGTCGGTGCGTCGGCCCGACGGCCGTGGCCAGCGCCTTGTCGCGAATCAGATCGGCGAGGATGGCGCAGGCGTCCTGGCGCGTGTCGGCGGTGATGTGGATCCGCTCGAAGAAGTCGCAGTCGGCCGGGTAGGAGTTGATCTTGCTCTGGGCCGCCGACCCGGAGATCGACAGTGCCGTCAGGACCTGGGGCGGGCGATCCACAAACCCCACGATCGCCGACATCTCGCGGAACCGGGCCAGGTCCCCCGGGACGAAGTCGAGCATCGTCACCCGATAGCCGTAGACCCCACTGCCGACGTCGACGACGACCTCACCGCCGCTGGCGTCCGTCTCCATCGCCGCGACCCATTCGGCCGCTTCGCGGGCATCGACTTCCACTCCCAGCCGCGTGGCCGACTCGACGACTCGGGCGATCGCCTCGTCCCGGGTGGTCTCCATTGCCCCTCTCCCTGCTCGGAGGCCAGTGTAGGACCGTGGCCTATCATGACAAGGCGGGCGGGAGTAGCTCAGTTGGTAGAGCGTCAGCCTTCCAAGCTGAATGTCGCGGGTTCGAGACCCGTCTCCCGCTCCACTCTCTTTCGACCCCTTTCTTGAGGCCGCGCGCGAGCCGGCCCCGTTACTGGGCGGAGTGGTCCGTCGGCGGGAGTGCCGCTTCCTGCGTCGGTCGTGAGGCCAGGTACTCGGTTCGCAGCAGCTCTGACACCTGGCGGGCGCTGGCCCACTGTGCGGACCCCATGTCGCACTTCGCCTGGATTCGCTGCGCGCCCTCCCAGGCGAGGCGCAGCTCCTCCGGGCTGGCGGCCCGGATGGCGGCGTCGTAGCTGGCGCTCAACGCCCGCGCGCGATCCTCAAGCCCCGCCATGTTGTCGCCGGCGGTGGCGCGACGCTCGGCTTCGAGCCAGTCAGTGGCGATCGCTTCGATGGGTCGCGCGGCGTCGGTCACTGGGCCGCCCCTCCGTTGGAACCGTGCGCCCGGGGCAGAACATCCGCCGTGGCCGAGCGTAAAGGCGATGATGGGGGATGGTGGCCGGTCGTGGCGACTCTTGCCTCCCACGGACTTGCGGCCCCCGGCTCAGCGCCGTCGGGCGAGTCGGGTTAGGCTTTTCGGAGGCACTCGCGGCAAGGTCGGCTGGCCGGTCGCCGCGGCGGGATCGGTACATTGTCCGGCGACGGGCTGGTGGCCGCCGAGGGGTTCCGCCGGGGCCGGAACCCGTCCATCTGACGTAGGACTCTCTGGTACGGCTGCGGGATGCCGCGTCGTCACGTCACGCGCAATCATCCGGTCGGACATGCGAAGTCAGCCCGTCACCAGCCTTCGCCGGCTCCGTCGCGTCGTGATGGCGCGCGCCCGTCGCCGACCCCGGCTGACGCTCGCGATTCTGGCCGCGGCGCTCGTCGTCGCCGGGGCCGGCGCCACCCTGCTGGTCCCCCGACAGCCCACCATCCAACCCCCGACGGGGTCCGCGCCCGTGTACAGCGCCACCTGGACCCTCACCGACCTCACCCATCATGCCGACGCTGGCGATATCGTCCTGGTCACGGTTCCCAAGCCGACCGATGCCTCGGCGCCGGCGATGCTCGTGGCCACCACGAAGGACGGCAGCCTTATCAGGGTCGACCTCGACGTCGATCCGGGGGCGGCCGCCGCGGCCCTGGCCAGCCTCGGCCACGGCGACCTGCTCACGGCAGACGCGTGGGCGGCTGTTCGAACCCCTCGCACCGCCGACGCGGCCCCGGCCGACCCGTTGCGGACCGCCCTCGGCTGGGTCGTGCCATCGATCATGCTGGGTATCCTCGCCCTCCTCGCCTACCGGCTCCTGAATCGCGGCGGGGCCGGGAGCCGCGAAGGTGCCGGCTTCATGACGATCCTGCCGAAACGGCGGGAGCCAGGTGCCGCCCCGGAGCCGCTCCAGCCGAATGCCATCCCGCCCGTCCGCTTGAGCGACGTGGCCGGCTGCGAGGAAGCGAAGCTCGAGCTGACCGAGACGATCGAGTTCCTGCGCGCCCCCGAGCGGTTCCGCAAGCTTGGCGCCCGCATCCCCCATGGCGTCCTGCTCTTCGGTCCTCCCGGCACCGGCAAGACGATGCTGGCCCGGGCGGTCGCGGCGGAGGCAGAGGTGCCCTTCCTGGCCGCCTCGGGCGCCGAGTTCATCGAGAAGTACGTGGGCGTCGGTTCGCGCCGCGTTCGGGAGCTCTTCGCGCAGGCGCGCGCGCACGGACGCGCCGTCATCTTCATCGACGAGTTCGACGCCCTGGGCAAGTCTCGCGGCGGCGCAAACAGCCACGAGGAACGCGAGCAGACGCTCAACCAGCTGCTGATCGAGCTCGACGGCTTCACCTCGACCGACGGCGTCGTCGTCATCGCCGCCACCAACCGCGTCGACGTCCTGGACGCCGCCGTGCTGCGACCCGGCAGATTCGGCCGCAAGATCCACGTCGGGTTGCCCGACGTCGTCGGCCGGCGCGACATCCTGACCGTCCATGCGCGGGGCAAGCCGATCCACGCCGAGGTGGACCTGGACATCGTGGCCCGCAAGACGTACGGCTTCTCCGGGGCACAGCTGGCCGACCTGCTCAACGAGGCCGCGATCCTGGCCGCCCGCCGCCACTCCGACCAGCTCGGGCCGGAGGACGTCCACGGCGGCTGGCTCAAGGTCGCCGTCGGAACCGGCCGGCGACGCTCGATGGACGAGCGTGAGCGGTCGATCATCGCGGCCCACGAGGTTGGCCACGCGATCTGCGGCCGCATCCACGGCGATCGGCGCAAGGTCGAGGAGATCAGCCTGTTCGCCCACGGCGAGGCGCTCGGCGTGACGGTCAGCTCCCAGGAGGACAACGACCTGCCCGCGGAGTCAGACCTGCGCGCACGCCTGGTCGCCCTGATGGGCGGCCGCGCGGCAGAGGAACTGCTGTTCCAGGAAGTCACCGGCGGCGCCGCCAACGATTTCGAACAGGCAAATCGCATCGCCAGCCTGATGGTCACCAAGTGGGGCATGGGTCGTGACCCCGAGTCGAACGAGCAGGGGACCTCCGGGCGCGGCAGCCTGTCGTTCCTGGTCGCCAAGCCCGGCGGCAGCCTACCGTCGGATGTCCAGGCCGCCGCGACCCGTGCGACGCGAGCGATCCTCGACGAGGCCTACGCCGAGGCTTGCCGAACCCTTGTCGAGCACATTGAGCTGCTACGCCGCCTCGCGTCCTATCTCGTGGAGCAT
This sequence comes from Chloroflexota bacterium, assembly GCA_030948505.1. Lineage (GTDB taxonomy): Bacteria > Chloroflexota > Limnocylindria > Limnocylindrales > CSP1-4 > JACDAV01. Next base: position 5,075 of record JALZAF010000105.1, read on the forward strand.
GAACGCGTCGACGGCGACACGTTCGACGCGCTGGTCGACGGTCGCATGGACGTGCCTAACGGGCTCAACGAGTGGCGACCCGCGGCATCTCGTCCACGAGCCTGGGCTGACATCGCCAGCTGGCATGCCGGCCGCGGCAAGCCGCTGCCGCTTCCTATCCCCGTGGCGGCCGCGACGCCGATCCCGCTGGAGCCGCTTCCGTTGCCCGTTGCGGTCGCGCCGACGGCAGACATCGCGCCGCCCGCGCGGGGGCCTCGACGATTTGGCGCGCGGGGCCGACGGACCGTTGCCGGACAGGTGACACGTCGCCTGCGGCGCCTCGCGGTCGGATACATCGACGGCGCGCGTCAGTGGTTCTGGTCGGGCGAGGGCGAGCCAGAGGCCTGACGGCGCGCATGGCCGGGCCTATCATCGGCCCATGACCGGCGACCGCGTCCCGCTGCCACCAGATCTCGATGCCTGCCCGCTGCTGGGCTTGCCGAATGATCCCAGCACCCATTTTGCATTCGCCCATCGGGCCCATCTCTGCCACGCCACACCCAGGCCCGCAGCGATCGAAGTCACATACCAGGCTCGCTTCTGCCTGACCGCGGGATTTCCCGCCTGCGATCGCTACCGCGCGTGGGCCGCCGGAGTCGCCGCAGCGGCCGGGCCTCCACCGGAGCCGGAGATGGTGGGGGTGATGGAGTCGGTCGCGGCCCGGGTCGCGGCCGCGCAGGCCGCCGCGCCGGTGATCCCGCCAGCGGCCGAGGCAACTGCCGCGGCGGACGTCGCTCTTTCGCCGGACGTCGCGCTTGCGGACGTGGCCCTTGCGCCGGACGTGGCGCTTTCGCCGGACGTGGCGCTTTCGCCGGACGTGGCGCGTGCGCCGGACGTGGCGCGTGCGCCGGACGTGACGCTTGCGCCGGACGGCAGTTTTGGGCGGAACGTCAGTTTTGGGCTGCCGACCGAGACCCCGTCTGCGGCCGGGTCCGCGACCGGGACCGCGCCAC
>JALZAF010000112.1 GCA_030948505.1 Chloroflexota bacterium
GCCCCGGGCAACGCCCGGGGCCGTTCTGTGTCCTGGGTCCGTGCCCCTCGCGGCCGCCCCTTACCGGCACGCGGTAGGATCGGCCGATGGAGGCTCACCCCGCCCCGTTCCGCCCCGAGCTGACCGCACCGGGTAGCGCGGGCGCGCCGTTCGAGGCGCTGCTCGATGTCGCGGACCTGCCGCCCGGCTCGATGCGGCGCGTGACGCGCGGGGACCTCGACGTCCTGCTCGTTCACACGCCCGACGGCATCGTGGCGGTCGACGACCGCTGCCCACACATGTCGGCGCCGTTGTCGATTGGCCAGCTCGACGGTTGCGTGGTCGCCTGTCCGCTGCACGAGGGCCGCTTCGACTTGCGCTCAGGCGAGCCGGTCCGGATGCCGACCACCGGCGGGCTCGATCCCGACGGCCGCTATCACCCCACCTGGTCGCCGGCCGGCAAGGAGCCGAAGGTGGATCCGCCAGGCCTCAAGGCGGAAGCGCGCCGGTTGACCCGTGTTCGCCGCTTCCGCTACTACTCGGTGCGGGTGACAGGCGCACGGATCGAGGTGGCGCTCCCGGTCGCGGGCGCCACCGGCCTGCCGAGTGACTCGGTCGACCGCTAGCTCAGCTCGTGGCCGGCTGGCCCGCCGCGAGTCGCGAACCCGTCACCTACCCACGGGGTGGGTGTTAGTCAGGACCGCCGGGGGTCCGGGCGAGCCAGCCACGCTCGCCCAGGACCGAAACCTGCGTCGCCTACCCACCGGGCGGGTATCTGACGGATTCGCCGTGACGAAGACCCATCGGGTGCATATCTGACGGTTGGGCCGGCGCGCTGCGGGCCGGCGCGCTGTGGGCCGGCCGGCGGTCTCGCCGCCTCCGCCCCGGGCGGACCCGGGAGCTAGCGGATCTCGTCCTCGACGATGGGTGCCTCCTCGGCCTTGGGGGCGTGCTCGCGGATGATGCGCACGACTTCGGCCGGGTCGTCGGTCAGGTTGAACAGCTCGAGGTCCGTGGCGGCAATGGCGCCGGCCGGCAGCTGGACGTCGCGCATCCACTTCAGCAGCCCGTCCCAGTACGTGCTGCCGACAAGGACGACCGGGAAGTGCCGAACCTTGCCGGTCTGGATCAGCGTCAGCGCCTCGAACAGCTCGTCCAGCGTGCCGAAGCCACCGGGCAGGATGACGAACGCGTCGGCGTATTTCACGAACATCGTCTTGCGGGCGAAGAAATAGCGGAACTCCACGCCCAGGTCGACGTACGCGTTGAGGCTCTGTTCGTGGGGCAGCTCGATGTTGCAACCGATGGACAGGCCGCCGCCCTCCTGGCAGCCGCGGTTGGCCGCCTCCATCGCGCCCGGTCCGCCGCCGGTGATGACGGCGAAGCCCTCTTCCGCGAGGCGGCGGCCGATGTCGCGAGCCAGCTCGTAGATCGGATCGTCCGGCCGGGTCCGCGCCGAGCCGAACACCGTCACCGCCGGTCCGACGGAGGCGAGCGCATCGAAACCCTCGACGAACTCGGCCAGGATGCGCAACGCCCGCCACGGGTCCGAGTCGAGGAAGGCCGGACGGGTCGTCCGTCGGAGGAGCTTCTCGTCCTCCGTCATGCTCACCTTGCCAGGCATCTGCTGGGCAGCTCGGGGACCCATGGTCAGCCGCCCACTGTGCCGTCGTTCCGGCTCGGCCCGTCCTCCACCGCCATCCTTCGCGGGTCCGGCGCCCTGGCCGGCGTCGGTGGCCTGTTTCGATCGCTCGTCGCTCGCGGCGGTCCTTCGGCTCACCGGGCTAGGATGCCACCGGAGGTGATGCCATGCAGCGCTCGCCGCTCATTCCTGCCGGCCTGCTGGTCGTGATCGGCGCGACCTTCATCGGCCAGGGGACGGGGATACTGCGCGGCTCGAGCTTCATGGTGGGCGACGGCCGGTGGGCGGTCATCGGGCTGGTGCTGCTGATCGTGGGCCTCGCGTTGGGCTGGCGAGCCGTGCGGAGAACGCGTCGCTAGCGCGCATCCGGATCCTGGCGCAACGACGGCGAAGCGACGATCGCCGCAACGGCCTTCCAGCCCGCCTCGTCACGACCAACCGCCAACGCGTTCCCCGCCCTGACCAGTGGCAGGCGCAGGAGCCGTTGGTCCGCCAGCAGGCGGTCGGCCAACTCCCCGCCCGCCATGCGCAGGTACGCCAGGCCGCCGTCGCGCCACGCCCTTCCTTCCCGGTCCGCAACAGTCGCGGCGCCAAACCGCTCGACGAAACGCCGCAGCTCGCCGGCCGCGAGCGGGCGCTTGTGCAGGTCGACGAAGTGGATGGCGATGCGGCGCTCCTTGAAGAACCTCAGCGCAGCGCGGGTCGAGCTGTCGCCCTCGAGCCCGAACACCTGGACGGATGGGCCTGCAGGTGGCACGCAACGATCCTAGCGGGCCCCGCGGGCCGTTCAGGGCGAGCCCCGCGGTACCATCCGGGCTGGAGGTGCTGCGGTGACGGTCTGGTTCACGGTTCAGCTCGACGATCGGCCGGGCGCGTTGGCGCGCATGGCGACCGCGCTCGCCGAGCGGAAGGTGAACATCGCCGGCATCGTCGGCATCGCCGAGGACACGAACGGCGCCCTGATGCTCGAGACGAGCGACGCGGCGGCCACCCGAGAGGCGTTCAAGTCGCTTGACCTGCCGTTCGAGGAGCACGATCCGTCGGGCGGGCTCGAGCCCGGGCTCATGTCCGTCACCGACGTCCGGCGCGCGAGCGTCTGACCCAGGCCCTGGCCGCCTCACCAACCGTGGCTCGCCGCGCCAC
>JALZAF010000115.1 GCA_030948505.1 Chloroflexota bacterium
GACCGCGACGGGGACCGCATCGGCCTGCCGCCGCACTGCCACCGCCAGTGCCAGGTAGACGACAGCCATGTCGATCAGATAGGTCAGGCCGAGATAGCTGCTCTGCTCCCCGTACAGCGAAACGTACGTATTTCCTGCGGCGAGCCCGGAAGCGGCGACGGCGAGGGCGTAGGCAACGACCGCGACGTGGAGGCGGGTCCGAGGCACGACCGTGAAGCCAAAACGGAACAGGGCGAGCAGGACAAGGCCGGCCAGGATCCACTCCAGGCTCCGGCTGAACAGCGATTTGGGGAAATCGAAGGATTGCAGGCCGATCGGATCGAATATGAGGACGGTGCCGACGGCCTTGATGGACACGACGGCCACGATGGCGGGACGGATCCAGGAGCCGTCGAAGTCATCCATCGCCGCGAGAGGACGCTGAGGCTCGTAGTACTCAGTACTACGCATTCCGCGTCTGGTTAGAACTCGTATAGTCACGGTTCTGGTAGGGCCTCGGGCGGGGCCAGCGTGGGGCGGCGACAGGTAACGGGGGGATTCGGTGGTGGACGGCAATCGTGGCATTCCCGCAGGCGCGGGCGTTCTCGTCGTGGATCCGTCGGGGATCGTGTTCAGCCTGCTGCGCGCCGCGAAGCTCGGGATCGCGCTGTGGCGCATCACCAGCCGAGCGCAGATCCCGGATCTCGCCGGCATCGGGCTCACGGTGGTCGCCGCGTACGACAGGCCGGATTGGATCTTGGTCGCTCGGCTCGTCGATCAGACGCCAACAGTAATCGTGACCAGCGCGCCGTACGGCGAGGATGCCGGACGCGCTGTGGCCCTCGGCGCGTCGGGGTACATCTCGGCTGCGCTCGCACCAGATGCGATGCGGCGCGCCGTCCTCGGTGCGATACGGGGTGAGCCGGCGTTCTCGCGGCGGGTCCTCGCCGAGCGTCTACGTCTTGTGACGAAGCCGCAGTTCTCGGGCAGCGCGCTCGTGCTGACGCCACGGCAGCGGGAGGTCGTCACGCTCATTGCGCGCGGCGCCGCTGACAAAGAGATCGCGCGCACGCTCGGCATCACGACGGCCACCGCGCAGAAGCACGTCACCAACGTCTTGAAGCGCTTGAACGTGCCGAATCGGGCCGCTGCGGCTGCCGCGCTCGTCAGCTCCACCACGTGGCACAGCGCGGCAAACGAGTCGGTCACGCCCACCTTGCTGGAGGCGGCGGCCTCGTAGCCATTCCGCTGCTGCGTCCGGTGGAATAATGCTGTTCTTCGAGCGAGGCTGCGACCAGCTCTGGTAGCAAACTGCGGGGCGCGCCTACGCACAAACACGTACGACCCGTGCCGTCTCGTCCATCAATGGGTTAACGAAGCGATCATCGGCGGGCGTACCAGGCCGCGCTCGGCGTAATGAGGATTGACTAGAGCGCGGTTGCCTTGGATGCTTGCCGGGTCCCCCGCCATATGTCACGAAAGGAAGCCGTGGGTAACGAGCGCTTTCCGGAGACCCTGTATGCGAGGCCTCGAGTCTGTGTCGTCTATTCAGACGCGGCGACGCCGTCATACGACCGTCTCGACGAATGCCGGCTCGATGTCATGGCGGTGCTGCCGCGGCTCGCTGATGTCGATGTATCGATGCTCGAGAACTTCGACCTCGTGATCGTCGGCGTTACGGCCTCACTGCTCACGGGCCCGGGCTTCGAGCGGAACGTGACGCGCGTTTCGCAGCACGCCCGGCTTCTCGGTGTTGCCTCGACGCCTGACCCGGAGCTCGCCGCCCAGGCGGCGCGCATGGGTTTCCATGGCTTCGTGGCCCGCGAGGTGGTTCCCGAGGCGTTCGAGCGGGCCGTCGCGGCGGTCATGAACGGGGAGATGGCGTTCCCGCGCTCGGCGATGTCCGCGCTCATCGGCCTGGTGCGCAGGGCGTATCAGCGCCTGCCGAAAGCGCCCGTGGAGACCGGGTTGACCCCGCGCCAACGGCAGATCGTCGACCTGCTGGCGCGGGGCGCCAGCGATCGTGAGATCGCCGGCTCCCTTCGGATCAGCCCGGCGACGGTGCACAAGCACGTCCAGAACGCCCTGAAGCGAACGCAGACCAAGACCCGCAGCCACCTGGTCGCGGCGTTGGGGCACTCGGGCTAGGCCGACCCCCGGTCCTAGGACCTCCGGTCTAGAAGCCACCCCCGCTCGGGGGACGCCGTTCGGGTGGCCCGGACGCAGGCTCCCATTCGTATGGGTAGGCCCGAGCAAGCCGCGTTACTTCGCGGCGCGATGCACGCGTCGGAGGATCGCCTCCGCGAGGTCTATGAGGCCGTCGGCTGCGGCATCCTCGTTCGCGATCCGAGCGGCACGATCATCTTCGCCAACGAGCAGGCGGCGCGCATCTTCGGACTC
>JALZAF010000134.1 GCA_030948505.1 Chloroflexota bacterium
CTGGCGCGCCGCTGGGGCCCCGTCGGCCAGCGGCACGAGCCAGTAGCCGAGGTCCGTGCCGTCGTCGTCACGCCGAGCGAGCAACAACGTCTGCCCGTCGGGCGAGAAGCGCGGCCCGTACTCGAAGGTGCCCGCGGCGGTGATCGTGCGCTGCGCCGTGCCATCGATCCGCATGACACGGACGACGCCGCCCGCCGACCAGGCGACCCGTGACCCGTCGGCGGTAACGTCGAAGCCCGCGACCGGGACGAGCTCCGTCGTCAGCTGGCGAGGATTCGAGCCATCCGGATTCATCAGCCAGATGTTGTTCACGCCGCCGCGCGGCGACAGGAACGCGATCTGGTTCTGGCCGGACACGGTGGGCTGGCCAGTGGTGAACGTCCAGGTCCGGCCCGCCGCCACTTGCGACGGCGCACCAGGCCTCGCGACCACGGAGGCGAGGGTCACGCTGTAGGTCGTGTGCGGGGCGAGCGGCGTGGCCGGCTGGAAAAGCAGAACCTGGCCCGCACTGTCCCCGCCGGACGGCGGCGGAACAGGCTGGGCCACGTCGGACGGCAGCGCGATCACCCGCACGTCGCCTCGAACCGGCGGCGTGATGGTCAGCGCAGCGCTCGCCGAGGCGGAGTCGATCGGGCCGTCGAACACGATCGCGATGGGAGTCCCGACACTCACCCCGGCCGCGCCGTCGGCCGGCAACGTGGTTCGGGCGTGGAGGCCCGCGGCGACCGTCGAGAAGTGGGTCGTGAACGGCTCGCGCAGCCGGCTGCCGTCGGTGTCGGCAGCGGTCGGTCGAATGGTGACCGTATACGTCGTCCCGAACTGCAGCGACTGATCGAAGGCGAGCGTCAGCGCCGGCCCGCTCCACGCGGGGCGGACGGCTGCCGGCGGCTGGACGTCGATCGCGGTTTCGACGGCCCGGGTGTCCATGAGGCGGTCGAAGGTGACCGTCAGTGCGCCATCGACGGGCACGCCCTCGGCGCCGTCGGCGGGACTGACCGAGACGACGACCGGAGGACCAACCGTGCGGAAGGCCCAGCCGTCGAGGCCGGCCGAAGCGGCATTGCCGGCGAGGTCCTCGAAGCCCGGCTCCACGAAGACCTGGAAGGCCGTATCGGGGGGCAGCTTGGCGGACGGCGTGAAGATGGCAATTGTGCCATCCCAGTTCAGCGTTCCCGGGACGTACGGCACGATCCGGAAGCGACTCTCCACGGAGCCCGTCATGACCGGCTCACTGAACTGGATGTCGATCGCCGTCAGGGTCTGGGCGATGGCCGAATTGCCGTTGGCGGTGGCGCTCAGGGAGACCCGCGTGATGCTCGGCGGGCGGCGGTCGACGAGGGTCGCGTTGTACAGCACAACGCCGAGCGCGACGACCGCCAGGAGCACGGTTCCAATCGAAATCAGGCGCCGGCGCAGGCTGCCTCCGCCGGCGCTGGAAGTCACGGGGCGGGACGATAGCACAGCCCCTATACTGCCCAACTTGTGAGGCAACGCCCTGCGCTCGGGTGTCTCTTCGAGATCGTCGAGACCCTCGTGCTGACCCTCGTCATCTTCCTTGTCATCCAGACCTTCATCGCTCAGCCCTACCGGGTCGAACAACAATCGATGGAACGGACGCTGGAGCCCAACCAGTACGTCCTGGTCGACAAGTTGACGCCCCGATTCGACGCCTACAAGCGGGGCGACATCGTCGTCTTCAACCCGCCGCCGGACTGGGTCCAGCAGCCGAACACGCCATTCATCAAGCGCGTCATTGGCGTGGCCGGTGACACGGTCGAGGTGCGCCAGGACGGCAAGGTCTACGTCAACAAGGTCGCCCTGGTCGAGCCGTATGTCTACCAGGACGGCGGCACCGCCCAACCGACGGTGACGAGCACCGACCCGCCCAGCTGGGTCATTCCACCGGGCGAGCTGTTCGTGATGGGCGATCACCGCGCCAGCTCCTCCGACTCGCGCACCTTCGGGCCGATCGAGGCGACCGCCGTCATCGGGCGCGCGTGGCTGCGCTATTGGCCCTTCAACACGTTCGGGATCCTGCAGACGCCCACCCATCCGGAGCTCCAGACCTCGGCCCCGTGAACCTCGGGCTGGCGGCTGTCGCGGTGGCGATCGTCGCCGGCGGAGTGATCGCGGTCTCTGCCCGGGAGGCGCGCGTTGGCGTCCTTGGGCTGACCCTGTGCGCCGTGACAGTGCCCCTGATGGGCGGGGCGTTGCCCGAGCCGCTGCCACTTGCTGCGCGACTGGTCGCCGCGATCCTGGCCGGCTACCTGCTCTGGATGGCGGTGCGGCGCCAGCCCGTGACGCGCGGCTCGACGCTGGGCTGGCCGGTCGAGGCGATGCTCGCCGCGGCCGCCGGCGTGGCCGGCTTCGCGGCGTCGGGCTTCGTCGGTCCGGCCGGCGGACCGCCGGAGGCCGAAGCGACAGCCTTTGCCCTGGCCGCCCTCGCGATTGGCCCGCTGCTCGTTGGTCGCGACGTCCTGCGCCTCGCGATCGGCCTCGTTCTCAGCGTCCTGGCTGGAAGCGTCGGCCGGGTTGCCCTCGTCGGGTCACCGAGCCCGCTCGAGCAGCTGGTCCTGGCCGGGCTGACAGTCGCCGTGGCCGGCGCCGCGGGGACGATCGCCCGTGGTTCGATCCGGGCGGGCTCCGGCCTCGAGCTGCACCTGCTGCGCCGCCCGGCGGCGGGCCCGGCCGGCGCCGCGGGACAGGGGGGCGCGGCCGCGGAGGAAGGCCGGATCGCCCGTGACGGCACGCCGCGTCGGGCGATCCCGGGCCCTCGATGAACTGGCCGCTCGATGAACGGGCCGCTCGATGAACGGGCCGCGGCGATGAGCCGGACGGGGCGATGAGCCTGCTGCCGTTCCTGGCGGTGGCATTGGGCGCGGGCTGCGTATCTCTGCTGACGCGCCGGGCGCCACGTGCATCCGCCGCGTTCGGCCTGCTTGGTCTCGCTGCTGCGGCCGGACTCGCGGCGCTGGTGCGAGCCGAGGAGCCGTTCCACATCGCCGGCGGCGCGATCGCGGGCTCCGACTTCGCGCGCCTGTTCCTCGTCCTGGGGTCGGCCGGGGGCCTGCTGCTGGCCGTCGTCGCCCTGGCAACGACGTGGCCGCGCAGCCTGCCCGGGGC
>JALZAF010000153.1 GCA_030948505.1 Chloroflexota bacterium
TCGAACAGGGAGACCGCGCCGTCGGGCCGGCCGGCGCCAAGCAGGAGTGAGCCAAGACCGATCAGCGCGCCGACATGGTCCGGCTCAGCCTTGAGGGCGCGGCCGTAAGCATCGCCGGCGTCCGCCGGGCGACCGGCTGCGACATACGCGTCTCCGAGCGCGACGAGCGATCCAACGTCGGCGGGGTCGGCGCTTGCGCGCGCCTCGAGTTGCTCGATCGAGGGTGCGGCTTGGTCCGCGGTCCCACCCGAGATTTCTTGCCCCGAGGAACGCGGCGTGACCGCCACGGCGAGTGGGATCGCGACCGCCGCGATGACGATCACGGTCGCAAGCCCGAAGACGAGCGGACGTGGCGTCGAGGCGGCGACGGCGCCGCCGGGCCCGATGGTGGCACGACGCTGGCGATGACGTGATCGCGCGACGACAGCCGCTGCGCCGCCGATCAACACGAGACCAGGTATCGCCCACAGCAGCAGATTGGGCCCCGCGGGATCCGGTGCCAGCAGGATCCAACTCCCATAGCGCTCGACGAAGTAGGCGCGCACATCGGCGTCGCTCGCCCCGGCCGCGAGCCGCGCGGCCACCACGCTGCGCATCTCCACGGCGAGTTCGGCCGGTGAATCGGCGATCGACAGGCCCTGGCAGACGGGGCAGCGCAACTCAGATTCGAGGCTCCGGGTTCGCTCGGACAGACTGGGTGGTCTGAGACCAAGCGCCGCCACAAGAGCCGCGCCGAGCACCAAGACCACGGCGCCGATCAGGAGCGCGTCGATCGATTCGCGAAGCCCCGGTCGAGCCAAGGCGGTCATCTGAGCGCCGCGCCGATCTGGCGCTCGAGGGACACGGCGTCGAGCGGCCCGATCTGCTTGTCCCGAATCGTCCCGTCGGAGGCGATGAAGTAGGTCTCGGGAATCCCGTAGACCCCGTAATCGAGGGCTGTCCGGCTTTCGGGATCCAGCAGCGACGGATAAGCGATCCCATAGCGATCGACGAATGCCCGAGCGCTGGCCGCGCTGTCCTGGTAGACAACGCCAAGGAAGGCCACATTTCGTGAGGCGTAGCGCTGCTGAGCCGAAGCCAGCAAAGGCGCCTCGTCGCGGCACGGGATGCACCAGGATGCCCAGAAGTTCACCACGACGGGACGGCCGCGCAGGTCGGCGAGATCGATCGTCGCGCCGTCGAGCGATACGAGGCGGAACTCGGGGGCGGTACGACCGATGAGCGGCGACTCGATCCGGCTCGGGTCCCGCGTGAACCCGACCGCGACGACCGCCAGGACGCCGATCAACAGGACGCTGGCAACAACGGAGGCAACAAGCCGGGGACTCGGGTACCGGGTCGTTCCGACGTTCATGCCGGTGCCTCAGCCGGCGCGCCCTCCGGATCCCGGCTCGGCGCCGCCGCGGGGCGTCGCGTCAAGCGTGGACCGAGGGCCACGAGGCCACCGATGGCGACGAGCAGCCCACCCACCCACAGCCAGCTCATGAATGGCTGGATGGTCAGGCGCAGCGAGACCGTGCCGGCGGCTGGGTCCACATTCAGCAGGACGAGATAGACATCGGTTGTCGGGCCGGGGACGATGGCGGGCGTCGCGATCGCCTGCGTCGACGTCCGAAAGAGGCTGAGCGAGGGCGAGGCCGATTGATCAACGCCGGGACCCGTGATCTGCACGTCCGCCTGGACGATCGAGCGGTCTGCGCCGGCCCGACGTGAGATCCCCGCAAGTTGGACGCGGTAGGCGCCCAATTCGAGGGTCTGGTCATCGGCTAGCGTCGCCGAGGTCTGCAGCCGGCCGGCGGCCGAGGCGACGACAACGAGGGCGACGATCGCGATGCCGCCGTGGCTAAGAAGCGCGCCCGCTCGGCGAGGCGGCAAACCGACTCGCCGTCCCAGAGTCCGCCGACCAGAACGTTCGCGGCCGCCGGGACCCCGAAGATCGAAGACGTAACTGGCCGATTGGACCAGGGCAAAGCCCCCGACCGCGACACCCAGGATCAGCTCTGGCGGCCCTCCCACCAAGAGGTCGCCGAGCGCGAGCAAGACGGCCGCGATGGTGCCCGGCAGAAGGCGGCGCCGCGACTGTCGGGTCCACCCTCCCCACGGCAGCGATGGCCCAACGCCGACGAGGACCAGCAACCCCAGGGCGATCGGTCCGATCACCCGCTCGAAGTACGGTGCGCCGACGCTGACCTGCCGCCCCGTCAGGGCCTCGGCCAGAAGCGGAAACAAGGTCCCGACGAGAACGGTCGTCGCGACCGCGACGAGCAGGAGGTTGTTGAGGAGGAACGCCACCCCCCGTGCCCCAAGCCGTCCTTGTGCGACTCCGGCCGGTAGCCGCCAGATCGCCAGGAGGACCGATGACATCACGACCCCGGCGACGAGGGCAAGGAACAGGGGTCCGATGGGCGTGTTCGTGAACGCGTGAACGGACGACAGGATGCCGCTCCTGGTGATCAAGGTCGCGGTGAGCGTGAGCGTGAACGAGGCGACGACGAGCGCCACGTTCCATGCGACCAGCGACCCCCGCCGGGCCTGCACCATCGCAGAGTGGAGGAACGCGGTGGTGGTCAGCCACGGCAGTAGGGCGACGTTCTCGACCGGGTCCCAGGCCCAGTAGCCACCCCAGCCGAGTACCGCATACGACCACCATGCCCCGAGTACAAGCCCAGCGGTCAGCGCGACCCAGGCGCCGAGGGTCCAGCGGCGAGCGGCCGCCAGCCAGACCCGGTCGAGCTCGCCTCGGAGAAGTGCTGAGACCGTCAGGGCGAATGGGATCGCAAGACCGACCAACCCGAGGTATAGCAGCGGCGGGTGGATGGCCATCAGGGGGTGGTTCTGGAGGAGTGGATTTGGGCCGGGGCCATCCGCGGGGACGGGCGATACCCGGCCCCACGGGTTACCCGGCCCGATCACGATCCCGATGAAGAAGACGAGCAAACCGAAGAGGACCGCGACGGCGGCCGGAAGCCGCTGCTCGTCGCGAGCCGCCGTCCGGATTGCCAAGAGCGCCGTCAGAACGGCCAGGATCCCGACCCAGAAGAGGATCGAACCTTCGAGGGCTCCCCACAACGACGCCACGGTGTACAGGAGTGGCGTCGAGCGGCTGCCGACCTCTGCCACGTACGCGATCGAGAAGTCTCGCGCCACGAGGCCGACGACCATCGTCAGGTTGGCCCCGACTGCCAGGACAGCGGTCGACACGGCGAACCATCGCAGCCTCGGGTCGAAGCGTCCCGATCGGACCGACCGAAGGGCGACGACCAGCCCGATGACGGCCAATCCGAAGGCGGACCAGCTCGCCGTGAGCCCAACGACCCCGATCATCCGCCACCCTGGATCTGCTCGATGATCCCCGGCGGGATGGTCTCGCCGGGTTTCAGGGGTTCATACACCGCGGAGTGCTTGATGAGGATCTCGTCCGCCGAAAATGTCTCGGCGCCGGTCGATCGCCCAACAAGGACCACCCCGATCCCGTCGCGGAAGAGGGCCGTCGGCAGAGACTGGCTGGTCACGGCGACCGTCGTCGTGCCATCCGAAAGCCGGAAGGACAGGACGCCACTCGCTCCGTCATAACCCACGGAGCCCGGGATGACGATCCCGTACAACCGGACGGGGCCGTCGACCGGCCGGGCCGCCAGTTCGGTCGGCGTCACGTAGTAGACGACGGCATTTGTCATCGCCAGGCCGCCGACGGCGACGAGGGCCGCGAACACCAGCCCCAGGCCGATTAGCGTCGCCGGCCGGGCCCGCATCAGTGCGCCTGTGGCTGGGTCGCCGCCTCGGTGGTTGTTGCGGCCTCGCGTCGGTCGATCGCCGCACGGGCCGAACGCGCGGCGCGCAACCGGCGGACGAGCGTCGCCGTGTACGCGGCGAGCCCGCCCAATGCGACGAGGTAGGCACCCGCGACGAAGGCGATGTCGATCATGACGTCACCACCAAGGCCTGGTCCAGCTCATCGCGTCCGCGCTCAAGGTCAAGCCGCCGGCCCAGCAGGTAGAGGAAGAGCACCGTGAAGGCCAGCACGCTTGCGAGCAACTCCGCGAGGAGCAGATGATCGATCGACGGGTCGCCTGGTCGGATGATCGTCGGTGGCTGATGCAGACTCCGCCACCACAACACAGAGAAATGAACGATCGGCACGTTGGCGAAACCGACGATCCCGATGATCGCGCCGGCCCGTGCGCGCCCTAGGCGATCGGTCAGCGAGGCGCGGACGAGGACATAGCCGGCGTAGATCAGGAACAGCAGCGCAGTCGTGGTGAGCCGAGGGTCCCAGTCCCACCAGACGCCCCAGGTGGCCTTGCCCCAGATAGCGCCGGTGACGATGGCCACGCCGGTGAACACGAGTCCGACCTCGGCGCTCGATGCGGCGAGCCGGTCGGCGCCGAGATCCTTTCGCCAGAGATAGCGGACGCTCGCAACGAAGGTGATAAAGAACGCGAGGTAGGCGATCCAGGCGGAGGGGACGTGGACATACATGATCCGCTGGACCTGGCCCTGCAGGCGATCGGGCGGGACGACGAAGAGACCAACGCCGACGACTGCGGCAACGGCGACGAAGGCGACGACACCGGTCGGTGTCAGGAGGCGTCGGACCAAGGTCATTCGAGAGCCGCTCCGGCTTCGTAGACGAGCAGCCCCAACCCGGCAAAGAGCGCTGCCTGCGCTACCAGCAGGCCCGACCAGGGAAGCGCAGCATCTGGATGCCCGCCGAGGAGCGCGGCAGTGGCCTGAGATGCAGCGAGCAGAGCGGGGGCGAGCAGCGGGAGGAGCACGACCGGCAAGAGGAGGACCCGCTGCGAGCTCGACCCGACCACGGCGGTCACGAGTCCTGCGCCAGCGGCGAGCGCAAGCGAAGCGAGCCCGGCGAGCGGGACAAGCCCGACCGCGGCCGGGGTGGGCTCGACGTTCAGAAGGATGATCGCCGCGACGAGAAGGGCCAGGGTGATCGTCCACAGGATCAATGTGAGCGCCAGGACCTTTCCGGCGAAGATCGCGCGGCGGTCGCGAACGGACAGCCACAGATCTGACAACGCGTCGTCGTTCCGGTCGATGCGGTCGAGACGCTCGCTGACTGCCATCGCCGCGTACAGCACGGCGAGCCACCCGAGCCCGGGCGCGATCGTCCGGAGCCGCGCCGGATCTGGCCCCGTGGCGAGGCCGGTCACGACCAGGCCGATGAGCCCAAGCGTGATGGCGCCGATCGCCGAGGACGGGGAGCGCAGCTCGATCCGGAGATCTTTCGCGGCGAGGACGACGATGTCAGACAGCATCGAACTCGGCCCCCAATTCGGCGGGAACGGCGTGGAGAGGGTGACCATCAATGAGCGCGACCGTGCGCTGGGCGATCGCCCGAAGCCGCGGATCCGACGGAGCAGCGGCGATGACCAGCCCACCGGCAGCGATCGTCGCCTCGATCAGGGCGACGACGCCGATCGCGGCCCGCTCGTCGAGCGACGCGAGCGGTTCATCGAGCAGGACCACGTCGGCGCCCGAGGCGAACGCCCGAGCGAGAGCCACGCGCCGGCGTGTCCCGGCGGACAGGCCGCCGCACGGACGGCCCAGGACGTATGGGGCACCGAGCCCAGCAAAGATCTCGACGGCACGGTCGCGATCCGTCCTTCCCAATCGAGCAAACAGGTCGAAATGTTCCAACGGGCTCAGGGCGTCATACAACCCCGAGCTGTGGCCGACGCGCGCGATCGTTGGCCCCGCTCCCGCGAATCCGTCCCAACGCACGTGGCCTGCGCTGGGCGGGGTAAGGCCGGCGATGATGCGAAGAAGCGTGGACTTGCCGGAGCCGTTCGGTCCGTGAACAAGGACGAAGTCGCCGGCGGTGGCCTCGAGATCGACGCGCCATAACGCGACCGTCGATCCGAAGACCTTCGTCACCCGGTCACAGGCAACCCTGGGCAAGGCGCGTCGGTCCGCGATCATCGGGGAAGGGAGGCCTCCGGAGTACGACAGGCCGTAGTATAGGCGCCGATCCATGACGTCCCGATCCGCGCCACTGGTTCAAATCTTCGTGCGCTGAATCGCGACAGGGCGCCGAGTGGGGGGGACCCAGCGC
>JALZAF010000170.1 GCA_030948505.1 Chloroflexota bacterium
AGCCCATCCGGGGGCGGCGGCGGCGCCATAACCGTCGGCTACCTGCCGAAGGACATCGTCAACCAGTACTTCGCGGCGGCCAAGACCGGGATGGACAAGGCGGCCGCCGAGACGGCCGGCAGCAAGATCATCCAGGTTGGGCCCAACGAGCCCAAGCCGGACCTCCAGGTCCCGTTCATCAAGGACCTCACCACCCAGAAGGTCAACGCGATCATCATCTCGGCCGACGGCAAGGATGAGGTCGCCCCGGACCTCAAGGCGGCGATGGCGGCCGGCATCAAGGTCGTCGGTTTCGACTCCAGCCCCGCCATCGGCGCCTACAACGTCTTCGTCAACCAGGTCGACTTCAGCGGCGTCGGCGTGAACCTCTCGGATTGGGCATGTGAGCTCGCTCCGAGCTGCACCGGCGAGATCGCCATCCTTTCGGCGGCCGCTACGGCGACCAACCAGAACGCCTGGATCGACTTGATGAAGACAACCCTGAAGGGCGACAAGTACAAGGGCCTCAAGCTCGTCGACACCGTGTACGGCGACGACAAGCCCGACGTCAGCACCACCCAGGCGCAGGGCCTGCTCACCAAGTACCCGAATCTCAAGGTCATCGTCGCACCGACCACTGTCGGGATCCTCGCCGCCGCCCAGGTCGTGAGCCAGGCGGGCAAGTCCGCCTCTGTCAAGGTGACCGGACTCGGCTTCCCCAACGACATGAAGAAGTTCGTCAAGGACGGCACCTCCCCGGTCTTCGGGCTGTGGAGCGTCCCGGACCTTGGCTACCTGTCATACCAGGTCGCCGCCAAGCTCGTCAGCGGCCAGATCACCGGCAAGGAAGGCGAGACCTTCACCGTGAAAGGCCTCAACGGCGACCAGCCGTACAAGATCGGCAAGGACAGCATCGTGATCCTTGGCCCGGCGTTCAGGTTCGACGCCAAGAACGTGGATCAGTTCAACTTCTAAGCTCTCGTTCAACCGAACGGGCATCGGCGCCCTGGAGGCCTCGCCTTCGGGGCGCCGCCGATTCGCAGGAGGCGCGATGGAACGCGTGGGCTTCACGATGCGACTGCTACCGGGACAGGAAGCCGAATACCGCCGCCGCCACGCAGCCGTCTGGCCGGAGATGCTCGACGCCCTCAAGCTCGCCGGCTGCCGGAACTACTCGATCTTCATCCGGGGCCACGACCTGTTCGCTTACCTCGAAGTGGATGACTTCGCCGCGTTCAGGGCATCGATGGCGGCAAGCTCAGTGAACGCCCGCTGGCAGGCCGACATGGGCGAACTCATCGACCCACTGACCGACCCTGCAACGGGCTTCCACCGCCGTCTCGAGGAGGTCTTCCACCTCGAGGATCGATTACCCGGCCCCTCTAGCCCGCCAGGCGTCAGGCCTTGATTGAGCCGGATAGCACGCCCCGGATGAACTGCCGCTGGGCGAAGACGTAGATGACGAGGATCGGCAGTGCGACAAGGATCGCCGCGGCCGCTACCTCCGGCACGTCCAGGCCGTAGCGGCTCTTGAACACCGACAACCCGAGTGGCGCCGTCCGGTGTGCCTCGTCCGAGATCATCACCAGGGCGAGCAGGAAGTCGTTCCACGACCAGGTGAAGACGAGCACGACCAGGGTGAAGATCGCCGGCCGGGCGATCGGGACGAGGACCCGCCACAGGACCTGCCAGGTAGAGGCGCCGTCGATCCTGGCGGCCTCGATCAGCTCCATCGGAGAGGCTCGGAAGAAGGCCCGCATCCAGAACGTGCCGAAGCAGACCTGCAGCCCCGCTTGGGGCAGGATCAGCGCCCAATAGGTGTTCGTCAGCCCGAGCCCGCGAAACGAGTAGTAGAGCGGCACGATGACGGCCTCGAACGGGATGATGATCCCGGCGATCAGGACGTAGAAGAGCAGATTGGCGAACGGGAAACGGATGACCCCGAAGGCATAGCCGGCCGGAATCGAGGTCACGGCGGTCAGCGCCACGACCGCCAACGAGACGATCAGGCTGGACGTCATGAGCGTGGTGAACGAGCCGCGCTCCCAGGCTGCGGCGAAGGTTTCGAGGCTGAACCTGTCCGGCAGGCTGATGCCCGACAGCAGCGCGCCCGGCGGATGGAGGGCCGCGAGCAGGACGCCCGCGAGGGGCGCGATCGACGCAGCCGCAAACAGCAGCGCGATGACATAGGTGAGCGTCCGCTCGGCGCGAGAGGTGATCATGCGTCGCGCGCCTCCTCGAGCCGTCGGATGCCGACCGACACCAGCAGCACGATCGCGGTGAGGATCGTGGCGATCGCGGCCGCCGAGCCCACCTCGCCGCTGACGAAGGCGCGCTTGTAGATGAGCAGGGTCGGCACGTAGGTCTCGCTGCCGGGTCCGCCCTTCGTCGTGACGAAGATGATGTCGAAGGCCCGCAGGGCCGCGATGACCGTGAGCAGCAGGGCCACGACGATCTCGTTGCGCAGCCCGGGCAGGGTCACCGCCAGGAACTCGCGCACAGCACCGGCGCCGTCGACCCGCGCGGCGTCGTAGCGCTCGCTGGGGATCTGCTGCACGCCGGCGATGAAGAGCACGGCACACAGACCGGTCGTGACCCACGTGCCGATGATCCCGACCGCCGGCAGCGCGACCCCGAAGTCCCCCAGCCACGTCCGCGTCAACGCGTCCAGCCCGACGGCAGTGAGCGCTGTGTTGACAGGCCCCTGCGGGTCATACATCCACTGCCAGGCGACGCCGATGACGACCGCGGCGAGGACCTGGGGCAGGAAGACGATCGTCCGGAAGGCGGTCAGTCCGCGGATGGGGTGGCGCGACAGCGCCGCGGTGACGAGCAAGCCGAGGCAGACCGGCGCGAGCGCGTAGAAGACGATCAGGACGAAGGCGTGGAAGAACGCGCCCTGTACGAGTGGGTCGCCCAGGGCATCCGCGTAATTGCCCAGCCCCACCCACTGGGCGAGGCTGACCCCGTCCCATTTGAACAGCGAGATCCAGGCGCCGTTGAGCGCCGGCAGCAGGACAAAGAGTCCGTATAACGCGAACGCCGGGAGGATGTAGAGGAGGCCGACCAGGCGAGGCTCGCCCGGGCGCCGGCCGGAGACCGCAGTCCCCTGCCGGCGTCCGAGCCGGAACCGGTCACGGGCCAGGATGGGCCTTGCTCCAGTCCTTCTGCACTTCCGCCGTGAACTCGGCCGGGGTCAGCTTGCTGGCCGTCAGCTTCTGCAGCCCACCGAAGAGGGTGTCCCCCATCGTCGGCGAGGCCCAGTCGAGATAGGGCGTCAGCAGGCCGCCCTTGGACTTGTCGTTGAAGCCGGCGATGATCTCGCCAAGCGAGGACTGCGGATCGACTACGGAGGACGTCGCGAGCGGGGCGGCAGGCAGGTCGCCCTTGCCGGCCACGACGTCAGCCGCCGCCGGGCTGGTGATGAAGTCGATGTAGGCGGCCCCGATGTCGGGGTACCTGGACGCCTTGCTGATGTGGTACGGGATGGACAGTGAGCCGGTCGTCGGGCTCGGCGCCCCGGCGGTCAGCCCCGGCAGGGCGAACCAGCCCACGTTCGGTCCCATCGGCGCGAAGGTGCCGTTCTCCCACGGCCCGGTCAGGAAGTACAACCCGGTGCCCTTCACGAAACGGGCTGCCGACGCATCCTGTCCGATGCCACCGAAGCCCTTGTAGAAGTAGCCCTTCCTGGCCCAGTCCTGCATGACCGCGGCCGCCTGCTGCGTACCCTGGTCGTCGAACGTGGAACCGGGAACGGCGAACGTCCAGTTCGTGATCTGGTGAGCCGGCTCATACAGGGCCTGCAGCATCATGAAGACGTGGCCCAGCGGCCAGCCGTCGAGGCCGCCGACGACGATCGGCTCGACCGCGCCTGCCTTGGCCGCGGCGAGCGTCGCCTGGAACTCGTCGAATGTCGTCGGGAGCTTGAGGCCGAGCCTCTGGAAGGTCGCCTTGTTGTAGAAGACGCCGAGGACCTCGGCCTTCTGGGCGATGCCCCACAGCGGGCCCTTGGTCCAGGTCGTGCCGTCGTTCGACCAGCGCAGCACGTCGAGCGTGGCCGGCGAGCCGAAGCGCGTCTCCCAGCCATATGCCTTCGAGTAATCGTCGAGGGGCACGATCAGCCCGGCCTTGACCAGCGCCGCGTCGACCGAGTAGCCCTCGTTGCCCTGGTAGACGTCGGGGGCGTCGGGCGCCGAAGCCGCGAGCTTGATCGTGGCGACGTAGTCGTCGAACGACTTGGACGTGCGCTTGATGGTCACGTTGGGGTATTTGGCGTGGAAGGCCGCGTTGAGCGCGTCCATCTCGCCCGACGGGCCGGCGGACGTTTCCGTATCCCACTCGGTGAGCGTCACCGGCGTCGAGGTGTCGAACGAGGGGGCGGTCGACGCGCCGCTGGATGCGGCCGCACTGGCCGAAGCCGCCGGGGGCGGCCCCGCGGGGCTTGGGGCAACCGATGGCGTCGCCTGGCCGCTGCCCGGCACGCAGCCAACGAGCATTGCCCCGACCGCGACGAGCGCGATCAGGCGCTTGGATCTCACCATGTCATGCCTCCTCCACCCACAAATGCGACTGCTCTCGCTCAGTCAGTGCGCTCTGAAATTCCGCCTGCGTCAGGCCTTTCTGTCGGCTGTTTGCCCCGGCCAGGGAGAACGAAGCGTAGGCGCTCGCCAGCGCCAACCGATCTTCGAGCGAGCGGCCGGCCAGGTCGGCCCAGACGTAGGCCGCCGTGAAGAGGTCGCCCGCACCGGTCGGATCCTCGACCTCGACGATCGGCGCCTCCACGCGCACGACGCGGCCGTCGGGCTCGGTCGCAAATGCGCCCGACCGGCCACAGGTCACGACAACCGTGGTCCCCAGCGCCGCCAGGCGAGCGGCCGCCCCGTCCGTGTCTCCAACGCCGGTCATGCCGCGAGCCTCTCGATCGTTGAGGATCAGCGCGCGAACCCCGGCCAACGATCTCGGCAGCTTGCCGGCCATCACGGTCACCTCGGGATCGCCGACGACCGCGTAGACAATCGGCAGCGGCGGCAGGAGGCCAATGCTGGGCAGGTCGACGACCACGGCGCGCGGCTCGAGCCCAGCGAGAGCGTCGGTGTCAACCGTTGGCGGCGGGCCGGCGGTGACGAAGCTTCGGTCACCGTCGACGGGCATCGCCACCGAAACCGGGGTGGTCGGCGCCGACCGCCCGATCCAGCGGACGCCCGCATCGGCCATCAGCTCGCCAAGGAGCCGGCCGGCCGGGTCGCGCCCTACGGGGGCACAGACCACGGCCTCGAGGCCCAGGCGATTCAGCGCGTAGGCGACATTGGCGATTGCACCTGGCACGATCACCAGCTCGCGCGCGAGCTGCTCCTCGCCCGGTCCGGGCAACGCCTTGAGGCCGCGAAAGATCAGGTCCAGGAACGGCGATCCAACGCACGCGACGTCGATCGTCATCGCAGGCTGTCGCGGAGCTCGGGCTGGGCCGCGATGTAACCGTCGAGGATTCGAGTTGCCACCTCAACGGACGGGACGAGCGGGTTTAGAGCGAGCGCCTTGATGGCCATCCGCCTCGAACCGGAAAGCGCGGCGTCGATCGCGACTCGCTCTGCCGCTCGCACCTGGAGGATCAGGGCCTGGGCCTCCAGCGGAACCTCTCCGATCGCCACCGGGAAGATCCCGCCTTGCCCAACGACACTCGGCACCTCCACCACGGCCTCGGCATCGAGGAATGGCAGGCTGGAGCGGTTGGCGACGTCAAGGATTCGGACCGCGTGGCCGTCCGAATGCAGGGCGTCGACCAGGCCCAGGGCCAGGCCGCCGTATCCACCGGGCTCCCGGCCGGCCACCATCTGCTCCCGCTCCTCTTCGCGTCCAGCCCAGGCCTCCTCCATGTAGCGGCCCTCGCGCTCTGCGAGCGTCTTCTCCCACAGCTCGAGCGTCTCGCGCGGCATGCCTTTCGCGCCGTAGAACCCCTCCTGCTGGGCGCCCAGGAACCGGGCCCTGACCTGTCCGCCGCGCATCGCCTCGAGAGCCTCGCGCTCGAAGTAGTAGTAGTACAGGTACTCGTTCGGGATCATCCCGACCGAGCGGAGCCACTCCGCGCCGAAGAGCCGGCCCTCCTCGATCGAGGCAACCCGCTCGGGGTCGGCGAGCAGCCCCGGCAGGAGGTCGCGGCCCTCGTGGAACACGCCCTTTACCCAGCCCAGGTGATTGATCCCGAAGTAGTCGAACCACAACTCCTCGGGTTTGTGCCCGAGCGCTCGGGCGATGCGGCGAGTGAGATCGCCCGGCGCATCGCAGATGCCCACCACGCGGTCGCCCAGGACGCGCCTGATCGCCTCGGTCACGAGGCCCACCGGGTTCGTGAAGTTGATGAACAGCGCGTTCGGAGCGCGGCGGTCAACGACCCGCGCGATCTCGGTGACCACGGGCACGGTGCGCAGGGCGAAGCCGAGGCCGCCCGCGCCGGCCGTCTCCTGGCCGATCGCCCCGGCTTCAATGGCGACTGTTTCGTCGATCAGCCGGCCGGCCAGCCCGCCCACGCGGACCGCGCAGTAGATCACGTCGGCGCCGTCGACGGCGTCCTCGAGCCGGGTCGTCGTGCGGTGAGGGACCTTGGTGCCGAGGGTCTCGTCGAGGCCCTGGAGGACCGCCTCGATCCGCTGCAGGCGGGTCGGGTCGGTGTCGTACAGCACGAGCTCGTCGTACCTGGTACGGGTCTGGCCACAGGCAATCGCCCGGTAGATGACCGGCGTGCGGAACCCACCCCCACCCAGAATCGCGAGCTTCACGCCGCCCAGTATGCCAAGCCATCGTCCTCGGGGGCGAGGGCCTTTCGTGAGTCCGCCGCTACGATGCCCCCCATGCTCAGGATCGCCCTCGTCGCCCCCCTCGTGACGACGATCTCCGAGCCGCAGCAGGGCGGGTCGCAGGCATTGCTCGCCGATCTCGCGGTTGGGCTGACGAGGCGGGGGCACGATGTCGACGTCTACGCCGCGACGGGTTCGGAGATTCCGGGGGCGAAGGTTGTCGACACGGGCGTTGACGCCGCGAGCCTGGCCGGCGCCCTCGTCCGGCCCGATCGCCCGCGGCGCTCACTTGCCGCGGTCGACGAGGCCTACGAGCGAGTCTTCGGGATGGTCGAGCGCGGCGCGTACGACGTCGTGCACAGCCACGGCTTCGACCCGCCGGCGCTGCGGCGGGGCCGGGTGGGGCGCGCTCCGGTCATCCACACGATCCACCTGCCGCCGGAGCCCGAGGCTGCCAGGGCTGTGCGCGAGGCCCAACAGGGCAACGAACCGGGGATCGTGGTCGGCGTTTCGGTCTCGCAGGCCAGGGCCTGGAGCCCTTTCGTCAGGTTCGATCGGGTCATCCGCAATGGCGTACCCGTCGACCGCATCCCGTGGTCGGACCAACCTGGCCGCGGGCTGGTCTTTGCCGGCCGGCTGAGCGCGGAGAAGGGCGCCGCTGCGGCCATCGAGATCGCGCTGCTGTCCAACGAACGAATCGACCTCTACGGCACCGCCTACGACGACGACTACGCCCGGGCCCTTCGGGAGCATTACGAGGGGGAACCGCGGGTCACCTTTCACGATGCTCTGCCGCGGGCGGAGCTGTGGCAGAGGTTCGCGTCGGCCCTGGCGGTGCTCTGCCCGAGCGATTGGGAAGAGCCGTTCGGCCTGGTCGCGGCCGAGGCGCAGGCCGCCGGGACGCCGGTGGTTGCCTTCGCGCGGGGCGGACTGAGCGAGATCGTCGACGACGGGATCACCGGGTTTCTCGTGGAGCCGGGTGACATCAGCGCCGCGGTCGAAGCGGTCGAATCCGTTGGCCAGATCGATCGCGGCGCATGTCGCCAACATGCGCTCGACCACCTCAATATGGAGACCTGCGTGGCCGGGTACGAGGATCTCTACGCGTCGCTGGCGGCCACCTCCAGCCGACACAACTGAGGAGTTGCGGTGGACCTTCCGAAGCACCCGGTCGTCCACGGTCACCCGATCCACGCGATCCTGTCCGATGGGCCGATCGTCCTCATCCCGCTGGCATTCGCCGCCGACCTGTGGGATCGGATCACCAGCGCCCGCGGACTACGCCTGGGCGACGTCCTGACCGCGGGCGCAGCTGCCACCGGTTTGGCGGCCGCGGTCGTGGGCTGGATCGACTGGCTGACCATTCCAGGGGAGCATCCAGCCCGGAGGCCGGCGACGATTCACGGGCTCATCAACACCGCGGCCGTCCTGACGGTGGTCGTGGCGGTGCCGGCGCGGCGCCGCAGGCTTCGGCTCCTGACAGCGGCGACGACGGCGATCCTCACGGGCGCCTGGATCGGCGGCGACCTCGTCTTCCGGCACGGCTGGCGGGTCAAGCCGGCCGAAGAAGCGGAGATCGTGGAGGCTCGGTTGAGCGACCCTGCCGGCGTCGCCGCGTTTGCTGAGGCTCGAAGCGAGGTCGCCGACTTCGAGCGTCGCAAGACGTTCCTGCCGGCCGGTTGACCCACGATAATTACGGGCCGCGCTCGCCTCACCGGCCCCACCGCCGCCCAGTAAAGAGCCAACATTCGTGGAGCTTCTGACCGCCCTCCTCGCTGGCCTCGTCGTCATCGCGATCCTGTTCGAGATCGCGAGACGAGTCGGCGTGCCGTATCCAACCCTGTTCGTGCTGGGCGGACTGGGACTGGCGTTCGTGCCCGGCCTGCCGCGCATCACCCTCGAACCCGACCTCGTCCTGCTTGTCTTCCTGCCCCCCTTGCTCTTCAGCGCGGCCATCGAAACGCCGCTGCGCGATCTTCGGACGAACCTCGCTCCCATCGCCCGACTCTCATTCGGGCTGGTGATCTTCACCCTGGTGCTCGTCGCGGCCGTCGCACAGGCGGCTATCCCCGGCCTCGGCTGGCCGGCGGCCTTCGCCCTGGGAGCCATCGTCGCGCCAACTGACGCCCTCGCGGCCACGACCGTCTTCCGGAGGCTGGGCGCGCCGCGGCTGCTCGTCACCCTGGTCGAAGGCGAGGGCCTGCTGAACGATGCGACTGCTCTCATCGCCTACCGCGTAGCCGTGGTCGCGGTCGTCACCGGAAGCTTCGTCTTGTCCGGAGCGCTGTCCGGGTTCGTGATGGCGTCGCTGGGTGGCGTCCTGATCGGCGCCGTCGTCGGTCTGGCGGCGGGCGCGATCCTGCGGCCGCTGGACGATCCGCCGGTCGAGGTGGCGATCTCGCTGGTGGTTCCGTTCGCCGCCTACCTGCCGGCCGATCGGCTCGGCCTGTCGGGAGTGCTGGCCGCGGTTGTGGCGGGCCTCGTGATCGGGCGGCGGCTGGGCACGATCCTCACCCCGAGCAGCCGGCTGCTGTGGCTGAGCACCTGGAAGATGGTCGGCTTCGTCCTCAACGGCTTCGTATTCATTCTCATCGGGCTGGAGTTGCCGCAGATCCTGCAGGGACTGGGGACGCGGTCGCCCGCCCAAATCCTCGGCCTCGTGGCCCTGGTGTGCGGAGTCATCATCGCCGCGCGATTCGCGTGGGTGTTTACCGCGAGCCTGTTGCCGGGTTCGCCCCGCCGGGTCATCGCCAGGCGCGACCCGCGGCTCGCCACTCGGCTCACCTTCGTCCTCAGCTGGGCCGGTCTCCGCGGCGCCGTCTCGCTGGCCGCCGCACTCGCCCTGCCGGCGGGCTTTCCCGAACGAAACCTGATCCTGCTGCTGACCTTCGCGGTGATCCTCGTCACCCTCGTGGGCCAGGGCCTGAGCCTGCCCTTCGTCATGCGACGGGCCGGATGGGACGGTGTCGAGCCCGACGGCGACGAGGCGACCGCGGCGCGGACCGCCGCGTACCAGGCCGGGCTCGATGAGGTGGAGCGCGCCCGCCCGAACTGGCCCGACCATCAGCCCCTCTTCGACCGCCTGGAGTCCGGCCTCCGGGATCGCAGCCAGCATCTCGCCACGGAAGATCCCGACGAAACCGAGGAGCGGCGCAAGGAGCGGGTCGAGCACGAGGAGATCCAGCGCGGCGTGATCGGCGCACAGCGGACGGCGGTCATCGAGCTGCGTAACCGGGGCGAGATCAACGACCGGACGCTGCGGGTGATCGAACGGGAGCTGGACCTCGAAGAGCTCCGCATGGAGGGCTGAGGCTCCGGGCCCGGCTCCGGGCCCGGCTCAGGACCTCGCGATCAGCACGCCGGACATGTCCGGATGCACGTCGCAGCGGAGCTGTGTGCCGGCCCGCGCTGGTGGGCTACGGCACGATCTGGCCGCAGCCGCACGACCGGCGGACCGCCAGCTCCATCGAGATCCGCACGTCCATCGGTTCGGCGGCGGTGTGCTCGAGAGCGCGCAGGACCATCGACGCCGCGAGATCGCCGATCTCGCGATCCCGCCGCACGAGGACCGTCAGGGGAGGATCGAGCAGGGGCGCGGCGTCGGTGTCGTCGAAACAGACGATCGCGACCTCCTGAGGCACCGACCTGCCACGCGCACGCAGCTCGCCCAGGCCGCCCAGGGCCAGGTCCGCGCAGGGGTACACGATCGCGCTGATCGGATCGTCAAGGTCCAAAAGTGCCGCCGTCTCAGTGCGACCTGCGGCCTCGGTCCAGTCGCCCGGCCGGACGCAGCGCTCGTCGATCGGGAGGCCGTTGCCCAGCATGCCCACGCGGTATCCGGCCAGGCGTTCCGCGCCTGACGTCTCGCTCTCGATGCCACCCACATAACCGATCCTTCGATGACCGTGGATGTCCGCCAGGTGCCCCACCAGCAGCTGGATGCCAGCCTCGTTGGCGAGCGTGACCCGGCCCGCCCCCACGCCCGCGAGGAGGTTGTCGAACAGCACGATCGGGAGGTGGAAGCGCCGCTCGATCGAGCGGACCTCCGAAGCGTCACCCGCCGACGAGCACAGGATGAAGCCGTCGACACGCCCGGCGGCAAGCGCGAACAGGGCGGCCCGTTCGCGATCGGGCCGCTCGTCCGTGTCCATCAGCGTGATCTGGTAGCCCGCCGCCTGGAGCCGGTGCTGGGCTCCCTTGAGCGCGTTCGCGTAGAAGCTCGAGCTGATGTCCGGAACGATGAAGCCGATCATCCGCGTGGATCGGGTGCGCAGCGTCTGACCGGCTGCCGACGGGTGGAAATCGAGGTCTGCGGCCATCCGGCGGACACGATCGCGGGTCTTGCTCGCGACGCTGCCGCGGCCGGACAGCGCGCGCGAGGCCGTCGCCACGGAGACACCGGCGGCCTGGGCCACATCCGTGAGGCGCGTGGACGGGGCGATCACTTGACGGCGCCCATCGTCAGGCCGCGCACCAGGTGCTTCTGGACGAAGAGCGAGAAGGCCACGATCGGCAGCGCGCCGATCACGCCTGCAGCGCTCATTGCACCGGTGTCGATGTTGATCCGACCGATCAGGGTGGCCGCGCCTACCGGCATCGTCTGTGCGGTGGGGGTGGAGGTCAGGACGAGGGCAAACAGGAACTCGTTATAGGTGGTGATCGCCGTGAAGATGCCGGTTGCCACGAGACCTGGCGCCGCAAGGGGCAGCACAATGCGCCGAAACGCAGTGAACCGCGTGTCGCCGTCGACCATGGCCGCCTCCTCCAGGTCGACCGGGATCTCCCGGAAGAAGCTCTCCATCATCCAGACGACGATCGTCACGTTGAACGCGGCGTAGATGATGATCAGGCTCAACCGCGTATTGAGCAGTCCGAGCTGTTGGGCGACAAGGAAGATCGGGATGATGATCACGACCGGTGGGAGGAGCCGGACGATCAGCAAACTGAAGCCCACGTATCGATGCATCTCCGCCCACAACCGGAACCGCGCGAGGACGTAGGCCGCCATGGTCCCGAGCGCCAGGGCGATCGCAACGCTCGCCGCCGTTACGATGATCGAGTTCGTGAGATAGGCGCCGAATTCGCGGCTGCTGAACAGGCTCACGTAGTTTTCGGGCGTCAGGACCTCAGGAAAAAGGGACGAGTCCTGGGTGATCTCGCGGTTGCTCTTGAGTGAGGTCAGTACCATCCAGAGGAGTGGAATCACGGCGAAGACGATGGCCGCCAGGGCGGCCGCGGCCCACGCGAGCCCGCCGAGCCGGCCTCTGGTCATCGGCTTTGCCTCCGCATCAACCCGACCGCGAAGCCCGCGGCCACGAGGACGACCAGCGCGACCATGAACAGCATGGCCGCGGCATAGCCGACCTGCTGGAACTGAAAGAACGTCTGGTACCCATAAATCGAGATGAGCTGGGTTGATGTCCCCGGCCCGCCACCGGTCAAGACGTAGACCTGGTCGAACGTCGTGAGGGCGTCAATCGACCGGAGGGTGACGGCAACGAGGATCGCGGGACGCAGCAGCGGCAACGTGTGGTCCACGAACGTCCGCCACGCCCCGGCACCGTCGACCCGCGCCGCCTCGAACGGTTCGACGGGCATCGATTGGATGCCGGCCAGCAGGATGAGGAACAGCAGTGGTGTCCACTCCCAGACGTCCAGGAACACGAGACCCCAGAACGCACCGCTGCCGGTGCTCAGGATCTGCGGTGGCTCCAGGCCCACAGCGTGCGCCAGAGACGCCAACAACCCGGCGTCCGAGGCGTAGATGAGCCGGAAGACGATCCCCACGACAACCGGGGTGACGATCATCGGCAGGATCAACGTGGTCCGGATCCGACGGATGAACCGGGCCTCGCGGGCGCACAAGAGCGCGAGGGCGAGCCCCAGTACTGTCTCGATCGTCACGGCGAGCACGACGAAGCGAGCAGTCGTGATCAATGACTCGAGAAAAACCGGGTCCGCGAAGGCCTGCCGGTAATTATCCAGGCCGACCGATCGCACCTGGCGGCCGAACCGGAAGAAGCCAGTGCTGGATCGCAGGCCGTCAATGAGGGGATAGACGATGACGCCGAGCACGAGAAAGAGCGCCGGCCCCAGCATCAAATAGGGCAGCACCCTGTCCAGCCCGGAGCCCCGGAGGGTCCTCGCCGCCAGGCCCGGCGTCATCGCCGTTGCCATGGGTCAGTAGTAGCCGACCTGGGTCAGGTAGTCCTTGACCTTGGTGGCGGCGGTGTCCATGGCAGCGCCTCCACCGCTCCCCGCGGAGAGGGCGATGTTCAGCTCGGTGCCGATGATCGACTCCACCTTGTTCCAATCGGGGGTCCGCGGTCGTGCCTGCGCACCGGCGTTGAGCTGGGCGAGAGCCACGGGAAGCAACCTGAGATCCTTCACCGCCTGGGGGTCGGAGTAGGCCGTCGACTTGACCGGCAGGTCGCCCGCACGGGCGAGCGCCGTCTGCGCCTCGTTGGAGGCGAACCACTTCATGAACGCGATCGCGTTGTCCTTGTTGGGCGCCGAAGCGCTGACGCCATGGATGAAAATGCCGATCTGGGCGATGGCCGATACCTGCTTCGGGACGACCGCGAAATCGAGCTTGCCGAAGACCTGGGATTGCGCCGGATCATCCGATTTGATGGCATTGCCCGAGTACTGGATGATCGCCGCTGCCTCGCCGCCGAGGATGGCTGCCCCTTCCTGGTTCGAGTCGAACTCCGCGACGCCCTTGGGCGCCAATGCCTTGAGGGTCGTGACGAAAAAGTCAGCCGCTTGCTTCCCCTCGGCTGAGTTGAAGATCGGGGTCCACTTGTCGTCGAAGAAGTCGGCTCCGAACGAGCGGAAGATGGGATAAAACGAGGTGACGATCGGGTTGCCCTTCACGCCGCGGAAGACGATGCCGTACTTGATCTTCTTGCTCGCCATCGCGGCCCTGCCCTGGCTGACGAGGTCGTCCCAGGTTGCGGGGGCGGTAGCGAACACGTCGTTCCGATAGGTCAGCGTCTGGAGGTCGCCGATAGTCGGCAGCGCGACCAGCTTGGGGTCCTGGGTCTCGAAGCCCTTGATCCGCGGTCCCTGGCGCGGAGGCCAGAAGCCAAGGTCCGCAAACGGCGCCGGGTAGTCGGCGTCCATCGTGATCCCGTGGGGCGTCAGGTCCTCCAGGATTCCGGCGGCCGCGTACTGCGGAATCCACGGGTCGTCCATGATGTAGATGTCGAACTGGCCGGCCTTCGACGTGCCGTCCTGGAGCGCCTTGGCGAAGAACGAGTCGTACGGCTCGGTCAGCAACTGGACCTTGGTCCCGGTGGCGCTCTCGAACAGCGGGATGATCTTCTTGAATACGGTGATCGCGCCGTCATCGAACGCGCCGATGACGAGCTTGCCGCCGGCCTGTGCGGTACTGGGGCTCGCCGCGGCCGACGCGCCGGCCGAGGTCGCCGCCGCCGATGCGCTTGGCGCCGACGACGCCGTCCCTCCGCCACAGGCGGCAAGCACCGCCCCGGCCGCGGCCGAGCCACCGATGGCTGCGCCGAGGCGCAGCAGGTCGCGGCGACTCAGCTGCCGCAACAGAATCTGGCGGGCCAGGATGTCGTCCTCGCTCATTGCATCACTCCTCCTGTCTGGATCGTCGGCGCCTCGCCGACTCGATGGACCGCGGTCTTGCCGTCCGGTGCGAAGAAGCAGGCCTTGGCCGGATCGACGTATACGCCGACCGGGGCGCCCAGCGGCGCCGTCCACCCTCGATCGGCTCGGACCGTGACACGAGCGTCACCGATAAGCACCTCCACATACACCTCGTCGCCCATCGGCTCGACCACGTAGACCGTCGCCGGGACCATTCCTGGCGCGCCCGTTGGCGTGATCGAGAGATCGCGGGCGCGGACCCCGAATTGCTCGACGGCGGCCTCGGCGCAAGCGGCATATCGCTCGCCGAGCGGGACAGCTACGCCAGCCACGACCATCGCCCGTGCCCCCTGGTCCAGGGCCAATCGCAGGATGTTCATCGGTGGGTTACCCACGAAGCTCGCCACGAACCGGTTCGCGGGACGGTCGAAGATCTCCTGGGGCGGCGCGTATTGCTGAACGACACCATCGCTGATCAGGCAGACGCGATCGGCCATGGTCAGGGCCTCGGCCTGGTCGTGGGTGACGTAGATGGTCGTGGCGCCGAGACGCTGCTGGAGGCGCCGGATCTCGCCGCGCATGCTGATCCGCAGCCGGGCATCGAGATTGGAGAGCGGCTCGTCCATGAGGAACGCCGCGGGGTCCCGAATGATCGCCCGGGCAAGGGCGATCCGCTGGCGCTGGCCACCCGATAGCTGTCGTGGCTTTCGGGACAGCAGGTGCCCGACCTCGAGGGACTCTGCAACCGACGCCACCAACGTCGCCCGCTCTCCCGCCGGAACGCCGCGGATCCTCAGCGGATAGCCGATATTGTCGGCGATCGACATGTGCGGGTAGAGCGCGTAGCTCTGGAAGACCATCGCGACGTCCCGCTCGCGCGGCGACAGATTCGTCACGTCGCGCCCGCCGATGCGTACCTGGCCCGCGGTCGGGCGCTCCAGGCCGGCAATGATCCGCAGCGCCGTCGTCTTGCCACAGCCGGACGGGCCAAGGAGCACCACGAACTCGCCGTCGTCCACGGTGAGCCCGATAGATTCGAGCACCCGGATGCCGTCGAACCGCTTCTCGATGGCGGACAGTTGGACCTCAGCCAATGGCTGTCACCCCGCCAGCGCCAGTTTGAGCGTCGCGACCGAGCGGCGGATGCACTCTTCAGGAGTCAACGAGGGGTCCTCGTGCTCGATGGAAACCACGGAGTCGTGACCGACAGCCTGGAGGGCCTTGATGAGGCGGGACCAGGTCTCCGCGTCGTGGCCGTCGCCGATCGCGGAGAAATGCCACGGCGCCCAGCTCGCGTCCACGGGGTAGCGGTGATCCATCACACCGTTGAGGGCGATCCGGTCCGGGTACAGGGTGGTGTCCTTGCCGTGACACCAGGCGACCACCGGGCCGAGCGCCTCGATGACCCGGATGGGATCCGCGCCCTGCCACCAGAAGTGGCTCGGGTCCAGGTTCACGCCGATGTTGTCGCCGCACCAGGCGCGTAGGGCGCGGTAAGACTCAAGGGTCCAGACGGACACACCGGGATGCAGTTCGAGGCAGACTCGAACGTCTGGGGCGGCGGTCGACATCCAGTCCGACATAGCTCGCCAGTACGGTCCGACCTCTGCCTCCATCTGCCAGGCCCAGATAGGCTCGTCGTCGTTGCTGACGGACCACAGCCCGAAGACGCCGATAGGTCCGCCCGTCCGGCCGCCCGGGCTGCCGGCCATCGTGACGACCCGGTCGATCCCGAGGAGCGCCGCCAGTTCGATCGCGCCTTTCACCGCGGCCTGCGCCTCGGCGCGGGCGGCAGGGTCTGGGTGGAGGGGATTGCCCGCGGCATTCACCGCACTGAACCGGATGCCGGCGTCGCCGAGGTCGCGGCGAAGCTGGTCGCGCGCCACGGGGTCGCGCAGCAGTGCGGCGAGGTCCAGGTGCGTCCGTCCGCCCCACGTCCCGACGCTCATCTCGACGTCCGTGATGTCGTGCGCGGCGGCCCACTCGAGGGCATCGCGACGCGGGAGGTGCTTGAGTCCATCGGTGAAAAGCCCGATCCGCACGCGCGACTCCTTTGCTCTTGAGTAACGAGGTGTCAGGCGATGTGCTGCCGCCGATTCGACGCCAGCCGAAACGCATCCAGCAGCGCCGCGAGGTCGTCCCGCGCCGCTTCGACCGTCGCCCGCACCGGGACGCCGGTCGTGATCGCAGCGTGAAACGCCCGCAGTTCGTTCCGGAAGGCCTCCTCGTAGGAGACCCGATAGTCGATCGTCTGGAGGCCGGCGGTCGTCCCGTCCGAGCGGCGCTCAACCAGGCGCGTCGGGTGGTGACGCAGGTACGGCGAGGGAAACGTGAGCTCGAGGATCCGGTCCCGGCAGTAGGCGGTAACACGCTCGCGGTAGTCGGCGACGCCGGGCAGGTTCAGGTGTTCAAGGTGCGCGCGCCCGTCGCCCGGCAGCGTCCAGGCGAGGCTCACGCCGCGGCCGCCGTCGAAGTACCCGGCATCGGCGATCGGGAGCGGCAAGGCGATGCCAAGCGATCGCAGCAAGTGGTGGGCGAGGCTCACGTCGTGGACGAGCGACCCGAGGTAAGCCTCGAAGGCACGGGCCCCCGCCGCGTCCGGCTCCGCGCCCAGCGCGTCGCGCACGGCTTCCCTGCCGCGACGCCTCGTCTCGTCGATCAGACCTTGTGGCACGTCGCGACCCACAACGAGCCCCAGGTGGTCGACGAACGGGGCCTGGTCTGGATCATTGACCTCGACGGACAGGTAGACGAGCTCGGCCGGACCAGCCGTCAGCCGCTCGACCATCCGCTCCACGGCGGGGTCGTACAGCTTCATGTAGCCGCATTGGACCACCCGGTCGCCCCGCGCGGCGAGGATCTCGTCGCACTCGGCAAGGCTCAGCGCCAGCGGTTTCTCACAGAAGACATGCACCCCGGCCCGCAAGGCGGTCAGGACGGCGCCCCGATGCGCCGGGTCGGGCACGGCGACCACGACAGCATCGAGTCGTAATGCCAGGGCTTCCTCCAGGCTGCCACAAGCGTGGGGGACGCCGTAGCGGGCTGCGACTGCGTCACGAACGGACGCGGAGGGGTCGGCCACGGCGACGAACTCGAACCGCGAGCGATCGTCCCACAGGCTGAAGGCGTGGGCCGCCTGGCCGACGAGACCGGCGCCAAAGAGCCCAACGCGAAGCCGCGGCAGGGGGCCAGCTGGGGATCCGTGCGCCTCGGCCGGTGGCATGCGACGCCCCCTCCATCAGCGCAGAGCCGGGCTCCTGAATGGCGACGGGGTGCGGATCGCGGGGTCAGCCCAGCTGGTTGTGCGGGGGCGAGTGTAAACGTTTCCATCGCCGTGTCAACGGCGTTTCACGACGTGCCGGCGGCGTCTCCCGCGACGCGATTCGACCGCTGGCCGCTTCGTTCGTGGTGGCCTTCAACTGTTCTTCACGGCTCGGCGGGCAAGGTGGCGTTCCAGTGGTCGACTTCGGTTGTCGGCCGCACGCCGAAAAACCCGGCCCTTGGCTGGGCATCAGGAAAGGAGCGTCATCCCAATGACGACCACGATCGCTCGCCCCGGCCGGGCACCTGGGAGGTACCGGCTCCTGCGGCCGCTGGCCTCGAGCCTGCTCGCTATGAGCGTCTTGACCCTGGACCTGCTCGCCCCGGTCGCGGCCTCTGCCTCGACGCCGACCGCGACCGCGACCACGGCCCCGCCGACCGAGGCGGCGTGCCCCGGCCACTGGCCGGCATCGGTCCAAGGCCAGCCAACGACGCTGCGCCCCGGAGCCCGAGCCGGCGACTACATCTGGCACGACGCCACGGGTTGGCATCTGCGGGTCACGCACCCGAGCTCGAGCAGGCTCGTGTTCAGCGGCCGGATCACGGCCAGCGCGCCCATGAAGGTGACGCCGTTCCACCTCGAGGGCGGGGACTCGATCGCGCTCAGCGCTGACAAGCTGACGATCACCTATCGCTTCTACAACTACGGCCGGGTCGACGGCCTGGACTTCCGGACGGACTGCGCGCGGCGACTGACGTTCGCCGGTTACGCGGCCGGGGCGAAGCTGCCAACGGGTCGGATCTGGCTGGGCCATTTCGGTCGCCATCCGCTCGAGAACCCGTTCGTGGTGCTCCGCCTCCGCTAGGTCTGGCAGCGTCGCACCCCGACTCGAAAGCGGCGGTCGCCACGACCGCCGCTTTTCGCTACCCGGCCCTCGTCGCCGCGAGGCTGGGCAACGCGATCAGGAACGTCGTGCCATCAGGTCCAGTCTGCTCGACATCGATCCGGCCGCCGTTGGCGGCCAGCATCTCCCGGGCGATCGTCAGCCCGATCCCGGTCCCCGTGCGACGTCCTGTCGCCGGATCTGGGGAACGTGCCGGATCCACCCGGTAGAAGCGCTCGAAGATGTGGGGCAGCTCTGTGGGGGCAATGCCCCGCCCCTGGTCGCTGATGCGGACTTCCACCATCGGTCCACCGCCGCTCGAGGCGACGAGGACGCGCCCGGCCGGCGGGCTATGTCCGATGGCATTGGCCATGACATTGCGAAGCGCCCGCGCCAGGTGACCGGGGTCCACGAACACGACGGTCGACGGCGGGATCGCGAACTCGAGGCGCACGTCCCGCTCCCGGCTGAGCCCGTCGAGAGCTCGTGCGATCTCGCGCACGGCGGCGCCCAGGTCCACGGCGGTCGGCCGGGCCTGGAGTGGCGCGGCTTCGGCGCTGGCGAGCTCGTTCAGCTCGCCGACGACGCTTGCGAGAGCCGACGCCGCCGAGCGAGCCGCGTTCAGGTTCTCGGCGTCCGCTGGGACCACACGATCGACCATCGCCTGGAGCTGCGACACGAGGACCGTGGCCGGCGTGGCGAGGTCGTGGGCGATGTCGCTCGCCGCGCGGCGGCGCAGCATCTCCGAACGTTCCAGGCGGTCGGCCATTGCGTTGAACGACGCGGCCAGATCGGCCGACTCGCGGTCCCCGCCCCCGACGGCCCGCGCGGAGGTATCGCCAGCGCCGAGGCGTCGCGCCGCGGCTGCCACGTCATGCAGCGGCGTCGTCAGGCGACCGGCGATATAGACGGAGGCGAGGGCGATGCCAACAGCGCTGAGCAGCCCGGCCAGCAGCAACGTGACGTTGAACAGGGTCAGGAAGGCCCGGCCGCTCGCGCCGGCTGGCAGGGTCGCTTCGATTTGGCCGAGCGTCCGGCCGTCGAGGGAGATCGTCGAGACGTAGCTGTCGGCGGGGGTGGGCGCACGTCCGAACGCCGCGAGCACGGTGCCGTCGGCCGCCACGACGCGGACCTCACCGCCCAGGTTGGTCGCCAGTCGCCGGGCGACATTCTGGGCCCGGACGACTCCCGCTCCCCGGTCCAGGCCATCGGCCAGGGTGGCCGCGGCATCGTCGAGCCGCTGCTGCTGCTGGTTGGCAAGAACCGTCTCGAAGCGGCCGCTCACCACCCGATTGACCACCAGGCCGGCGATCAGCAGCAGGCCGAGCACGATCGCGCCGACGATCAGGCCCAGTCGCCAGGCGAGTGGGGGCTGTCGGCCCGAGGCAGTCACTGAATCACCGGCATGGCGATCAGGCCGGATCGCGGGCGGCGATCAGGCGATAGCCGGACTGCGGGATCGTCTCGATGAGCCACGGGTGGGCCGGGTCATCGCCGAGCTTGCGCCGAAGGTTCGCGACGTGGACGTCCACCACACGGTCGTATACGTCATCGGGGCGCCGGGTCACCGCCGGGAGCAACTGCTCACGGGCAAGCACAGAGCCCGGCCGCCGTGCCAGCGCGGCGAGGAGACCGGCCTCGCCGGGCGTCAGCGTGCCTTGCCGCGCGGCGTGGCCGGGCGCTGCCGGTGCGACCGTGAACCGCCGGCTCTCGGAATCGAAGAAAAGCCGGCCCCCACCGAACGACAGGTGGGCGGGCACTTCGTCGCCCGAGTGAGCGGCCGTGCGGCGGAGGATCGCGGCCACGCGAGCCGTCAGCTCGTGGGGGTTGAAGGGTTTGGCCAGGTAGTCGTCCGCTCCCATCCGCAGGCCGGCGATTCGCTGGGCGTCGCTGCGCTTGGCGGAAGCGATAAGCACCGGAATGTCGCCCTGGGCACGGATCGCTTCGAGGACCGCCTCGCCACCCAGGCCGGGCAGCATCAGGTCCAGGACGACCAGGTCCACCTCGCCGGTCTCGACAGCGGCGATGGCCAGACGGCCATCGCCGACCACCGTCACCGCGTGGCCTTCCCGCTCGAGGTAGAGCCGAAGCAACGCGCCGAGCCGGGGTTCATCCTCGACGACCAGGATCCGGGCACGCTGGCGCATCGCCGGCATCGTAGCCGGATGGCTGTGTGGGAACGGTCAAGATCCTGGCGGGCCCCACACAGGTCCTTCATCGCGTGGCGCCAATCTCCTGTTTGCGCGACCCATTCAGGACGCGCTCGAAAGGGAGAGCAGGCACATGTCACGCGTTCGGGTCCTGGGGCTTTCGGCCGCCCTCGTCACGGCCGCCATTGCCGGGGGCGCTTTCCTCGACGCGGTCGTTTCGGCCGCAGCACCGTCGGCGGGTTCAACCGCGCCGACCGCCGCCGCCACGTCGACCGCCGCTACCGCCGGGGGCGCCGCCGTTCGCCAGCCGAGCGAATACTGCCTGGCCTTCCGATCGGCGCTCGCCGCCAATCTGGGCGTGACCCCGGATCAGCTCGTTGCCGCGGCCAGGAAGGCTGCCGGGACGGCCCTCGATCAGGCCGTCGCGGACGGCAAGATTCGCCAGGCACGCGCGAACCGGATCAAGGCCCGGATCGAGGCGGCACCGGCGACGAACTGCCGGATCCCTGCCGGCTGGCGGGCATCGCTCGAACGACGGCTGGCCGGCGCGGCGGCGAGTCCTGGCGTCGCCCCGGGCGCCTCGAAGACTCCCTGAGCGACGCGGGCGGGCCCGCTGACCGGCGGGTACAATCCGCTTCCGCGCGCCCGTAGCTCAGTGGACCAGAGCATCTGACTTCGGATCAGAGGGTCGGGGGTTCGAATCCCTCCGGGCGCGCCATCCCAACCGTGGCCTGCGCGATGGCGATAAGAGGCAGGTACTCGTCCCGCGCGAGCCTCATGTGGACGATCCGATCGTCCCGGACTCGCAATGTGGACTTGACATGTCCGTCACGATGGAATGTGACCCGCGGCTGTGGGGGCCTCAGCCAAGTGGCTCGGTACTTCCTCTGCTGACCGCGTCGCGCACAGCGATCTGAAGGTCGCCGGTTGGAGGGGCGCCGACATGAACAGGCCGACCAGGCCGTGTCTCCGGCGTACTTTTTGCAGTGCTGGCTGCGGTCGCCATATTTCCGACCGCGGGTGCGACAGCCGCATCCCCCACCGACCCGACCGTTACCGAGGGCGCTCAACGAAGAGCTGAGTTCGGGCTTGCATCGGACACAACCACTGTTGCCGCCATTCTTGGATCGGCGGGCGATGTCGGTACGGCTGAGTGGGGTATTCCGTTTACGGCAGCAGAAAGCGTGGCACTAGACCTGCGTGGGCGCTCGGTCTTCGCTGACTCCGTTGAGCGCAATGTCCTGCCCTTCCTGCGTACCCTCCCGACATTCGGTGGAGCGTATTACGACCAGGCAAACAGCGGCACGTTGACGGTATTGCTGACGGTGCGTGATCCCGGACTCGAGGCCGTCATCAGCCAGAAGATGGTCGGCAGCACAGGCCCTTGGCGCGTAGAGGAGGCGACTCATACCGAGAGGTCGCTAACTGCCGCACTTGACCGGGCACAGTCGACCTGGAGCGTCGTTGGCGGAGGTCCGGCGCTCGGTTTTGGGCTCGACACGAGAAGCAACGCCATCTTTGTCGAGGTTGAGGCGAACGATTCCGCCTTGGCTGCCTCAGCCGCTGGGCGTCTCGTGGACGCTCTAGGCGTCCGAGTCGTCGTCCGCGTGGGAACGCCTGGCTATGACACCGCGTGCACCGACAGAGACCACTGCAGTTCACCGATGAAGGCCGGGGTCAACATCTATAAGGGGGCTGTCCACGGGCTGCCCGCCGACTGCACGCTGGGCTGGTTCATTGTTCGTTCCGGCGACAAACAGTTTGTGACGGCGGGCCACTGCAGCTTCAACAATCCTGGGCTTACGTGGATCCATCCCGGGTTCGGTAGCCTCGGCGTCCGACTACAGACCCTGTACGCCAACAACGGCCAAGACATCATGCGCGTCGGCCTCGGGACCGACTCTCAAGCGTCCGACGACGTCTATAACGATGGCAACGATACGGTCGGTAGCTCGACGCCCACCCAAGGTGAAACACTGTGTGCCTCACTCGGCGGTGGGTCGAACGCCGTGAAATGCGGAACCGTTCAATCGGCCCTGCGTACCTGGACAAGCGAGACCTGCAACTGCACCGTGTCCGGAGGCGACATGAGCTACACCACAATACCGGGAGACAGTGGCTCTCCCGTGTATCGCCGTCTTCCAGGGGGAACGGGGGATCAGTTGAGAGCCATTGGGGTGAACGACCACCAGAACGGCTACTTCGCTCGATTGGACACCTCGCTCGACGACTTCGCCGCAACGGTGATGCAGTAACGCGTGGGAGGGGGTCTGCTCGGGCCGTCTCATCGGTACGGTCGGGGCATCGTATTCTTGCTCTTCGTTGCCGCCTGCCAAGGTCAACCGACCCCGTCTTACTCACCCCAACCAGCCGACTCAATCTCAACGCCTCTTTGGCAGGTCCGGGTCCCGACGTCGAACGCGGGACAGGCAGTAACCGTCACCATTGATGACCGTACGGGGGACCTCTTTGGGCTGGCCCCGAGCTCCAGAACGTCCGCGGGCGACGGTCCGCCCGGATTGCTCGTCGAGACTTTTCCCGGCGATCCGCGCACGATCTATGTCTTCCCGACAGTTTCACCCTGTGACAACGCGGCGCTCGTCCGATTGGAGCGGGGGAACGATGGCGCCCTTGTCGTCCGGTTGCCTGCGACCGAACGACCGGGATGCGATGCCATGCCAGTCACGATCGGCGTCGGCCTTAGGTTCCGCACGGAAGAGAGGGCGGAAGACATCCTCGAACGGCTTGACGGCCCCGAAGCCACAGCGTGGGGGCTCTACGTTGGTGCGCCAGGCGCTCGTCTTCCGGTCACAGTCGAGGACCGGACCCTCAAAGTGGTCGAGATCGCCAGGGACGATCCGCCGGCCGCGGCAGCCGCGTACAGGAGCGTCGCGGTCTACACGGGCGATCCGCCGGTAATCAGGCTGGGCTGGCGCGTCGATCGGTGTGAGACGAAGCAGACCGTGACGGTGGATTCTCTGAACCAGGGGACCAGCCTGGATGTCCGTGTGCACGCGCCGGTCACGAGTCTCTGCCAAGGCGCAGAGGCGGGATTCGGGCTGCGATTGAAGTTGAGCGGACCCGTTGCTGGCGAATTGCTACCGACCCTAAGCCGCACCGGCGACTAGCTTTCGAGAGGGTCTACGATGGCGACTCGGGGGGATCCCTCCGGGCGCGCCACTCGAGGCGGACCGTCCCTGCCAACTCCCTCCGCATCCATCCTGGCGATCGTTCCCGCCCATGACGAGTCGCCGCGCATCGCCGCGGTCGTCCAGCCTCCGGCGCGAGCATGTCGAGTCGTTCCTCAACGCCCGATGGAAGGAGCCCGCTGCAGGGCCACTGCGCGCCGTTCTCTCGGCGGCTGACGCTCGGTAGCTACGACCCTCTCGGGCTCGATCCCAGCGCCTCTACGGCCGTCTCCGGAGCTTCGGACGTTACGCTGCCGCCACGCGGGGGCGCGGCACCCCCCAAGGAGGAGACGACAGTGCAGGTCGACGAGCATTGGGCCGACGGCCTCCCGCTGGGACCTGACTGGGAGTACAAGAGACAGCGAGTCGGGCCTAACTGGGAGTTCGGGAAACGGCGGGTTGCCGAAAGCGGCGCGCCGCGATATGGGTATCAGCCCCCGGGCCGCGTGTCGAGGTTCTGGCCGTGGCCGGCCGGGCTCGTCGCCTTCATCGGGCTCACCGCTATCCCCGACCAGCCGTCTCCGTTCGTCTATTTTCTGGCCGGAGCGGCGCTCGTGGGGTTCCGCAACGAACTTCGCATGCAGACCGTTAGGGAGAACCATCGATCACTGTTGAGGGCGCTGGTGAAACAAGAGGAGGAACAGCAGGGCATCTCGGGCTCGAAATGATCGCCCGTCTCCGGAGCTCGGGGCCGTGCGATCATTCGGGGCGCGTCACCCAGCGATACGCGCCGTCAGATTGTCGGCGCCCGTTAGCCAGCCCGGTTGCTCCTTCTCGGGGGTGAAGTGGAGCATCACGTCGACGCTTGTGCGCGGGAACGTCCGGAGATCAAGGGCCAACAACCGGTGGAAGTACCCCGTTAGAGGCTCTTCGCTCCGCGGATACGCGTCCCGCCCATTGAGGTGAACCGTGTCGTCGCGGACACGGTTCAGATTATCGAGGCGATCGAGAAGCGTCCGCGCCGGAGCCGTGATCCCGGTCAACGTCGGTAGGACTTCGCGGATTTTTTCGTCGAGCGTCGCGTGCCGCTGAGCGTCGTCCGCGTCCCACCCGACGACCTTCTTGTGGCGCTGAAGGTGGATCTTGCCCGAGAGGCGATCGGCAATGACCCAGTTGGCGAACGCTTCGAGCGCGAGATAGCTGAGCGTCACCGCCACGAAGCCCGCCTCGAAGAAGTCGTAAAGGACCGGGGTCGTCGCGTGCGTCACGGTGTACCCGGGGCCGTGCGGCGACGCGGACACCGGTTCATAGGCAATCTGTGGTCGCAATCGCTCGCCTTCTTCTGCCGCGGAACGCGCGGCAGAAAGAGCAAGCGCGGCGGGGCTGGCGGTGATGAATCCGGTCGTTAGGCCGCCGAGATCGCGGGCGACAGTGGCGACGTAGATGGGCGTTCCGGCCTTGTGGGACGGACCCCCCGGATACGCGGAGGGCACGTCGGCGGCGAGTGTGGTCCACGCCTGTATCCGCCAATCGGGCCGCGTTCGCTAGCGCTCCGACACTCTGACCATGCCTCCTAGGCTGTGGTAGCCTGAACCTACGGCACTAGGCTAGCGCCTCCCTGACTTCGGATCAGAGGGTCGGGGTTCGAATCCCTCCGGGCGCGCCATGTCAGCCAAGCCGGCCACGATCAGGCCGGCGCGGCTCCGTCAGCCATCAGGACTGTCGTCTCGCGGCGGTGCAGCGCCTGGCGCTGAAGTCGTTCGATGCTGATCACAACCCCGATCGCGAAGATCCCCGCAGGCACAAAGAAGATCAGTCCGAACTGCTCCCCGACGAGCGCGGACTGGAGGCGGGTCGCGTCGCTGCGTCCCAGGACGCGCCCGATCGTCACGAAATTCGAGCCGAAGATCCAGAGCAGGATGCACAGCCACCAGGCGGCCGCGACGAGGACGGCCCCGTTCGGTCGCTCGCTGAGTTGCGAGCAGACCTCGCGCACGACCGCGAACGGCCGCTTCAGGTTGACGAACGGGATCCACACGCCGAGCAACGACGAGATCCAGCCGTAGCGCGGCCAACGGGCCACGAGGGCCGGCACGTTACCGATGACCACGGAGATCCCGACCGACCATACGGCCACGCCCAGGAGGAACGAGCCGGTCGAGATCGCGCTCATTCGAACCGCCTCCTCGTTGAGGGCGGTGTTCGCGATGAACTCCCCACCGGCACCGATCAACGCAGACAGGGCGGCGACCTGAAGCACGCTGGACACCGTCGCGACCGCGATCAGCGGGATCAAGAGGATGGCGAGCGGCCACGTGGGGTGGTAGCGGGCGCCAAGGCGGTTTGCCTGCGCCAGGAGGGTTCGCGACTTTTCAGCCGCCGTCGTCTCCAGGGCGGCGGTCGCCTCGGTCATCTCGCCCGTCTTGCGAGGCACCCGGCAGCGATAGCACCGGCTCGCCCCAGGGCTGTTGAACGAGCGGCAATCGCCGCACATCCACGGCTCTGCCATTGGATTCCCCCGCGCGGATCGTGGTTCGGCGCTCCGGCACCCAGGGGTGCGACGGCGCACCGTCGGGCCAAGGTACGTCGAGGGGCGTCGGGCGGGCTGTAGTACGAACGTCCCCGCCTTCACGGGCCCCCTCGGCTTTAGCGCACCTCGACCGTGTCGAGCACGCCGCAGCCTGGGCCCAGGAAGCTGAGTGGGCCAGGGACCCTAATACCCGTCGGCCACCACGTTGATGAGCGTCTCGCCGCGCGCCAATCTGCCGACCTGCTCGAAGACGAGCTGCCACGCCCGATCGTCCTCGCGGCTCACGTCGCCACCGACATGTGGCGTGATCAACACGCCGGGAGCAGACCAGAGTGGATGGCCGGCCGGTAGCGGCTCCGGGTCCGTCACGTCGAGCGCGGCCCTGATCCTGCCGTTCAGAACTGCCTCGACGAGCGCATCGGTGTCGACGACGCCCCCACGAGAGGCGTTGACAAAGAGCGCTCCCGGCCGCATCGCGGCGAAGACCGCCGCACCCAGCACGCTGCGCGTCTCGGTCGTGAGCGGCAGGAGGCAGACCACGATGTCGACGGTCGGCAGGATGGCCGGCAGGTCGGCCAGCGGGCGCACGCCGTCGCGCGGTCGGCGGGCCACCCGAACGATCCGGGCCCCGAAACCGGCCAGCCTCGCTTCGAGCGCCCGCCCGATCGAGCCCGCTCCCAGCAGCACGACGGTCGCGCCGTCGAGGTCCTCGCCACCGAGCCGCTCTGTTCCCCAGGTCCCGCGGCGCTGCAGATCGAGATGCTCCGGCAGGTGGCGCCCCGAGGCCAGGATTGCCATGACGACCCACTCCGCGACGGCCACGTCGTGGACGCCCGCGGCGTCGCACAGGGTCACCCCAGGCGGGACGCGGCCAATGAAGCCGTCGACGCCGGCGGACGTGGCCTGGATGTAGCGCAAGCCTTCGAGGCGACTCGCCACCTCCAGGGCTCGGGCGGTGTCGTACGCGGCGACCAGCAGGTCCGCGTGCAGGTCCGCCCCGCCGAGGGCGCCCCCCGGCGGAAATGCGTGCACGGCCGCCAGCGCGGCCAGCCGCTCACGCTCCGCCCCCGGGGTGCGTTCAGGAAGCCAGACGTCCGGTCGCATCTACGAGGCCCGGACGCTGCCCCACTTCCGAACTTCAGCCTCGAGGTCCAGTGGCTGGACGATGCCGTGCTTCTCGGCCTCGCCCCAGGCCTCCTTCGGCACGGCCCACATGATCTCGAACTCGTTGCCGTCCGGATCCTGCCCATACAGCGACTTCGAGACGCCGTGGTCGCTGGCGCCGCCCAGCGCGCCTGCCGCGGACAGCTCCTTCGCGGCGCCCGCGAGGGCCTCGATGGTTGGCACCTCCCACGCCAGGTGGTACAGGCCCACAGAGCCGCGCGGCGGACGCGGGGCTTGCTCGCCCACCGAGAACAGGCCCAGGTCGTGGTGGTTCTCCGTGCCGGCGGCGCGCATGAACACAGCCTGGCCGCCGAACTCTTCCGATACGGTCTCGAAGCCGAAAACGCGGCCGTAGAACTCGGCCGAGCGCCTGGCGTCGCGCACGTACAGGACGGCGTGATTGAGTCGGGCAACCAGGATCATGTCGCTTCTCCAGTCGGCGTTCGGGCGAGGGCGCAGGCCACATCATCGCCGGGATCGGACGTCCGCACCGTCACGCCGGGTACAGTCCTCGCCGTGACGACCGCCCCCCGGGTTCTCGCCCTGATCCCGGCTTTCGACGAGGCGGCCCGGATCGGGCCGGTCATCGCGGCGACCGCCCGCCACCTGCCGGTGCTCGTGGTGGACGACGGGTCCATGGACGGCACGGCGGCCGAAGCCGAAGCCGCCGGCGCGGCCGTCATCCGCCAGCACCCGAACCAGGGCAAGGGCACAGCCCTCCAAACAGGCTTCCGCCGGGCGATCGCGGATGGGTTTGAGGCCGTGGTCACCCTCGACGCCGACGGCCAGCACGACCCGGCCGAGATTCCGTCGTTCGTGGATGCCTGGATGGCCGCCGCGGCAGTGCCCGACCTGGTCATCGGCCGGCGCGACTTCGGTGCCATGCCGTTGGTTCGGCGGCTGTCCAACCGGCTAGGTAGCTGGGCGTTCGCGTGGGCCGTCGGCCGCGACGTCCCGGACAACCAGTCCGGCTATCGCCTCGTCACTCGGCGGCTGATGGAGGCGACGCTCGCCAGTGACGAGGCCGGGTTCGAGTTCGAGGTCGAGATGATCGTGACCTGCATCCGGGCGGGCTGGGGCCTCGCCTGGGTGCCGATCCGGACGATCTATGCCGGCGAGCCCAGCCACATTCGACCGTGGCGCCATTTCAGGAGCTTCCTGGGCATCGTGCGCAAGGCGCGCAGAACGGTTCGGTTACCGCTCCGCTGACAGGAGGCCGGCCGTTACTCGCCGCGATCCGCCGGCCACGTGCCCATCACTTGACGCAGCACTGCGAACTCGCCAACGTGATAGGCGTTGTGATCGGCGTCGATGCGGATCTCTCGCAACACCGTAT
>JALZAF010000173.1 GCA_030948505.1 Chloroflexota bacterium
GCTTGCGGACCGCGAGCCCGGAATCGTTCATGAACGTCAGAGGCTTGGCGAGGACCAGGTCCAGGCCGCGAAATCGGCCCTGTGCGATCGCCGACGCATCGCGCGTTCGGCCGCGACCCGCCCAGCCCGCCTGCTCGGCGAGTCGGTCGACGACCATCCAGCCGATGTTGTGCCGCGTCTTCGCATAGCGGTCGCCCGGGTTCCCCAGGCCGACAACGATCTTCACAACACTCCTCGAATTCGGCCCGAATGCGCCGCGGAGGCGCCGCACACGCGCCGCAGCACACGCGCCGCAGCACACGCCGAAGGGGCCCGATCCCGTCCGGGAGGGCCCGCGGGGATGGTATCGCCTGCCGCCCCGCCGCGCGAGGCTGGAACTCCGGTCCCCCGCCTCCCGCCTCCCCGCCTCC
Organism: Chloroflexota bacterium; assembly: GCA_030948505.1. GTDB lineage: Bacteria > Chloroflexota > Limnocylindria > Limnocylindrales > CSP1-4 > JACDAV01. Next base: position 411 of record JALZAF010000173.1, read on the forward strand.
CCGGGACCTCCTCCCCAGCGCGAGATCGAACGATTTCGTCGGACGATTTCGTTGCATCTCCGGCTGGGCGGTGACACCCAGGAGGGTTGGCGCAAATCGACAGGTGATCGCCAAGGGCCAGACTCCACCCGACATGAGCTCGATCCTCAGCGACGTCCACCTCGCTTACCACGTGCTCGGCCGCCTGGTGGCGACGGACCTCGAGGAGGCGGCGGTGTCGATGTCAGAGGCACTCGTGCTGCGGGTTGCCACGATCAATCCGCGCGTGACTGCCCAAGGTCTGATCACGACAACCGGGCTTCCCGCATCGACGCTTAGCAGCCTCCTCGCGCGACTCGAGGAGCGCCACTATGTCCGCCGCGAGCGGCTGGGCGGTGACCGCCGCTACGGCCTCGTGCGCCCGACGGGCGTTGGGGCGACCATCGGGCGCATGGTCGCGTCGTCACTAAGCGAAATCGAAGAGAGGCTCGCCGAGCAGGTCACGCCCGTCCAGCGGACGGGTATAACCTCGCTGGCAGAGGGCCTCTATGTCGTCGAACGGCCCGAGAGGCCCTCACCGCTCTACTGAGGGTCGCGCGAGAGGTCGCGCCCGAGAGGTCGCGCCCGAGAGGTCGCGCGAGCAGCTTGCGTTCGAGCGCCCGCATCGCCGCCTCCTCGGGCGGGTCGGCGTGGTCCCAGCCGCACAGGTGGAGGGTTCCGTGCGTCACGAGCAGCCGCAGCTCGTCGGCCGGGGACCAGCGCAGGTCACCGGTCTGGCCGCCGCGGCCGGCTTCGGCTTGCTCGATCGCCCGCTCGACCGAAACGACGACGTCACCGAGCGGTTGGCGCACGCCCGGCGGCAATGGGAACGCGGACCCCTGGGCCTTGGCTCGGCGGCCACCGTGATGGCGCGGAAACGCCTCTGGGGGGAGGATCGGGAAGGACAATACGTCCGTCGGACCTGACTTGCCCATGTGGCGCTTGTTGAGGCCGGCCAGCTCCGCATCGTGGGTGAGCACGACACCCACCGAAGCCGGTCGAGGAGCTCCCGCCGCGTCAAGGGCGGCGGCCACCGTTCGCGCGATCTGGGAACCGGCCAGGAGGCGCGACGAACCGCCCCGCACGTCGAGGTCGATCCGCCAGGGCGGCAGGTACAGGGATCGCGAGCGCGAGGCCCATCGCGAGCGCGGGGCCCGTGGCCGCGCCGTCACGCGCTCGCGCCGCCTCCGCCACCGCCGCCGGACGCCCGCCGCGACTCGAGCTCGACGACCTTGTTCTGCGGGTAGGCGATCCGGGTGTGATACATGCCAAGCAGCTGGCCGACGAACGCCTCGCGGATCTTCTCGATGTCGCGCAGGGTCAGGTCGCACTCGTCGAACTGGCCGTCGGTCAGCCGCTCGTCGATGATCCGCCCGACCATGGCCCGGATGGCCGGCTCGTCGCGCGCGGCAAGCGACCTCACTGATGCTTCCACCCCATCCGCCAGCATGATCAGTGCGGCCTCGCGCGACTGCGGCTTCGGGCCGATGTGGCGGTAGCGACGCTCATCCACCGCGTCGGCGGCCTTTCGGCCTTCGACCGTTGCCAGCCCCCCGAATGGCGCGGCCGCGAGTTCCCTAGCCCGGGCGTGGAAGTAGCTCATGATCGCCGTCCCGTGGTGCTGCGGGATGAACGCGATGAGCGATTTCGGCAGACGGGCGCGATAGGCAACGTCGATGCCATCGACCACGTGCTGCTTGAGGATCTGGGCGGAGACGTCCGGCTCGAGCTGATCGTGGACGTTGTCGGCGCCGGCCTGGTTCTCGATGAAGGCGAGCGGGTTGGCCAGCTTGCCGATGTCGTGGTAGTACGCCGCCACGCGGGTCAGCAGCGGGTCCGCCCCGATCGCCTCGGCGGCGCGCTCGGCCAGGTTGCCCACCATGATCGAGTGGTGGTACGTACCCGGCGTCTCCACCAGCAGCCGACGCAATAGCGGCTGCGACGGGTTGGCGAGTTCCAGCAGCTGGAAAGCGGTCAGGATGCCGAACAGGCTTCCGAGGACCGCGAAGCTACCCACGGCGGCGACGGCGGCACCACCGGCAGAGGCGGCCGACGCTCCCCACAGCTCGAGGATTCCCCGCAGGTCGCGAGTCCCCAGCAGCGAGAAGGTGGCCACGACCAGCGCGTTGACGATGAAGACCGCGACGCCGGCTTGCAGGAAGGTCTGGAGACGATCGCCGCGACGAATGGCCACGATGCCGGCGAAGCCACCGAGGAACACGTAGGACATCAGCTCCAGCGATTGGTTCACCGTGCCGGCAATGATCGCGACCACCGCGACGAGAACCGTCGCCGCGCCGGCGTCCAGGAGGATCGCCACCAGCATTCCGATCGCGGCGGTTGGCAGCAGGAACGGCAGCGTCGGCCGGAGCGCGGTCAGCTTGAGGGTAAAGGCGGCGAAGACGAGCATCACGCCGACCAGCACCAGGATGTTGTTGCGATGCCACAGGTCGCGCCGGAAGCGCCACACCCAGGCCAGCAGCAGACCCACCAGCAGGGTTGCCAGCAGGAACCAGCCACCGAGCTTGGTGACGTCGGCCCGCCCGTTCAGCAGTCCCAGCTTGTCGAGGGTCTCGATCGCCGCCGGGGTCACAACGTCGCCCGTGCGGACGATCGCCTGGCCCTGCCGGATCTGCACCGAGACCGGCGGCACGTTCGACGCCACTCGCTGGCGCTCGGCCTGGGTCGCCGCATCGCTGAACGACGAGTTCGGAACGATGAGCGGCGAGATCAGCTCCGCGGCGAGGATGCGCTCGGCCTCATTGAGGCCACCCGCCATGCGGCCCTGGAGGCTCAGGCGCGTCGCCGCCACCTCCGAATCCCGCAGCTCGGTGCGCTCCGTCGCGTCGAGGATCCGGGTGGCCTCGTCCCGAACCGCCGTCCAACGTGGCGTCGTCAGCGCGACCAGGGCATCGTGGGCTCGGGGCGACAGCGTCTGCATCGCCTGTTCCAGGAGCGCGATCCGGTCGGCCTCCTTGGTCGCCGGGTCGAAGGCCGTATTGACCGCCACCACCGAGCGCCTGAACGCGGCGACCTGCTCGGCCGCGACCGCGATCGCCTTCTCCGTCGTGTAGTCGTACTGCGGCGGGACGGCGTCCGCGGCCTCCTGCTTCTTGGCGTCGGTCTGGACCTGGCTCACGAAGTCCTTGGCGGCCGGGGCGACGATGTCCCGCGTCGCGACGTCGCCGGCGACGAGGCGGATGGGCGGCTGGGGGACGAGGATGTCGATGCCCAGGATCGTGGTCAGGACCACGATGAGGACGGCCGACGCGATGCCAAGCCGAGTCGCGTCACGGCGCCCGAAACGCACCAGCTTTTCGACGCGTTGGGTCAGCACGGGCGGTGGCTCAGGCCCCGGCCTTGTCGTGGGTCGCGAGGTCCGTCTTCGCCAGCGCCTGGCCAACCAGCTCGCTGACCCGCTTGCCGTCGGCCCGGTTGCGGGTGCGCGGGGAGAGCCAGCCCATGACCTTGCCGAGGTCCCGGGCGGACGCGGCGCCGGTCGCTTTGATCGCCTCGTCGACGAGGCGCTTCAACTCGTCCTCGGAGAGCGCCTGGGGCAGGAACTCGTGGAGGATCGCGATCTCCGCCTCTTCCTTCGCCGCCAGCTCCTCGCGACCGCCCTTGCGGAACGCCTCGACGGACTCGCGTCGGGTCTTGACCTCGCGCGTCAGGACGCCCTGGAGGTCCTCCTCCGAGAGCGGCTTCTGCTGCTTCTTCTCGAGGTTGTAGGCCGCGGCGATGGTCATGCGCAGGACATCACGGCGCAGCGAATCACCCGACCGCATCGCGGCGGCCAGTTCTGTCTGGATCCGATCTCGAAGGGACACCGGAAATGGCACCTCGGGCGAGTCCCGCCCGCGGGGCTGTCAGCCCTGCTGCGTGCGGGCGTTCTTCTTGCGCTTCGCTTCCTTGCGCTTCCGCTTCACGCTCGGCTTCTCGTAGTGCTCGCGCCGGCGAGCCTCGGCGAGGATGCCGCTCTGCTGGATCTTCTTGTTGAAGCGGCGGAGGGCGCTTTCGAACGTCTCGTTCTCACCCACTCGGACTTCGGCCAATCCCGGTTCACCTCCTCGGGCTTCGTTCTCTGCTTCGCAGCCGCGCTCGTTGCCCAACGGCTCGGTGCGGTTCGGCCCGATTCATGGCTGCGATTCATGGCTGCCCGGCCGACGGGCCGCCGGAGTGTAGCCGAGGCCCTTCGGGGGGTCAAACCAGGTTTTGGTGCCCTGAGGGGCCCGAATAGTTGCGTTTGAGCTCGCTGGCCCAGTGGCGGCCAAGCTCCGAAGCGTGCTCCCCGAGCCAGTCCTCGAGGCGGATTCGACCCCGGGCCGGCTCCTTCGAGGTCAGCAGGCCACTCGACAGCTCCATGAGCTCGTGGCGGGTGAGGACGACGTCGCCGACCAGGAGTCCGAGGACCTTGGCGGCAGCAAGAACAGCCGAAGTCGGCATGGGCAGGACGACCGAACGGCTGCCCAGGGCGGTTCGCACCAGCCCCACGAGGTGACGGTATTCCAGGGTGTCCGGGCCGGCGGCATCGAGGACCTGGCCGCCCGGGCCCTGGCCGCCCGGGCCCTGGCCGGCCTCCAGGCAAATCCGGGCGACGTCGTCGACGTGGACTGGCTGGATTGGGTACCGGCCCCGCCCGGGGATGCCGTACGCGGGCAGCCGGCGAAGGGCCCAGGCGAGGTTGTTGATGAGGATGTCGTTCGGCCCGTAGGTCAGCGTCGGCCGCACGATCGCCCACTCGAGACCCGAAGCACGGACGGCCGCTTCCAGGACGCCCTTGGCACGGACGTACGGGGTGGCGCCGGCCGGGTCGGCACCGACGACGCTGACGTGGACGACCCGCCTCACCCCCGCTTCACGAGCAGCGGCAAGGAGGATGGTCGAGTCGGCGACCGCCGTTTCGAACGTCGCGGTCCCCCGCGGGAAGCGCATCCAGTAGGTGTTGTAGAGGGTGTCCACCCCCTGCAGCGCTGCGGTCAGGTCAGCCGGACGGCTGAAGTCGAGGGGCTTGACCTGGATCCGCGCCGCGAGCGGATCGTCCGGGTGCGCCGGGCGGCGGCTCAGCGTGACGACGTCCTGGCCCGCGGCGAGAAGCTGCTCGGCAATGGCCCGGCCGGTGAACCCGAACGCCCCCGTGACCGCATCTCTTGCCATGGGCGGATCGTCGCGCCGAAACTCGTTCCTGTCAAGTAGCACGTTTGGCGCCACTCACACCCCGCCGGATCTCATCCCCCAGCCGGAGATCCGACGAAATCGTCCGGACGAAATCGTTCTATCTCCGGCTGCGCAATGTGGGTGGGGTGGTCGCGACCTGGCGTCGTAGGATCGAAGGCGATGGCGACCCTCCTGACGCTGCTCGACGATGCCGTGGCGCGCTACGGCGATCGAGACGCCCTGGCGTCCCGATCGGATGACGGCACGACCTGGACGTGGACGTATCGCGAGCTCTACCGGCGAACTCGGATCGTGGCCTGGCGCCTCGTGTCGCTGGGCCTTCGGCCGGGTGATCGGGTGCTGACGTGGTCGCCGTCAGGCCCGGAGCTCGCCGCGGTCTATTTCGGTGCCATGCGCGCTCGGCTCGTCCTGGTCCCCCTCGACCTGAGGATGTCGGGTGACGCCATCGCCGGCATCGTCGCCAAGTCCGGCGCGAGCCGGCTGCTGCTCGGGACCGGACGGGACGCGCCGGATCCTGCTGAGGCCCACCTGGAGGCCTTCCCCACCACGGCCGACGATGCCCTCTCGGCCGAACCCGACAAATCCTTCCCGCCCGACTGGGAAGCCCAGCTGGCGAGCTGGCCGGCGCCGCGTGACGACGAGGTATTCGAGCTCATCTTCACTTCGGGCACGACGGGCACGCCCAAGGGCGTGATGCTGGCCCACGACAACGTCGGCGCGTCGGTGGCGTCGTTCCATCGCATCATTCCGCGCCTCGACCACCGGATCGTGTCCCTGCTGCCGCTATCGCACCTGCTCGAGCAGTCGGTCGGGCTGTTCTACGCGCTGTCCGTGGGCGCGAGCGTCCTCTACGTCCGGAGCCGAAATCCACGGGTCATCTTCGAGGCACTGCGCGACCATCGGGTGACCTCGATGATCGTGGTGCCGCAGGTCCTCGACCTGTTCTGGAGCGCGATCGAGCGCGAGGTCGACAAGGCGGGCCGGAGGAAGTCGTTCGAGCGCCTGCGCATGATCGCCCGCCGGCTGCCGCCCGTGCTTCGGCGGCTGCTGTTTCGGAGCGTCCACGCCCGGCTGGGCGGACACTTCCGGCTGTTCGCGTCTGCCGGCGCCTTTCTGCCACCAGCGCTCCAGCAGGCCTGGGAGGATCTCGGCGTGACGGTGCTCCAGGGCTACGGCGCGACCGAAACGGGCACGGGCGCCTGCACGACCCTCGACGACCACGGGCTGGGGACCGTCGGCCGCGCGGTGCACGGCATCGAATTGCGGATCGCGGGCGACGGCGAGGTGCAGTTCCGGGGGCCGACGCTGTTCAAGGGCTACTGGGACGAGCCGACCAAGACGGCCGAGGCCTTCACGCCGGACGGCTGGTACCGGACGGGCGACGTGGGCCATCTCGATTCGGCGGGCCGGCTGATCCTGTCCGGCCGGACCAAGGACATGATCGTGCTGCCGAACGGCTTCAACGTGTATCCGGAGGACGTCGAGAACGCGCTGCGGATTGCCGGGATTCGCGATTCGGTTGTGCTCGAGACGCGCCCCGGCCGCATCGAGGCGCTGCTCCTCGATCCGCGCCGCGACCCGCTGGGCGGCGCCGAGGCTCGGCACCTGTCGGAGGACGAAGTCAAGCGATCGCTCGATGAGGCCGTGCGAACGGCGAACCGGTCACTGGGGGCCAACCAGCACATCGCGGGCTGGCGCCTGTGGCCGGAACCGGACTTTCCGCGGACGCACACGCTCAAGGTGAGGCGGAATGAGGTTCGTGCCTGGGCGGCGACCGATGGCGCGCCGCAGGTCCCCGAGGCCGCGACAGCCGGCCGCACCTAGCGCGGAATGGCGATCGGGATCCCGAGCGTCTCGAGGGCTGGCTGGATCTGGGCGGTCCTGGCGTCGGGCGAGTTCGCCGGCGACCAGGTGAAGAAGATGACCGTCGTATCCAGTTGTCGGATGACGAACCGACTGTCCGGCGGGAACTGGACGCTGCCGGGTCCGCTCGCCACGTAGGCCGCCTGCTCGTTTGCGGCACCGGCCGCGGCCGCGGGGTCCGGGAATTCGTACACGGAGATGAAGCCGCGCGTCGGGTCGTCCGGCAGTACGACCTGGAAGACGGCCCGCGGCGCGGCGGCGAAGCGCGGCGACTCCGCCGGCCGGAAGGGGACGCGCGGATCGATGAGCGCCAGGCCCTGCGGGCGCAGCGCCAGGGCGATTGCGGCGCGCGTCGAGGCGACGGCCGCCGTGGTGCCGGTCGAAGGACCGAACGACTGGGGCGGAAACGTGGCTCCAACCGGCCCCGACGCACCGATCCCGCAGCCGGCGACGATCAACGTAAAAAAAAGGGCCGCGGCTGCGAGCCCGGTCGGCCCCCGGCGGCCGCCGGTCACCCCGGCGGCCAGGCGAATCGCCGCCCCCCGAGCAGGTGGAAGTGGAGGTGGTCGACCGTTTGGCCCCCATCGCGCCCGACATTGGTCACGATGCGATAGCCGGTCGTGGCGATCCCTTCGCGTCTGGCCAGCTTCGCCGCGGCGTCGAAGATGGCGCCCAGAAGCTCGCCATCTTTGCGCGTGAGGACTGCGGCGGAGGCGACGTGAGCGCGTGGCAGGAGCAACAGATGCGTCGGCGCCTGGGGGTTGATGTCGCGGATGGCGACGATCAGGTCGTCTTCAAATTCCTTCGTCGCCGGTATCTGGCCGGCCACGATTTTGCAGAACAGGCAGTCCGGGTTCGCCACAGGTTCGTTCACCACAAGCTCGGCTTGGCGCTCATCAGGAAGCCAATCGTCCCGACCAGCCCGGCCATGGCATACGACACGTAGCGCTGCCGGCGTGCCCGTGCCAGCCAGGCCCGATCGTCTCCCGCCGGCCGGATGCCGACCAGCCGTCGCAGGTTGGGTCGCTGGACGAAGAAGGCGATGGCGAGGTTGATGGCGTAGATCGCCAGGGCCACGAGCAGCCAGGGTTGGGACAGCAGCCGGGTGCCGAGCAGGGCGATCAGCGCCGCCCCGGTGATCGCCAGGCCCAGCCCAAAAAGGAGCGTGCCGCGAGCCTGCATCGAGAGCAGGAACTGGACGAGCGGGTTGGGCGACTCCGCCGCGGCCTGCCTGGCGCGCAGCGCAAAGGGCAGCAGCAACGACGGCAGGAACAGCCCCACGGCGAGCGCGATGTGGGCGGCAAGGACGATCGGCAGCAGCACGGCCGGCATGGGAGGTCGATTGTAGGGGCGTCCGCCGGATGGACTCAGCGCGGTCGTCGGGCCTCCAGGACGACCCAGTCACCTTCTACCGCGCGCCCCGTGACGTGGAGGCCGGCGGAGGCGAGGGCCGCGCGAACGTCGCCCTCGCGGTCGACGAAGATGCCCGACGCCAGCAGCACCCCGCCCGGGACCAGCTCGTCGCGCAGGGGCATCGCGAGCTCGATGAGGAGCGACGCGATGAGGTTGGCGAGGACGACGCCGAACGGACCCCGGCCACTCGGAATGCTGCCCTGCCGAGCGTGCAGGTGGCGGGCCACCCGGTTGCGGCGGGCGTTCGCATCGGTGGCCTCGATGGCGATCGGGTCGGTATCGAGGCCGATCACCTCGGCCGCACCGAGCTTCGCCGCGGCGATGGCCAGGATGCCCGAGCCGCAGCCCACGTCGAGTACACGCGCACCCGTGAGCGCGCCGCCGTCGGCGAGGCGCTCGACGCCGGCGAGGCAGAGCCGGGTCGTGGGATGGAGTCCCGTGCCGAAGGCCATCCCGGGATCGAGCGCCAGGACGATGTCGGTGGGTTCGGCGCGGTGGCGGCGCCAGGTCGGCCGAATGACCAGCCGCCGCCCAACCCGCAGCACCGGGAAGTGGGCCTTCCAGGCTTCCGCCCAGTCAGCTTCGTGGACGAGGCGGGTGGTCAGCTCGCCTATCGGCCGCAGCCCGAAGGCCTGGAGATGGCCGAGCGCCTCCGACGCAGCGGCAGCGGCTCGCTTGCTCGCGCTGGAGTCTCGCGCCGGCAGGTAAGCGCGGACGATGGCCGGGCGGGTGGGGTCGAGTCGGGCGCTCAGCCCTTCGTCAACGAGTTCGAACGCGGGCTCGACGCTCGTTCCGCCCGGTGCGAACCGGCCCAGGATCTCGCTCACGGCTTCGACCGCTTCGACGTCCGCCTCGACCGACAGCTCCAGCCAGGCGCCGGGTTGATTGCTCGCGCCGGCTCCCCCGCCGGCTCCGCGTCCCCCGCCCCGTTCAGCCAAGCGCGTCGCGGACGCGATCCAGGATGCCGGCGTTCGGCGCGACGGTCTCGCCGCCCTCCTCCGCCAGTTGCTCGAGCAGCTCGCGCTGGCGCTTGCTCAGCTTGGACGGCACGACGACGTTGACCCGGACGTGGAGGTCGCCGCGCGAGCCCGATCGGCGAACGTGGGGCACGCCGCGACCGCGCAGGCGCAACTCCGTGCCCGGCTGGGTGCCCGCCTTGATCTCGACCTCCTCGTCGCCGTCGACCGTCGGGACGGAGATCCGGGTACCCAGGGCGGCCTGGGCGATCGACACGTCCGCTTCGAACAACAGCTCGGTGCCCTCGCGCCGCAGCGAGGGGTGGGGCGTGACATGGACGGCGACGTACAGGCTGCCTGCGGGACCGCCGCGCGGCCCGGCCTCGCCCTCGCTCGACAGCCGGATCTGGTGGCCCTCGTCGATGCCCGCCGGGATCGTCACGCGGAGCGTCCGCTTGCGCTCGGTCCGGCCGTCGCCATGACAGGTCTCGCACGGCTCGTCGATGATCCGGCCCTCGCCCCGGCAGCGCGGGCAGGCGGTCACGTTGACCATCTGTCCCAGCATCGTCTGGCGAATCGACCGCACCTCGCCGCGGCCATTGCATTGCGGGCAGGTCGTGGGCGTCGTGCCCGGCTTGGCGCCTGAGCCGCCGCACGTTTCGCACGGAGCGAGGACCCGGAACTCGATCTCCTTCTCCGTCCCCCGGACGGCCTCCTCGAACGAGATCCGGAGGTCGTATCGCAGGTCGGAACCGCCCTGCGGACGCCCTCGCCGGGCGCCCGCCGCCGCGCCACCGAAGAAGGCATCGAAGATGTCGCCGAAACCACCGAAGCCGCCACTGAAGCCGCCCGCGGCTTCACCACCCAGGCCGGCCCGGCCGAACATGTCGTAGGTCTGCCGGCGCCCCGGATCGGACAGGACCTGGTAGGCCTCGTTGAGCTCCTTGAAGCGCTCGTCCGCGGCCGCGTCCTTGTTGACGTCCGGGTGCCACTTCTGGGCGAGCTTGCGGTAGGCACGCTTGATCTCGGCGTCGGTCGCCGTGCGGGCGACGTCCAGGATCACGTAATAGTCGCGTTCGGTGGCCACGCTCGAATGGTAGCGGGAGGGCGCCTCAGGCCTCCGCCAGCCGGCTCATGCCCCTGCCAGATCCTTTGCCCGCGCCAGCACCGCCTCGAGCATCGGCGGGGTCAGCTTGCCGGTGAACGTGTTCTGCTGGCTGGGGTG
>JALZAF010000179.1 GCA_030948505.1 Chloroflexota bacterium
CCGCACCCCGGTACTTTTTTCTCACGTGACATGCGCCCGTTAGGTGTTGCCAGAAAGCCTTCGCGCGCGCTGAGGCTCGCGGCGGCTACAAACGATAGGCGCTCGCGGCTTCGGTCTCAGTCCCCGAGCCAGCCTCGAGCCGCAGTGCACCGAGCTAGGTGGAGGTTGCGATGGCACGGTTGGGGGCTCACACACATGGACCGGGGGTTCACTGGGCTCGCCGCCTGGGTTGGTTGGCCGTCGTTGCGATGGTCTGCGCCGCCCTGGTCGGGCCCGGGACTATGGGCGTCGCCGCCCACAACGACACGCCCGGCAACAACGGCACAGTCAAGATCCACGACGGTGCCGGCGAGCCGAGCCCGGAGGTCAAGAACCAGCCGCATGTCTGCGCGTTCCACATCCACTTCTACTTCGCGGATCCGGAGCAGAGTGGCACCTGGGAAATCCAGCGTTGGGCGCCCGGCCCGAAGGGCCAGGTCGTCCTGAGCGGCACCTACTACAACCACGGAGATGGCGAGGACCGCCAGCCCGAACAGGGTGCCTACAAGCTTCCCGACGGCCACTACAAGCTGTTCTGGGATGGCGACACCGGCAAGCACGACAAGATGAAGGTCTTCTGGGTCAAGTGCGAGGCGGAGAGTCCCTCCCCCTCGTCAAGCAATACCCCGAAGCCCAGCAACTCGTCGAGCCCGAGCTCCAGTCACTCGGCCAGCCCGAGCGCGAGCTCGAGCCATTCGGCCAGCCCGAGCGCGAGCTCGAGCCATTCGGCCAGCCCCAGCGCGAGCTCGAGCCATTCGGCCAGCCCGAGCGCGAGTTCCAGCCACTCGGCCAGCCCGAGCGCGAGCTCGAGCCATTCGGCCAGCCCGAGCGCGAGCTCCAGTCATTCGGCCAGCCCGAGCGCGAGCTCGAGCCATTCGGCCAGCCCGAGCGCGAGCTCCAGCCAGTCGGCCAGCCCGAGCCACTCGGCCAGCCCGAGCGCGAGCTCCAGCCAGTCGGCCAGCCCGAGCGCGAGCTCGAGCCTCTCGGCCAGCCCGAGCGCAAGCTCGAGCCAGTCGGCCAGCCCGAGCCACTCGGCCAGCCCGAGCGCAAGCTCGAGTCAGTCGGCCAGCCCGAGCGCAAGCTCGAGCCAGTCGGCCAGCCCGAGCGCAAGCTCGAGTCAGTCGGCCAGCCCGAGCGCAAGCAGCTCTCCGAGCGGTACGTCCAGCGTGTCGCCGTCGGGAACTGAGAACGGCGCAACCCCGACGCCGACGGGCACCGTTGGCGGCGCGAGCGGAACCCCTACGGGAACCGTTGGCGGCGCTACCGGGACCCCGACTTCGACCCTTCCGCCCACCGATGCCTCTGATGGCTCCGGCGGGCCGATGAGCCAGGGTTGGCGCACCGTCGTCCTCTCCCTGGCTGCGCTTCTCGGCGCGGTCCTCATCCTCACCCCGACCAGGACCCGGGCCACGCGGCCGATCCGCCGCCGCTGACCTGTCATCGCGAGGCCCGGGGCGCGACGGTCGCGTCCCGGGCCTCTTGCTGTCGCTCAGATCGTCGTGCCGAAACCCGGCGAGACCAGCTCCACCGGCCCCGTAAATCGCGCCTTCACCGAGGCGACCGTCGCAACGGGATCGAACCCCATCTGGAGATGCGTCAGCAGCACTCGCCCCGCCCCGCCCGCTGCCGCCAGCCGCCCCACGCTCGGGCCATCCAGGTGGAACGCGCCCGGGGCCACCGGCCCGGGGCCGAACGAGACCTCCGCCAGCAGCGTGTCGCCGGGGCGCAAGAGGGGTTCGAGGTCCGACGCGTCTCCGCAGTCGCCCGAATAGACGAGACCCGAACCGCCGGCGGCGCTGACCCTGAAGCCGTAGCTCTCGCTGGTGTGTGTCACCCGGCCCGCCTCGATCCGGAACGGCCCCACGTTCTGCCCCCCACTCCCGAGTGGCAGGACGTCGAGCGTGGCGGCGGTGAAGCCGGGCTCGGCGTGCAGCGCATCAATCCGCTGGCCGAGCTCAGCCGGGGCGTGGACGTTCACCCGGCGCGGTGGGTCGAACTCGTAGCGCAGGTAGTGGCGCAGCGCGACGAGGTCGATGAAATGATCCGGGTGGAGGTGGCTGATGAAGATCCCGTCCAGGGTGCTGGGTTCGAGGCTAGCCGCGAGGGCCGGGAACGAGCCCTGGCCCAGATCGAGGAGGATCGAGCCGTTTCCCGAGCGGAGCAGGTAAGCCGCTCCCGTGGCGCCGGCCTGGTTGGTGTAGGCGGGACCGGCGCCCAGGACGGTCAGCTCCACGGCGCGGCGCCTGGCGTCATCGCGACAGCCTAGCGCCGGCGGTCAGGGCAGGGTCAGGGTTTGACCTTCGGGCTCGGGTTGCCATTGCCCTGACCGCCGCCCGGACGAGCCGCTGGCTTGCCGGGCGGCGTGTGACTGGGCCCGCCGCCCCGGCTCGGCTTCGGGATGGGTTGGACGGTCGGGGTCTTGGTCGGTTTCGGCTTTGTCCGGGACGGTGGTGGGTTTGTGGACCGTTTCGGACTGCTTGTCGATGGCCTTCTGGATGGAGTCGCGCGCCTGTGGCGGAACCTTGTCGAGCAGCCCCTCGAGCGCGGCGTCGTCGAGGGTCATAACGAAGGCACCGCCCCGTTGTTAGGTTCGGACCCGTTCGGGAACGGCGAGGAGGACGCGCTCAGCACCACGACGGAAGGTCAGCTGCTCGAATCCTGCACGCGCCAGAAGACGATACCCGTCCTCCAGGCCGAAGGCGAAGGTCGCGGCCCGATGGGCGTCCGAGCCCGCCGTCACCCTGGTGCCGCCCAGCTCGCGGTAGCGCCGGATGGCGGCCTCGGTCGGGTATGTCTCAGCGGGGCCCTGGCGGAGGCCGCTGGTGTTGACCTCCAGCCCGGTTCCGCTGTCCACGAGCGCCTTCAGGACCGGCTCATAGAGCTCCGGGGCGGCCGCCAGGCCGCCCGGCGTCACGTGCGGCAGGAGATACTTCTTGACGACGTCCAGATGGCCGATGACGTCGAACAGCCCGGATCGGGCCGCCGCGGCGACCTGTGTGAAGTAGGGTTCCACCAGCTCGCCCAGGGAACGACCGCTGACCCAGGTGGCGAGGCCGCGCCTGTCTCGATATGGCGAACCCGGCCAGTCGTGGACCGACCCGATCGTGAAGTCATAGGTGTGGCGCGCCAGGTGGGTTCGGATGTCGTCCTCCCAACTCCGGTTGTAAGTGAGCTCCACGCCGAACCGGATTGCCACCCCCCGATCGGCCCATCGCTGGGCGGCGGCTCGCACGGTTCGCTCGCGGTCTTCGAACGTGCTGAACTGCCAGGCCGGGTCCCGGCTGTCGAAGTCGACGTGGTCGGTGATGGCCAGCTCGGCGATGCCGCGTTCGAGCGCTTGGGCGGCGTAGACATCGATCGGCACGTCGCTGTCGGGCGACTGGTCGGTATGGAGGTGAGCATCGAGCGGAAGGCCCGGGCTCGAGGTTTCGCCTTGAGGCCCGCTCAAGCGGCGATCAGGCCGAGATCGCGGCCGACCTTGGCGAACGCCTCCAGGGCCCGGTCCAGGAGCTCGTCCGTGTGGGCAGCGGTGACGATCGTCCGGATCCGGGCGCGGTCCAGGGCGACCGTCGGGTAGACGACCGAGGTGGCGAAGACGCCCTCGTCGAACAGCCGGCTGCTGAACCGGATGGTCGTGTCCGAGTCGCCCAGCAGGATCGGCGTGATGGGGGTCTCCGAGCGGCCGATGTCGAAGCCAAGGCGGGCCAGCTCGGCCTTGAAGCGGCGGGTGTTGGCCCATAGCCGCTCGATGAGCTCCGGCTCGTCGTCCATGACCCGGATCGCCTCCAGGCAGGCAGCGGCGACCGCCGGCGGGTGGCTAGTCGAGAACAGGAATGGGCGGGACCGCTGGATCAGGATGTCGCGCAGGGCCAGTGACCCGGCCACGTAGCCGCCGAGGACGCCCACCGCCTTGGACAGCGTTCCGACCTGGATGGCCACCCGACCGTGGAGGCCGAAATGGTCGACCGAACCGCGTCCGTTGCGGCCCAGGACGCCCGAGGCATGAGCGTCATCGACCATGACCGCCGCGCCGAACTCCTCGGCTGCGTCGACGATGGCCGGTAGCGGGGCGATGTCGCCGTCCATGCTGAATACCCCATCGGTCACGACGAGGATGAGCCGATACGGACCCCCACCGGGCCGGCCCTCCGTCGTGGCTTCGCGCAGAATCTCGCGGAGGGCGGCGCTGTCGGCGTGGGGAAAGACCTTGCGCGGCGCCTTCGACAGCCGCATGCCATCGATGATCGAGGCGTGGTTCAGCTCGTCGGAGACGATCAGGTCCGTCTCGCCGGTGATCGTCGGGATGACGCCGGTATTGGCGCTGAAGCCGGACTGGAATGTGAGCACCGCTTCGACGCCCTTGAACTGCGCCAGTTCGGCCTCGAGCTGCTCGTGGAGGGTCATCGTCCCGGCGATCGTGCGAACGGCCCCTGAGCCGGCCCCGTACGTTGCGACCGCGTCGAGCGCCGCCTGGCGCAATCGCGGGTGATGGGTGAGGCCCAGGTAGTCGTTCGACGACAGGCTGATGACCCGCCGCTCGTCGATCGAGATGATCGGCCCCTGCGCCGACGACATCACCCGTAGCGGCCGGTAGAGGTTCCGCTCCCGGAGGGCGGCCAGCTCGTCGCCAAGGAAGGCGAGCGGATCGGGCCGCGTCTTAGCCATCGGCGCGAGTACCCCAATCCATGATCACCTTGCCGGAGTCGCCCGACCGCGCGGCGGCGAACGCCGCCTCGTGATCGCGGAACGAGAAGCGGTGGGTGATGGCCGGCCGGATGTCGAGGCCGGACTGGAGCATGACCGTCATCTTGTACCAGGTCTCGTACATCTCGCGACCGTATATCCCCCGGATCGTGAGCATCTTGAAGACGATCTCATTGACGTCCAGCGAGATCTCCTCGCTGGGAATGCCCAGGATCGCCACCCCGCCGCCATGGGCCATGTTGGCGAGTGCGGCCCGCAGCGCCATCGGGTTGCCTGACATCTCGAGGGCGACGTCGAAGCCCTCGACCATGCCAAGTTCGGCTTGTACGTCGTGCAGGTCCCGCTGCCCTGGATCGACCGTGACGGTCGCTCCCATCCGTTGGGCGAGCTCGCGGCGGTAGGCGTTCGGCTCCGACACGACGACGTGGCGCGCTCCGGCATGGCGGGCGACGGCGGTGGCCATCAGGCCGATGGGCCCGGCCCCGGAGACCAGGACGTCCTCGCCCAGGACAGGAAAGGCGAGGGCCGTGTGAACCGCGTTTCCGAACGGGTCGAAGATCGCGGCCACTTCTTCGTCGATGCCCGGCCAGTGGTGCCAGACATTGGTCATCGGCAGCGAAACGTACTCGGCGAACGCGCCGTCCCGTCCCACACCCAGCCCGATCGCCTTGGCGCACAGGTGCCGCCGGCCGGCGAGGCAGTGGCGGCAGCGGCCGCAGACGACGTGACCTTCGCCGCTCACGATGTCCTCGGGCTGGAAGTCGGTGACCTCCGACCCAACCTCCACGATCTCGCCCACGAACTCGTGACCCACGACGAGCGGCGGACGAATGGTCTTCGCAGCCCATGCGTCCCAGCTCGCGATGTGCAGGTCCGTGCCGCAGATGCCGGTCTTGTGGACGCGGATGAGGACGTCGTGGATTCCGATCTGCGGCCTGGGCACCTCGTCCAGCCGCAGGCCCGGCCCGGGGGCCGCTTTCACCAGGGCGAGCATCGTGTCAGGCGTTTGGCGCCTCGCTCAGCTGGGGCTCGGCGCGGCGGAGGTGGCCGGCGCGGACGGTGCGGCGGAGCCGGACGGCGCCGCCGACGCGGACCCGGATGGCGCTACCGAACCGCTGGGCACGGCTTCGCTGCCGCTGGGCCCAGGTGAGGCAGACGGGCCGGCACACAGCTTCTCCGGGTTGGTGCGCTCGCCATACCGGGCGTAGAACGCGAGCAGCTTGGCCGGGTCGAACTGGTCGAGCGGCAGGACCCGATCCCAGACCACGGCCGCGAACGGCCACTTCATGTCGTCGAAGCGCGCGATCACGGGACTCAACTGGCCGGCCGGGATGCCGCAGATGGGACTCTTCGGGTAGGTCTGCACGAACTGCTGGTAGAACTGCTTGAGCTGGGTTTGGCCGGCTCCGTCGCAGCCCGGCCCGGGGCATTTGTAGAGGATGACGATCGCCCCGTGCTCCAGGTTGTGAATCCAGCCCTGGGGCTGAACGAATTCGTCCGGGCCATAGAACCGGGCCGGGATGGGCCCGTTGGGAGGGTTGTTGATGTGGCTACCGCTCGCCGGCGGGCAGAGCGTGTAGGTCTGGGGCTGTGAGACGTTGTGGCTCCGCCCCATATCCGGCTGCGTGTAGCCCAGCTCGCCAGAGGCCTGCGGCGCCGGCGCCCCGCTGGGGATGGGATCCCATAGCGTCGAGCAGGTATATGACTTTGCCGTGGCGCTGGTGAAGACGAACGCTCCGATCAGCCCGACCGCGACCAGGCCGATGACCGTGAAGATGAGCCCGCGGTAGCGATCGGCGAAGGATCGCCGGGCGAATCCCGTACGCGGGCGCTCGCGACGTCCCGCCCGGACGCTCGGGTCGCGCCTCGCGGC
>JALZAF010000184.1 GCA_030948505.1 Chloroflexota bacterium
CCGACGGATCCACGGCACGGGCGAGGGCGATTGCCGGCAGTCCCGACCTGGCCAGCAGCTCCAACGATTCCGCCTCTGGGAGGAGGCGGCCAGCCGGTCCGTTGGACTGCGGCGGCGAGGGCGGAAGCTGAAACGCCCACGAAGTGCGGTCCGCGGCTAGTCCGGGCCACGACGGGCGGCGCGGTTCCGCCACCAGGCGACCGGCCCGCCGGCGCTCCCAGCGTGCAAGCCCTGCGATCGCGCCGAACGCCTCCACGGCCCCGCGCAGGATGGGCGCCCCGGCGCCGATATTGTCGAGCAGCGCCTTCGTCTCCGGAGGCGGCTCGCCCGACGTCAGCGACACGTAGACCGGCAGGATCGCGGGCCTGTCCCGTGTGGCAGTGAGGAGCGGCCGAGTGACCTCCTCCGCAGTCTGGACTTCGGACGGCAGCGAGCGGTAGGGAAAATCGTGCACCAGGACCAGCACGTCGTAAGCGTCCGAGGCGGCCAGCGCCTCGAAGACTGCCGCGTAAGCCGTAGCCGGATCGTCCGCGCCCCACGGGTCCAGCGGATTGTCGATGTGGGTCATCGTCGGCAGCGCGGCCAGAATCGCGGCTTTGGCGCCGGCTGGGATCGTCGGCAGGTCGACGCCCGTGCGTGGGATGAGGTCGGCGATCAGCGACGCCTCGCCGGTCGACACGGTCACGACGCCCGTCCGGCCCTGCCCCACCCCGCGGCCCGTCCGCCGGCAGCCCTCCACCAGCTCGGCCGCCTCCAGCAGCTCGTCGAGATCCCGGCAACGGATGACGCCGACCGCGTCGAGGGCCGCCTCGGTGACCCGTGCCTCGCCGGCCAGCGAGCCCGAATGGGCCATCGATGCTGCCTGCGCCTGCTCAGATTGCCCTACCTTGACCGCCATGAGCGGCTTGCCAAGCTCCAGCGCCCGGTCGGCGAGGGCCAGGAATCGCTCCGGCCGCTTGAGTCCCTCGAGGAACAGGATCACGCCTCGCGTCTCGGGGTCGTCGAGGCACCAGCCGAGGTAATCGCAGACGTCCAGGGCCACCTCGGAGCCGCAGCTCACGATCCGCGAGAAGCCGACCCGGGACCCCGAATGGATGAAGGCGTCCGTCACCGAGCCGGACTGGGCAATGCCCGCGATCCCACCCCGGGGCAGGTAGGGCGAGACGTCGCCGATGTAGACCGAGCTGTTGGCCGTCAGGTCCACCACGCCCATGCAGTTCGGGCCGACCAGCGCGATGCCGTGCTCGCGCGCGATGACCGCGACTTCGGCTTGCATCTGTGCGGCCGGTTCGCCGCCTTCCACCACGCCCCCACCCGGAATGATCACCGCGGGGACGCCGGCCCGGGCCGCGTCCGCCGTGGCCGCGGCAGCGCGAAGGGGGTTGAGGGCGATCAGCGCCACGTCGGGGGTTTCGGGCAGCGCGTCGAGCGAGGGGTAGCAGGGCTGGCCGAGGAGCTCGGGGTAGCGCGGATTCACGAAGTGGCAGCGGGTCGCGCTAGCAGTGACCAGCAGGTTGTTGCGCACGGTCTGCGCGATGCCACCCCGTTCGGATGCGCCGACGACGGCGATCGAGCGGGGCGCGAACAGCGGCCGCAGGTCGATTGTCGCTGACGCCGGCTGGCCGGACCCGGGCTCGCCCGTCCCCGCCTCGCCCGACACCTTGCTAGCCAACGACCCGCCCGACGCCCCGCTTCTCGAGGGCACGGGCGATGATGAGCCGCTGGATCTCCGAGGTTCCCTCCCAGATGCGGTCGACCCGCAGCTCGCGGAAGAAGCGCTCGGCGGCGGTGTCGCGCATGTAGCCGCGACCACCGAAGACCTGGACGACCCGGTCGGCGCAGCGGAAGGCGGCCTCCGAGGCGAACAGCTTGGCGATCGCCGCGCGGGCGTGGACGACCTTGGGGTCGGCGCCGCCGTCCGCCAGCGAGGCCGCCTCGCGGGTGAGCAGCCGGGCAGCGGATGCGTCGGCGGCGGAGTCGGCGAGCGGGAAACTGACTCCCTGGAAGTCGTAGATCCGGCCCCCGAACTGGATCCGACCGATCGCCCACTCGACAGCCTCGCGTAGGAGGCGCTCCATCGCCCCGCTGCAACGCGCGCCGATGTGGAGCCGCTCCTCGACGAACCACTCGTTGGTCAGGTCGTCGGCCGCACCGACCTCGCCGAGCACGGCCTCCGCAGGGACGCGGACGTCCTCGAGCACGAACTGGGGGTGACGGTCGGCGAACGTGTGGGTGTAGTCGGGGTCCTCCGTGAGCCGAACGCCCGGCACGTCGTAGTCGACGAGGAACAGCGTCGGCAGGCGGCGCTCGCCGTCGACGACGAGGCAGTGGAAGATCATGAAGTCGGTGTCGTCGGGGCCGGTCACGAACCACTTCTCGCCGTTGAGGACATAGCCGCCGCTGGGGTCGCGGGTCGCGGTCGCCTGGAGGGTCCGGGCATCCGAGCCCGCGCCCGGTTCGGTGATCGCGTAGCTGCCCGAGCGCTCTCCTCGCAGCGAGGGGTCGAGATAGCGCCGGCGCTGCTCGGGCGTGGCGTGGACGAGGGCGTTGTAGGCGCCGGGGACGAACGACCACAGACCGCCCGTCGACTGCCCGAACTGCTCGTGAACGATGACCTGTTCGAGGGCCGTCCACCCCTGCCCGCCCGCGTCGCGCGGCAGCGGTCCGCCGTGCAGGCTGGCCGCGATCGCGGCCTTGCGGATCTCGTTGCCCCAATCGCGCGGCATCCGCCCGCCGGCTCGCTCGAACTCCACTTCGCGCGGCTGAAGCACCTCGCGGACGAATGTTCGGGCGCGCTCGCCCAGCTTCGTCTGGGCGGACGTGAGGGCGAAGTCCACGGCCGAAGTCTGCGCTGGCGGCCTCGGATGGGGGCGGCTACGTCGCGGTCGATGGGACGGCCGACGCGCTCCTTCCTTCCGCCCTCAGGGGTTGCAGTCGCCTGGCTGGCCTAGGCGGAAGCGCATCATCGATCGCTCGCCCGGATGACTACTGCGGCTGCGCCATGACCATGATCCGGATCTCCGTCATGTCCTCGATCGCCCAGCGCAGGCCCTCGCGGCCCAGTCCGCTGTCCTTCACGCCGCCGTAGGGCATGTGGTCGATGCGGTAGCTCGGGACGTCGTTGATCATGACCCCGCCAACCTCGAGCTCACCGAAGCCCTGCCAGGCGTGGTCCAGGTCGTTGGTGAAGATCCCGGTCTGGAGCCCGAAGAAGGAGTCGTTCACCTGGCGCACGGCGTCGCCGAACTCCTTGAACGGGAATGCCACGACGAGCGGAGCGAAGGCCTCGTTGGAGCAGACCTGGGCCGTGCTCGGCACGTCGGTCAGGATCGTCGGCGGGAAGTAGTTGCGATTGGCCTTGCCGCCGAGCAGGACCTTGCCGCCCAGCGCAACGGCCTCGTCGACCCAGCGCTGCGTCCGGGCGGCGGCCTTCTCGTCGACCATCGGGCCGACGTCGGTCTGCGGATCGAGCGGATCGCCGACCTTGAGGTTGCGCGCGCCGGCCACCAGCCGCTCGAGGAAGGGATCCCAGATGTCGTCGTGGATGAACATGCGCTGGACGCTGATGCAGACCTGGCCGGCATAGGCGAACGCGCCGACAAGGGTGCGCCGGACGGCCCAGTCGAGATCGGCCGAACGATCGACGATGACCCCGGCATTGCCGCCGAGCTCGAGCACAACCTTCTTCTTGCCGGCCCGCTCCTTCATCCGCCAGCCGACCGACGGGCTGCCCGTGAACGTCAGCAGCTTGAAGCGGTCGTCGGCCACCATCCGGTCGCCGAGCTCGCGGGTCATCGGCAGGATGCTGACCGAGCCCGCCGGCGCGCCCGCTTCCTCGACGATCTCCGCAACCGTGAGCATGACCAGGGGGTCCTTCGAGGGCGGCTTGAGCACGATCGTGTTGCCGGCGGCAATGGCCGGCGACAGCTTGTGCGCGGCGAGGTTGAGCGGGAAGTTGAATGGGCTGATGGCGGCAACGGGCCCGATCGGAAACCGCCTCGTGATGCCGACGCGGCCCTTGGACGCCGGCATCAGGTCGAGCGGAATGACCTCGCCGTACATGCGCTCCGCCTCTTCTGCACCGAGGCGGAAGGTCAGGACAGCGCGGTCAACCTCGACCAGTGAATCGCGGATCGGTTTGCCGGCCTCGAGGGCGATCAGCCGCCCCAGCTCTTCGCGGCGGGCTTTGATGCCGGCGCTGATGTTGCGCAGAATCGCGCCCCGTTCGTAAGCCGGCAGGGTGCGCGTGACCTCGAACGCGGCCACTGCCGCGGTGACGGCTTCCTCATACTGCTCGGGCGTGGCGTTGAACGTCGAGCCAGCCGGCTGGTCGGGGTTGGCCGGGTTGCTGACGATCAGCGGATCCGGCGATTCGACCCAGCGGCCGGCGAGGAAGATCGGGTGCGGCTTGGCGCCGGTCGCGGTGGCCATCGAGGTTCCTTCGTGCGGGACCGCAGCCCGGTCCGGGGTCATCGAGAGGCCATTCTACGACCCTCCCTGCAGCGCCCTCTATTTCGACTGCCCGCGTCGCGAAAGGCCTGGTCCACTGGGCTCTCCAAGCGTGGGTTCGGCCTGGGGGCGGCAGCGTATCATCGGCCGATCGGTTGTCGGGCCGGTAGACCAGGGAGGTCAGACGGCGATGTGGGCCGAGTTCCGCGCCTTTCTCGTCAAGACCAACGCCCTCGCCCTGGCCATCGGGGTGGTGATCGGGACCGCCCTGGGCACGGTCGTCACTTCCCTCGTCAAGGACATCATCATGCCGCCGATCGGCCTCCTCCTCGGCGGGGTCGATTTGGCAGCCCAGAAGATCGTCCTCAAGGCGGCCACCGGCGGCGACCCGGCGACCGAGATCGCGATTCGCTACGGCAACCTCATCAATGCGGTCGTGGCGTTCGTGATCGTCGCTTTCGTCGTCTGGCGGATCAGCAAGATGTTCATCAAGCCGGAACCGGAGCCGGAACCGGTGGCCATGAAGGCCTGCCCGTTCTGCGTCGAACAGGTCCCCCGGGCAGCCACGAAATGCCGGGCCTGCGGGAGCGCGATCTGACGGTCGCCTGGTCCTCGAAGGTTGCCTGGTCCTCGAAGGTTGCCTAGTCCTCGAGCGGCCGAGCGTACGAGCCCAGCACCCGGACCATCGCCGCCTCGCCGCGAAGCTCGTCGAGCGCGGCCGCGGTTTCGGGCGCGGCGGCATCGGCGTCGAGGTCCACCCAGAAGACGTACTCCCAGCGAGTTGCTCGCGACGGACGCGATTCGAGGCGCGACAGGTTGAGCCCGCGGGAGGCGAATGCCCCGAGGCAGCGGTGCAGTGAGCCCGGCACGTTGCGCACAGCGAAGACGAGGGTGGTCATCATCGGCCGGTCCGCCGCTGCGACGCGCGCCCAGTCGGGCTGCAGTGCGTCCCTGGCGAGGACCACGAATCGCGTCCTGTTCCCGTCACCGGTCTGGATGTTCGGTGCAACGACGGACAGTCCGTACAGCTCCGCAACGCGGGGTGAGGCAACGGCGGCGGCGCCCTGCTCGCCCCGCTCGGCGATCATCCGGGCGGCCCCGGCCGTGTTGTAGGTGGTCAGGACCTGCCAAGGCCGGGTGCGCAGGAACTCGTCGGCCTGGGCGAGCGCCTGGGCGTGGCTGTAGACGCGGTCGATGTCGGTCAGCCCCTGCCCGGGCAGGGCCAGGAGAGCGAGCAGCACAGGCACGCTGACGGCGCCGACGATCTGCAGCTCGAATTCCGCCAGGAGGTCGTAGGTCTCGCGGATCGAGCCCGCGAGCGAGTTCTCGATGGCCGCGACGCCTGCGTCCACCCCGCCATCGCGAACCGTCTCGAAAACCGAGCGCCAGGTTGGCAGGGCAACCGGCCGGGGATTGGCGAAGAACCCGAGCGCCGCCTCCTCGCTGAACGCGCCCGGCTCGCCCTGGAACGCGACCCTGGGTGACGCTGTCAGCGTTCGAACCAGGCGGTGGTGTCGTGGTCGCCCTCGTCCGGGTCCAGCTTCGCACGCCGGCCGGTGGCGGCCGCCGTGGCTGCCTTGGCTCGCTTGCGGTTGCCGGCGGATTCGGCCGCACCCGCCCAGTGCTCCTCGGCCAGCAGCCGGTTGACCGCGTCGATGTAGGCGTCGACGGAGGCGGCGATGATGTTCTCGCTGCGCGCTTCGCCGGTGTATCGCCCGGTCCCGCGCCGGCCCGCCGCGCCGGACGGCGGCGCGATCGTGACGGTGACGACCCCTTCCGAGTCGGGGCCTTCGGCGACGGCATGGACGTCGTAGGCCATGAGGCGCGGATGGCCGGTCAGGACGCCAGCCAACGCCCGGTCAACGGCCCGATAGAGGGCGTCCACGGCGCCGTTGCCTTCTGCCGATGCCTGCCACTGGTGGTCGCCCGACGTGATGACCACCGCGCCGCGGCTCTGGACCTGGCTGCCGGACGTCACGGTCCAGCGGCCGAGATGCAGGGTCGGCGTCTCGGGCCTGCCGGTCGCCTTGGTGGCGGGCTTGCCTTTGCTCGGAGTCTTCGTTGCGCTCATCGGTCGCGGCTCCCGGTGGTCTGGGACGTAGCGGGGACGGGCTGGGCCTTCGGTTTGGTCGTGAAGTGGCGTTCGTCGCGGCGGCGCAGCTCCGCGCCGCTCTTCCAGATGGCGTATTCGAGCGAGTCGCTCAGAGCGATCGCCGACGCGGCAATAATGTTCGTGTCGGAGCCCATCGTCGACCATTCGCGCGTCCCGTCGGCCGAATCGATGATCACCCTGGTCCGCGCGGCGGTGGCGGCGTCGCCGTCGATGATGCGGACCTTGTAGTCGACGAGATGGATGCCGTCGAGCACCGGATAGAACGCCCGGAGCGCCTTGCGCAGCGCGGCATCGAGGGCGTTCACCGGGCCGTTGCCGTCGGCCGCGGTGTGCAACACCTCGCCCGCGACCTCGACCTTCACCGTCGCCTCGGCCCGCAGGTCGCCGCCCGCGCGCTGCTCGACGAGGACCGTGAAGTCGACAATCCGGAATGGGGCTGCGTAGCCGGCTCCGTGGCGCCGCACGAGGAGCTCGAAAGACGCCTCCGCTCCCTCGAACGCCAGGCCGTCCGCTTCCAGGCGCTTGATCAGCTGGGACAGCTCGCGTGGGTCGACGCCGTCCAGCTGGTGACCCAGCTGTTCCGCTCGCAGCTGGGTGTTGGCCTTGCCGCCCAGCTCGGAGACGACGAGCCGGCCCACGTTGCCGACCAGGCCGGGATCCACGTGCTGGTAGCTGCGCTCGACCTTCGCGACAGCGGCCCCATGGACGCCGCCCTTGTGGGCGAACGCGGACCGGCCGACGTACGGCTGGTGGTCGTCGGGGCTGATATTGACGATCTCGGCGACGTAGCGACTCAGCTCGGTGAGGTCCGCCAGGCGACCGTTCGGGACGGGTTCGTACTGCGTCTTGAGGGCGAGGTTGGCGAGGATGCTGACTAGGTTGGCATTGCCGCACCGCTCGCCGTAGCCGTTGATCGTGCCCTGGACGTGACGGATCCCGTTCTCGACGGCGGCCAATGAGTTGGCGACGGCCAGCTCGGCGTCGTTGTGGACGTGGATGCCCCACATGATTTCGGGCGCCTTCGGATCGTCGATGGCGGCCCGCGTGGTCCGGATGATGGACACGAGCTCATCGGTCATGGTGCCGCCGTTCGTGTCGCACAGGACCAGCGTCGTCGCCCCCCCGGCTCGCGCCTCGCGCAACGTCGCGACCGCATACGACGCGTCGTCGCGGTAGCCATCGAAGTAGTGCTCGGCGTCGTAGACGACCTCGCGGCCGGCAGCCCGCAGGAACGCGACGGAGTCGCCGACCATCGCCAGGTTCTCCTCCGGCGAGGCGCCGAGGACCTCCACGACGTGCAGCAGCCAGCTCTTGCCGAAGATCGTGACGACCGGCGTGTCCGCCTCGACAAGCGCCCGCAGGTTGGGGTCCTGGGCGGGGGCCTTGAGCCGGTGCCGCGTCGACCCGAACGCCGCCAGGCGCGCATTGCGGAAGGTCACGGACCGGGCAGCATCGAAGAACTCGACGTCCTTGGGATTCGAGCCCGGCCAGCCACCTTCGACGTAGGGAAAGCCGAAGTCGTCGAGGCGGCGAGCGATCTTGAGCTTGTCGGCGAGCGAGACGGTGAGCCCCTCGCGCTGGGTGCCATCGCGCAGCGTGGTGTCGTACAGCAGCACCTTGTCGCTCACGCCGCCACTCCCGCCGCGGTCGTGAGGTTGGCGCTGACCGCCCCCGCCATCGCCTTCGTGCCGACGGCCTTGGCGCCGCTCCCGGGCACGACCAGATCGGCCGTCCGATGACCCTCGTTCAGTGCCCGCGACACGGCCGCCTCGATGGCCGCTGCCGCGTCCTCGCGGCCCAGCGACCAGCGCAACAGCATCGCCGCGGACAGGATCGTGCCGATCGGATTGGCCCGGTTCTGGCCGGCGATGTCCGGCGCCGAGCCGTGGATCGGCTCGTACAGGCCGAATGTGCCGTGAGCGGTCCGTCTGGCGCCGAGCGACGCGGACGGCAGCATCCCGAGCGAACCCGCCAGCACCGCGGCTTCATCGGACAGGATGTCGCCGAACAGGTTCTCCGTCACGATCACGTCGAAAGCCGCCGGCTGGCGGATGAGCAGCATCGCGCACGAGTCGACCAGCTGGTGGCTGAGCTCGACGTCCGGAAACTCCGGCCGGACCTCCTCTGCGACCTTGCGCCACAGGCGCGACGTCGCCAGGACGTTGGCCTTGTCGACCTGGGTCAGCTTGCGCCGCCGGCCCCGCGCGAGGCCGAACGCCAGCCGGACGATGCGGCCGATCTCGTCCTCCGTGTACCACATCGTGTCGACCGCGACCCGGCCGTGAGCCGTGGCCCGCTCCTCCGACGGCTGGCCGAAATAGATGCCGGAGGTCAGCTCGCGGACGATCAGCAGGTCGACCCCCTCGAGCAGCTCCGGGCGCAGCGGTGACGACGGTACGAGTGCCGGATGGACGCTCACGGGGCGCAGGTTCGCGAACAGCTCGAGGCCGCCGCGAAGGGCGAACAGGGCCTGCTCGGGACGGGTCGCCGCGTTCGGGTCGCTCCACTTGGGTCCGCCGACGGCGCCCAGCAGCACCGCATCCGAATCGCGGCAGCGGGCGACATCCTCGGGCCGAATGGCGACGCCGTACCGGTCGATGGCGTTGCCGCCGGCGGCCACCTCGGTCCAGTCAAGGCCGAAAC
>JALZAF010000191.1 GCA_030948505.1 Chloroflexota bacterium
TGGTAACAGACTACGAATCCTTGGAGGCGTTCGACCGGAACATCAAGACGTTCCAGAAGAACGCGGAGCTCATGAGCGTGTGGCGGGAGATGGGCAAGTTCGTGGACGGAATCCCCTGGGACGAGATGTGGGAGTCTGCCTACCAAATCGCCTAGCGCGGCCAGCCGCGGTCGCCTAGCTCTTCCACACAGTGCGCTACCCCTCGGCGGGCGAATACGTCATCGTTCCGCCGCCCACGGCCCGCTTGACCGGCCGAGCCCTGGGCCTCGATATCGGCGGCACCGGCATCAAGGCCGCCGTGGTCGACCTGGCCAGCGGTCAGCTCGTGACGGATCGGATCCGCGAGCCGACACCACATCCGGCCACCCGCGACGCGGTGCTGGGTGTCGTCGCGGAGGTAGTGGGCAAGCTGCAGGCGACGGGCCACCTGACGGCAGACATGCCCGGTGGGGCCGGCTTCCCGTCGGTCATCAGGGCAGGGCGGGCGATGACCGCGGTCCACGGCGACGCGTCGTGGATCGGGGCATCAGTTCAGCAGATGCTCGAACGGCGGCTTGGGCGTCGAATGCTCGTGATCAATGACGCCGACGCGGCGGGTGTGGCGGAGATCGCGTACGGCGCCGGCAAGGGGCAACATGGCGTCGTCCTGCTGCTGGATCTCGGGACCGGCATCGGCTCCGCGCTCTTCGTGAATGGGCAGCTCGTGCCAAACATGCAGCTGGGCCACATCGAATTTCATGGTCGGGACGCCGAGACTCGTGTGTCACCCGTGGCGCGCATCCGGCGGAAGATCGGGTGGGGGACCTGGGGCCGCGAGTTCAACGAGCTGCTGGCCCGCTACGAGGACTACGTCTGGCCGGACCTCATCATCCTTGGCGGGGGCACCGCCAGCGACTTCCCCAAATACGGCAAGTTCCTCAAGACCAGAGCTCCCCTCGTCGTCGCGGCCATGGGCACCACGGCAGGCATCGTGGGCGCCGCCAGGGTCGGCGGAGTCGATTCGCCCGCTCGTACGTAATTCACCGGTGGTGCGTTCAGAAACCTTCCTATGGCCCGATCGGGCCCCTGCCCGCAGAGTGGGAGGACGCGCAGCCGCAAGGGCGCTGCCGTTGACGCCTTCTGAGCGAACACCGCTGATCGCCACTGGGCAGGCTCCTGAGCCCCTGATCGGCATCCTCGAAGGGTTTCACCGTCAATGCACCAGATCCAGCTGCCGCTGAGCCAGATGGCGCGCGAAGTTGCCGCCGGCGATCCTCGCATCGCCGCGCTGCTGCATCGCGATCAGCTCGAATCGGCTGGGGGCCACCGCTCCCGGCGAGCGTCGATCGGCGCCTGGCGGATCTACCTCGCGATCGGGGCCGTGGCGCTGTTCGTCTACTACTTCCTGCCCAACGAGGCGGTGCAGCGGGTCTACTTCACCATGTTCGCCACGTCGTCCGTTATGGCCATCTGCCTGGGCGTTCGGATGCACCGTCCGACTCGCGCGCGATCCTGGCTGCTGCTGGCCGCCGGCCTTGGAACGATCAACCTGGGCAACATCCTGTGGGCCTGGTTCGAATTCACCACCGGCAACATTCCCTACCCGTCGATCGCCGATGCGCTCTTTCTGGGCGGCTACCTGACGGTCGCGGTCAGCCTGCTGACGCTCTTCCGCGGGCGGGTGCCCGGCGGCGACTGGAACGGCCTCATCGACGCGACGATCGTGACCGTGGGCCTGGGCATGTTGAGCTGGGTCTTCTTCATGGCTCCTGTGCTGCGCGACGTCGAACTCCACCCGGTTGACACCCTGGTCGCAGTTGCCTATCCGCTCGTTGACGTCCTTCTGTTTGGAATCGCCGCACGGCTCTTCTTCACGGCCGGTCCGAGGCCCATGGCGTTCCGTTTTCTTGCCCTCGCGCTCGGCGCGAACATCCTGGCCGATGTCGCGAACACACTGGTGTCCCTGACCGGGACCTACCAGGCGAGCCTGATCGTCGACAGCGGTTGGGCGCTGGGCTTCCTTGCCTACGGAGCCTTTGCGCTCCACCCCACGATGCGGGACGTCGAGCGCCTCGCGGGCGTGCGCAAGGAAGGCTTCGGATGGATCCACGCCCAGGACCGCCGCCGGCTCGGCGAGGTCCACGATCGTCTGCGTCAGCGCCCCGGTTCCGCAGCCGACATCGAGCCATTTCGCGCCCGGCTCGACGGCCATCCAGGGTACGAATTCCCGAGCTACCAGCCGGCTCCACCGCCCGACGTAGCGCTCATAGGCGTCGCCACCCGTCCAAACATCGTGTGCGCCGGAAGGGTCGGTCTTCATGCCAGGGGCATGCTAGCGCCGACGGCCTAGTTGGCGCCCCTTACAGCGAACTCGAGTGCATCGAGTCGGCGCGATTCGGAGGCGATGATGCTGGTGCAGCCACACGATCTCGCAAGCAGTCCATCGCGGTCGGCGATGGAGATTTGCCCGCGCGCGTAATTGACCAGCCCAGCGTCCTTGAACTGGCGCATCGCGAGCGACAGGGCTGGACGCTGGACACCGATCATTTGGGCCAGAAACTCCTGCGTCACCCCGAATGGCGCCTCGTCGACCCGGTCATCGACTTGGAGCAACCAGCGCGCCGCCCGTTGATCCAGCCGATGAAGCCGATTGCAAAGAATCAATTGGGCCATCGTGATCATCACGACCTGGGTGTGTCGCTGCAGGAGCGTCACGAGTCTGCCACCGTGACCGAGTTCCTCCCGCAACGCGTCGGATCCCATCCGCATGCCGGTCATCGGCACCTGGACGATGGTCCGGACCGGTGACTGGTCGGTGCCCAGGAAAACCGCGAGACCAGTCATTCCTTCCCGGCCGATCATGGCGGTGTCTACAGACTCACCGTTCTCGTCGGTGGCAACGATTGAAGCGATGCCCGTGATCGGGAAGTAGACGAAGCGGATCTCCTCGTTGGCCCCTTCCAACTCTGTGGGCCGTGGCAGATGGACCGGTTCGAGGGCGGGCCGGATACGGTGGAGCTCGGCGTCCGACAGCGCGCGCAGCAGGCGATTTGCCCGCGGGTCCAGGTCGCTCTCAGCGGTGGCTTTGTTTGCGCTCATGTCGACGCTCAAGCTGCGTATGTCCGGTGTAGTACAGACGACAGACCGATATGTCCGTCATGCTCAGAGCGGGCCGAGCCATTTCCAGAGGATTACAGATGACACGGGACCCGGCGCTCAAAGTTGAAACGCCTCTCCCAACAGTGAAGGCTCGAGCATCCCGGGGAGGTCAGGAGCCGGAGGCCAATCCGTTCCTGGTCTCCACGGGGACCTCGACCCCCTAGGTGGCCAACAACCTCTGGCAACCAGCTGGCGACCGGGGACGCAGAAGCACGGAGGCCGTAAAGCGTGTCGAAGGCCAGGGACGCTCAGCACGGTTCCGCGTCTGAACTGCTCGCCGATTGGCGTTCGGCGGAACGGGATTCGGTGGCCGCGCATGAAGCTGCGTCGGTCGCCGCTCGGGCGGTTAGGGCCGCCGCGGCCGCCGAGGAAGCCGCTGTGGAGGCGGAAACAGCCGCCCGCGAGGCAACTGGCGCTGCCGCCCGGGCCAAGGAGGCCGCCGAGCGCGCCAAGACCGCGGCAAGCCAGGCCGCCGAGGCGGCCCAGCTCGCCGCAGCGACGACAGAAGATGACCAAGCGCGAGCAGATCAGACCGTTGTGGAGGCGGACCGCGCCGAAACTGCGGCCCGCGACCGATTCCACGAGGCGCAGGAGGGTGGGTTTCCCAGGGACTGACATCGGCCCCCTCCGAGCGGATCCGCGCGGTTGGTGAGGCCCACGACCGGTCGTGCGTGCTGATCAGGGCTGGCGCGTTGGTTTCGCGGGACTACGATGAGTCGATCCCTCGCGAAGCCGACTCAAAATGGCACGCCCGACAAGGGGAGGGGCCTGTGGCAGCCGCCACGATCGACGAATACCTCGCCGGCGTGCCGGACGACAAGCGCGCCGCCCTCGAGCAGCTACGTGTGCAAATCCGCGCCCTCGTGCCGGACGCAACCGAAGTCATGAGCTACGGCCTGCCGACATTCAAGCTCGACGGGCGCTGGTTTGTTGCCTACGGCGCCACGAAGAAGCAATGCTCGTTCTACACGGGCGCGGCACCGCTGGACGCGCTGGCCGGCGAGCTCGCGGGCTATCGGCTCTGGAGGGGCACGATAAACTTCGACGCCGATGAGCCGCTGCCCGCCGAGCTTGTGAAGAAGCTCATCAAGGTGCGCCTCGCGGAGCACCGCGGGCGCTGAGGGCTATCGGCGTGGGGGATGACGCGAACGCGTCGAGGCGACCCGGTGAGGGCCGCCTCGAACACTTCTCCGGTCAGCTGGGGGCCGGGCTGCTCGGACGCGGGCTTGCCGTCGCCGCGGGCAGATCCCTCACCTTGGTCCGGTCGAGCGTCACCGTTGACAGGAAGGCATCGAACAGCGCCCGGTCGAACACCGGGAAGGTCGCCGTCGAAGGATCCTGGTAAGCCGTCAGCTCCCACACCACGCCGCCGGAAAAGGCGATGGCTTCGGTGAACCCGCAGCCTTCGAGGCCGCCGTGGATGGACGCCGGGATGCCTCCCGTGAGTATCTTCTGCTCCATCTTGTCGGCGCTTGGCCAACACATGAGCGGGTATTTGGCCGCGCCGTTCTTCTCGTAGGTCCCGAGCCACGATGCGTCGGTCACGCCTTTAGTCGATTGCGAGACCACCACAAACGCCGGACCATTGGCGCCGGGCGCCGTGAAGGCGTCGAGCATGGGATTGGGCGGAGGCGGAGCCTCCACTCCGGCCGGCCACGGCGCAGTCGCCGCGGTGGCCGTCCAATCGGCGGGATAGAGAATCGTCTCGCCGTGACGCGCCGACGTGAAGGACTTCCACGTGGACGTGTTGATCGGCGTGGGTGACGGCGTCGGCGCAACCGACGGTGACGGGGAAGGGGAGCCCGGTCCGCCGATCGCGGCGATCTGGGGTCTGTTGAGCAGCGTGAGCGCGACAACCGCGACCACGGCGACGGCCGCAACCCCGGCCAACGCGCGAGCGTAGCCATTCATCAAGGGGAACCTCCACGGGACGCGCAGGACGCCCCGCCGTTGTGGGATCGAAGGGAAGGCCGCGAGAACGGTCTTGGCGACGGAATCCGGCGCCTGCAGCGGACCGTCCTCGAGCCACTCGGAGAGTCGATCTTCGAAGGTGTAATGGCGCTTCATGCGGTCCGCTCCTTGGACGTCATTGGGCGAGCGTCCGCTTCGATCGCGGCCCGCAGCTGACGGGTCGCATAGTGAAGCCGGGACCGCGCGGTCCGACGGGAATGCCAAGGGTCTCCGCGATCTCGGTCAACGGGTACCCGAGGTAGTGATGGAGCACGACCACCGCCCGCTGTTCCGGTGACAGCCGGCGAAAGCCGCGCTCGAGCTCGTCCCGATCGGCGACGGAGATCGCCGTGTCGGGATCAGGTTGTGAGTCGGTCGAGATAAGACGTACCCGGGCGGCCCAGCGACGGTCGCGCCGCGCCTCGGCATAGCAGGCATGAACGACGAGGCGGTGAAGCCAGGCGTCGAACCGCTCCGGATCCTTCAGCCTGGGCAGGTCGCGCCACGCGCCGAGAAGCGCCTGCTGGGCGGCATCCTCCGCCCGCTGCGGGTCGCGCAGGATCCGGTAGGCGAGCGCATAGCACCGATCGGTGTGGGCGGTCGCAAGCGCGGCGAACGCATCCTGGTCGCCTTGGCTCGCGCGAGCCACGAGATCCGCCTGCAGCATGTCGACCCCGCCGGTCGGGCTGGCCGGTCTGGCCGCCTCACCGAGTATGGAGCCGCCGCTGAGCCGAACGTTCAATCGGCGGGTGTAGAGGCCACTGAGCATCGACGCGTCGATGCCGGTAGCGGACGCCCTCGGTCAGCGTCCGTATCGCGATGTTCCGACGGGCATCGGCGCGCGGGGACTCGGCTCGGCGAGGGCTCCGCGACCTGGCCGGGGTCGTCAGATGCCCGGCGGTCGAAGAGAACGAATCAGTGAGCGGCCGAACCAGAAGCTCCAGATCGGGCAGAGGATGTACGTCGCCAGCCACGCGAGCAGCCCGATCCATTCGTACCACGTAGCCGAGTTCATACTGTGGGTGCGGGCGGGCAACCCGAGGCCGGCAAGCAGGCCGACGACCATGATCGCTCCAGCAGCCAGGCCGAGCTGAGGCAAGCGGCGGGGCAAGGAAGCTCGCGATCGAAGCCCGTTGTTCAACGCGACGACCCACAGGCCGATGAGGCCGAAGCCGAGGCTGCCGCGAGGGCGGCGTAGAAGAATCCAGTCGACTCCACCAGCCATGTCCCGATCACCGTGATGACGGCCCCGAGCAAGGCCGCCGCCAGGGCGAGCCACCGCAGCGCAGGCGAACTCGGCGCGAGCATAGATCGGACCGCCCACGCCAACGCCGCGCTGAGGACCCCTTCGGCGCCATTTGCGATGTCGTTGATGTTCCCGAACGGGCCACCCACGGTGTAGAACACAATGAGACAAACGATTCCGAAGGCGGTCACGGCGCCGATCGCAATCCCCAGCCATCCGGCTAACCGAACATCGCTCGCGCTCATCGGCCGACCCTCCCGCTTGATCATGCCTTTGCGGCCGACTCGACAGTCCCTTCGCTGCAACGCCCGAACATCAGCCGCGCCGGCTCCATCGCGTGACCACTCACACGGGCGAGCGCTCATACACGGCGATATGCCACAGGCGTTGACGTTCGAGGTGAAGAGGCCGGAAGCCGCCGAGGGCGAGGCGCTCCTCGATCAAATCGAGGTCGTGGACGTAGGCGGCACACGGCAGGCCGCGCACGGTGTTCGAGACAGAATCGAACCACCATTCGAGCCGGGCGATGGCACCTCGCCAGCCGCGCGAGGTCGGGACACTCAAGGCGAAGAGTTGCCTTGCTGCCGGCAGCGTGTTCGAGAGCAGCCGCTCCACGTCCGCGTAACAGCAGATGACGCGGTCGAGGATCACCCAGTCGTGTGGCTCGAGCGGAACGCGCGCGGCGTCCCCAATCGAGAGATGCACCCGTTCCGAGAGGTGCGCTTGTTCGAATTGATTGCGTGCCGCATCGATGCTCGCGGGCGAAAGGTCAACGCCGGTAGCGCGCGCCGCGCCTGCCTGCACCAGCTGGAGGATCAGACCACCACGCCCGCAACCGAGTTCGAGCACCGTCCTCCCGTTCGGGCCGACTGACAGGAGCGCATCTCTGAGGCGCTCCGAGACGGGGAGCAGGCCTGGATCCTGGCGTTGGGCCAGGCGTTCGGCCACCTTGGCGTCGAAATGGCGCGCGATCCGGGCATCGGCCGGGCATGCGCAGTCCTCGACTAGGGCATCCGAATCGGGCGGCAGATCCATGACGTCGCCTTTGCAGACCTGGAGCGGTCCCCGGACCTCGACTCCTGCCACATCATCAACCCTCGTGGGGCGTCTGTCGTGGGCGTCCTGCGTTCTGAGCGACGCGCCATACTCGGTGCATGGCGACCCGCTCGTCGGTTGTGGGGCTGATCCGCCGGCTCGCCTCCCTTGGGGTGGCCGAGGGCGACACGGATGACACGCGTGCCCAGAAGGCGGCGCTGACGCTCGCCACGATTCTGATCACGCTGCTGGCGATCATCTGGGTGGGAACGTATCTCGTCTTGCGGCTCCCGCAAGCCGCGGCCATCCCGTTCGTCTACCAGGTCGCGTCGGTCGCCAGTCTCGTCGTCTTGGCCCGCACGAAGAGCTACCCCTTCTTCCGCTTCAGCCAGGCGGGCATGATGACCCTTCTGCCGTTCCTGCTCCAGTGGACGCTCGGCGGATACGTCGCGTCGAGCGCCGTCAGCCTGTGGGCGCTGGTGGCAGCCATCGGGACGCTGTTCTTCTTCACCGCCGACGAGTCGATCCCGTGGTTCGTCGCATTCCTCGTCCTGACGGGGCTGTCTGGCCTGCTCGAGCCGGCCCTGTCGCGGAGTCCGGCGGCGATCCCGGACCCGATCCGCACCGCGTTCTTTGTCCTGAACGTGACCGGCGTGTCCCTGACCGCCTACGTGCTCCTGCAATACGTGGTGCGCGCCCGCGACGCAGCATTCGCCCGCTCCGAGGGTCTGCTCCTCAACGTCCTTCCCAGACCGATCGCCGAACGGCTCAAGCGGGAACCTGGCGTGATCGCCGAGGCCCACGCCGAAGTCACCGTCCTCTTCGCCGACGTCGTCGACTTCACACCCTTCACCGAGCGGACCGAACCGGAGCGCGTGGTCAGCGTGCTCGACGAGATCTTCACGGGTTTCGATGCCCTCGCAGCTCTCCACGGTCTCGAGAAGATCAAGACGATCGGCGATGCGTACATGGTCGCTGCGGGACTGCCGGAGCCGCGGACCGACCACGCCGAGGCCATGGCCGAGATGGCCCTCGACATGCAGGCCGACTTCGGCCGAATCTGCACGCCCCTTGGGCTCGACCTGGCGATCCGGATCGGGATGGACAGTGGGCCGGTCATCGCCGGCGTCATCGGTCGCCACAAGTTCACCTACGACCTGTGGGGCAACACCGTGAACACGGCCAGCCGGATGGAGTCGCATGGACTGGCCGGCCGAATCCAGGTCAGCGAGGCGACCTACCGGCGTCTGTGCGACCAGTACAGCTTCGAGGATCGCGGTGAGATCGAGGTGAAGGGCAGGGGCCGTCGCCGCGCCTACCTGCTGGTGGGCCGCCGGGCAGCGGACGCCTCGGCATAGTGTCCGTGGGCGCCAACGTCCACGTTGTCAGGCTCGGCCTGCGAGCCAAC
>JALZAF010000192.1 GCA_030948505.1 Chloroflexota bacterium
GACTTGGCCTGCGCAAGAACCACCTCGAGCTGGCAATGGCCGATCCCGGCGTGCAGGCCAACTTCGTGGAGCTGCGGCGGATCGGGAGCGAGCTGGCCGACATCGAGGCTGCCCTGGCGTCGGCCGAGGATGCCTGGCTGGACCTCGAGGACCGCGCGCCGTGACAGGGGCAGCCCGAAGGCGGGCGCTCAGAATCGGACTCACGGGCCCGATCGGGTGTGGCAAGTCGACCGTGGCGGGCTGGCTTGCGGCAGCCGGCGCGGCCGTCGTCGACGCCGACGCGGTGGCGCGCGAGGTGACCGAGCGCGGCGAGCCGGCGCTGGCGGCGATCCTCGAGGCGTTCGGCCCAACCGTCCGCCGGCCCGACGGCTCGCTGGACCGGGCGGCCCTGGCCGCGATCGTGTTCGCCGATGCCGCCGCCCTCCGCAGGCTCGAGGCGATCGTCCGCCCCGCAGTCCGCCCCCGGCTCATGACGCGCGTCGAGGCGGTCGAGGCAGCCGGCGCGGAGGCGGTGGCGATCGAGGCCATCGGGTTGGTCGAGGGCGGCCTGGCAGAGCTGTGTGACGAGGTTTGGCTGATCACCTGCGCCCGGGAGGCGCAGCGCGGCCGGCTGGCCAAACGGGGAATGGGCGGGGCAGATGCCGATCGGCGGATCAAGTCCCAGGCCGACCTGGGCGCGCGCGTCGGGCCTTATGCGACGAGAACGATCGTCACGGACGGACCGCCCGACGATACCCAGGCGAAGGTGCGAGCCGCCTTCGAGGAGGCCCTCCACGGTAGCCGGCCTCGGGTGCGGGGCCGGCCCGCGTCAGGGAGCGCGGCTGGGCAGCGGCGATCCGGAGGGAGCCGAGCTCGGGGCGGGCAGCGTGGCTCTCGGTAGCGGGCCGTTGCCGCGCGGGTAGACCTCGGGGATCGGCAGGCCGTAGCGCTGGATGATGATGTTGGTGGTCGCGCCCAGCGTCGTCGCGTCGACGGTCCGGGTGTCCTGAGCCGGACGGAGCGCCAGGCTGAACGCCACGCTGCCGGTCGACTGGAGGTGGTTGATCTCCTCCGCGACCACGAGCGGTACCTTCAGGACGTAGAAGGACGTCGCCCTGGCCAGGACGACCAGGTCCTGGTAGGTGATCTTCGTCGACTTGTCGCTGGTGTATCGACCGGCCGCGACGATATCGATGGGGACCACTACCGAGGCCGTCACGAACACATCCACCGTGTCGCCCGGCCGTACCTGGCCACCCACGGCCCGGTCATCCGGCACCGTGATCGACACGGCTCGCCACGCCGGGCTGCCTGGCCCGATCGTTTCGCCCGGATCGAGGATGGAGAACTGTCCGCCCTGGACATTGGAGGCGAGGAGGTTGGCGTAGATCGGCTGGCCGGTGAGGATCGTCACGCCCGCCACCAGACCGACGACCTTGGCCGGGTCGCTGAAGGTCCCCTCGGCATTGGTCGCATCGATGGGGACCTCGCGGAGTTCGACGTCGGCGGCCTCAATGGCCTTGCGGGCAGCGATCGGGCGCGTCGCGACGACGATCCCGACGCGCTGAAGGCCCGCTTGTCCCGCCTGCTCCTGGGCCTGGTTGATCAGCAGGAAGGCGGCCGCGCCGGCGAACAAGGCGAGGATGAGGCCGATCGCCACGATGAACTTCGCGCGCCGACTGGTATCCCGGTATTCCAGCTCCATCCAGCCGTCAACCCTTCCGTTACGTCCTTGTCCGAGTCGGCCATCGAGATCGACAAGGCCTCCAGGGATCCGGTCGCGGACGGCCGGACGCCCTGTGTGGTGCCTGGCCGCCCCACCCGAGGATTGTCTGCGCGCACCACTGGCCCACCAACGGCTCGGAAGTACCACCCGGCGCTGCTCGTCCGGGTGCCCCGGGCAACGCCGCTGGTCATCCGCCGGTCAGGGTTGGACGAGGTGGACGGGGTTGCCCCGAATGGACACCTCCCAGGTCGTGGTGTCCGTGGTGGTGTTGTCGAAGGTGTAGCGGATCTTCCACCAACCGCCCTGGGTGCCTGCCGGCTCGCCCGGTGGGAGGGGTGCGGTGTAGGTCTTGGGAAGGGGGATCGTCAGGGTCACCCACGAGTTGTTGTATTGGGTGGAGCCGCTGATCGTGGTTCGCAGGCTGGTCACGTTCGTGCCGCTCCTCGAACCGGTGGCGTTCGCGTCGGCCGTGTAGCTGAACGTGGCCGGGAGGTAGCCGGTAGTGGTCGGCTTGAGCACCTCGATGCTCGAGTTCCCCGCCGCGTCGCCCGGATCGAACAGCTGGATGATCATCGTCTTGCCGGCGTGGACGGCCTCGATCCGCCCCAGGTAGAAGAGGGTTGTGCCGTTCGTCACGTTCGCGTAGATGACCATCTTGCCGAGACCGTAGACGCGCGGCTTGTAGGTGGGGTCCGCGCTGACCGCCCGTAACGACCACATGTTCTCGGCGCTCGTGTTCTTCTGGTCGTTGATATTGACGGCGTTGGTCGTGGTGGCCTGGAGCCGGTATGTGCCCGGGGTGGTCACCGTGGTGAACGTCCACCAGCGATTGTGGTAGGCGTCGGCGGTACAGTCGGGCAGGGTCCAGAAGGCGTGACCGGGCCAGGCCGCGGATCCTTTCCTGAGCGCGGCGGATTTGTCGACCTGTCGTTTGTTCTCGAACAGCGTGCCGGTGCTGGCGACCACGACGTCGTCCGAGTAGTCGAGCGGGGTCTGAGCGGGATCGGACCACAGGGTGTAGTAGGTCGACACCGCCGGCCAGCCCGCCAGGTCCCAGGGGATCCAATGGTCGCCGGTACCCTTCTGGTCGTCGACCGCGCAGAACGTCGGATCGTACAGATCGATGTTGGTGGCGCCCGCCCCGACCGGGACCTCGACGGCGTACTGGTAGCCCGTCTGGTTGAACTGCGTGTTCTCGGTCGGATTCGGGTTCCAGAAGGTGCCGTAGGCGTCGCCTGCCGAGCGGTTGGTCCCCTCCGCCTCGGCGGCTGCCCAGAAGAAGCCGCTGTTGTCCCCGTACGTGCTCAGCGGGCTGCCCATGGGGACCGGCAGGGTGTACTCCGCGGTGGCCGTGCGTGTGACACGCACGGTGTCCAGGCCGACGACCCTCAGGAAGAACGTCCCGAACTGGCGCGAGATCGTGACGTCCAGGCGGCGGTCGGATTCGGCATTCGGAGCGACCGTGATCGTCGACCCGTCGGCGGCCGAGAAGCCGTTCTTGGCGGCCTCCTCACGGGCCTTTGCGGCGGCGGTCGGCAGGTCTCCTGGCATGTACGGGACACCGGCCAGGGCCGCTGCCTCGGCCGCATGCTGGACATGGATGGAGGCATTCCAGAGGTTGCCCACGTCGATGACGATCGACAGCATCCCGAACAGGAGCGTCGCCGCCGCGGCGAACATGACCAGGATCTGGCCCCGATTGGGGTGTCGTGGAAGCCGATCCGCGCGCCTCGGTTCGATCACGGGATGGGCTCCAGCCGCATCACGGTCGCATCGGTCATCGGGATCGTCGTGTAGGGCG
This sequence comes from Chloroflexota bacterium, assembly GCA_030948505.1. GTDB lineage: Bacteria > Chloroflexota > Limnocylindria > Limnocylindrales > CSP1-4 > JACDAV01. The sequence continues at coordinate 3,507 of JALZAF010000192.1, forward strand.
GACTGCCCCCGAAGACCAGTCCAAGGAGGTACCCGAGGGGGGTGGTCGGGTGGAAGTCGTAGCGCACCAGGACCCCGATCGAGTCACCGCCCAGGCCGGGAACGCGCGTCGACGCCGGCCAGCCGGCAGTGCCGACGAGCGTTCCGTTGCGGTCGTAGGTGTCGACCTTCCCAGGGACTGCCTTGCCGGCCGAGTCCGCCTTGTAGATTTCGATCGAGCTGACATTCTCGACCAGGATCGGATCCGTCAGGCCACGTTGGACGGCGGCGACGATCGCCGGATCGACCGCGCTCGGGTTCGAGCCTCCCTTGCCGAGGCTCGCACCCACCCGGGCACCTTCACGAACGGCGTAGGCAAGCGCGGTGCGGTGGTCATAGGCCGACCCGAACTCGAGGGCGCCAAAGAGAATGACAAGGAACACCGGCAGGATCAGGGCGAACTCGACCAGCGCCTGGCCCTGCCGCTGGCCGCACGTCCTCGACCTGTACCGGGGACTGGTCATTGCTTGGGTTCCACGCGCAGGGTCGCGCCGTCGGAAACGCGCCATGTCCTGCCGGACCCCAGCGGGGTGATGCCGACATAGAGGTATTCGATCCGGACGCCGATGATGTCGAGGCCCTCCGACAGCGCGTCGTGGCGCTCCGTCTGCGGATAGCCCTCCGAGCCGACGAGCGTGTAAGGCTCGGTAGCCGTCCCGGGGCAGTCGAGCGTCCCGCTCCGGGCATAGCGATTGATCCGACCGGACATGGGGTCGCCGTTGGCGTCCGATTGGAAGACCTCGACGGCCGTCACCCTGGTCTTGTCGATGGGGACGCTGAGGGCTGCCTCGACCGCCTTGAGGATCGCGCAGTCGGCCCCGTCCTCACCCCCAACCTGGGCCGCCGCGCTGACCCCCTGCCGCGACGCGAACTGGACCGTCAGGATGTTGTTGTAGAGGAAGCCGAACTCGAGAAGGCCCATCAGCAGCAGGACGAACACTGGAACGGCCAGGGCGAACTCGACCAGACTCTGACCTTCGTCGCGGCCGATCTGTCCGCCAACGGCTCGCACGATGACTCCGAGTCGGGGATGGCCGCCGTGCAAGGTCGCGGGCGCGCCTGCTCCGCAGGGAGCATGGCTGGGAACGTGCCTTGTTCCAGCCCCTCGTTAGTCCCAAGTCGCCTCGCGTTCGTACCGCCCCGGGAGCGTCGGCAACGAGAACACGCGTTCCAAATAGCCGCGCGGAGGTATCCTGTCCTCGTGCCTGACTTCAACCTTGTCGCCGACTTCCAGCCCACCGGGGACCAGCCCGCGGCGATCGACAAGCTGGTCGACGGACTCGGGCGCGGGCTCCGTCACCAGACCCTGCTGGGAGCGACCGGCACGGGCAAGACGTTCACCATCGCCCAGACGATCGCCCGCCACCAGAAGCCGACCCTGGTCCTGGCCCACAACAAGACGCTCGCCGCCCAGCTGTACGCCGAGTTCCGCGAGTTCTTCCCCGACAACGCGGTCGAGTACTTCGTCAGCTACTTCGACTACTACCAGCCCGAGGCGTACCTGCCGCGGTCGGACACCTACATCGAGAAGGACTCCAGCCGCAACGACGAGATCGACCGCCTGCGGCACGCCGCGACCCATGCCCTGTTCGAACGGCGGGACGTCATCATCGTCGCCAGCGTCTCGTGCATCTACGGCCTGGGCGCCCCGGTCGACTACGGCGCCACGGTCCTCCGCCTCCGCCAGGGCGGGCAGTACCGGCGCGATGCGGTCCTGCGCCAGTTGGTTGACCTCCAGTACCAGCGCAACGATGCCGCTCTCCAGCGAGCCCGCTTCCGCGTCCGCGGCGACACCCTGGAGTTCCAGCCGGCCGCCGAGGAGACCCTCGTCCGGGTCGAGTTCTTCGGCGACGAGGTCGAACGGATCACCGAGCTGGACCCGCTGACCGGCGAGCTCCTGGCCGAGCGCAAGGAGGTCAACGTCTATCCCGCCAGTCACTACGTCACCCCCCAGGACAAGATGCGGCTGGCCATCCGCGACATCGGGATCGAGATGGAGGAGCGGGTCGGCCAGCTGGAGGGGGAGGGTCGGATCCTCGAGGCTGCGAGGCTTCGCCAGCGGACGACCTTTGACCTCGAGATGATGCGCGAGCTGGGCTTCTGCACCGGCATCGAGAACTACTCGCGCCACCTCTCCCAGCGCGAGCCCGGCAGCCGGCCGTGGACCCTGCTGGACTACTTCCCGCCGGACTGGCTGCTGGTCGTGGACGAGTCGCACATGACGATCCCGCAGGTGGTCGGGATGTACAAGAACGACCGGACCCGCAAGGAGATCCTGGTCGACTTCGGCTTCCGTCTGCCCTCGGCCCTGGACAACCGGCCGCTCACGTTCGAGGAGTTCCAGGGTCACCTCAACCAGGTCGTCTACATGAGCGCGACGCCGGGGCCATACGAGCTGGAGCGAAGCGAGAAGATTGTCGAGCAGCTCATCCGCCCGACCGGGATCGTCGACCCCATCGTCCACGTCCGCCAGACGGAGGGCCAGATCGACGACCTGCTGGAGGAGATCCGCAAGCGCGTGGAGAAGGGCGAGCGGGCCCTGGTGACGACCCTCACCAAGAAGATGGCGGAGGATCTGGCCGACTACCTGCGCGAGCTCGGGGTGAAGGTCCAGTACCTCCACAGCGAGGTCGATACCCTGGAACGGATCGCCATCCTGCGCGACCTGCGCCTGGGCGTCTTCGACGTGCTGGTCGGGATCAACCTGCTGCGCGAGGGGATCGACCTGCCCGAAGTGACCCTGGTCGCCATCCTCGACGCGGACAAGGAAGGCTTTCTGCGCTCGTCCTGGTCGCTCATCCAGATGACCGGGCGGGCGGCCCGCAACATCGGCGGCGAAGTGATCATGTACGCCGACCGGGTCACCGAGTCGATGCGCGCGGCGATCGACGAGACGGACCGTCGGCGGGCCATCCAGGAGGCCTACAACCTGGAGCGTGGGATCGAGCCGAAGACGATCATCAAGGGCATCCACGACCTGAACGAGCGCCTGCGCTCCGTGGCCGAGTCGACGCAGGTCTACACCAGCGAGCGCGGTGCCGAGCTGAACGACCTCGACCGCACCCGGGTCGAGCAGCTGGTGTCTCAGATGGAGGCGGAGATGAAGGGGGCCGCGCGCCAGCTCGAGTTCGAGCGCGCGGCGGCGTTGCGCGACGAGATCCAGCAGATCCGGCTGCGCGTCCTCGAGCAGGACGCGTCAGTCGTCGTGGCCAGGGCGGCCG
>JALZAF010000177.1 GCA_030948505.1 Chloroflexota bacterium
CCCACGGGCTGCAGGGAAAGACGGACCTGCCGCTGCCCACGTGGCTGTTCTCTTGGGCGGCGGCGATCGTCCTGGTCGTCTCGTTCGCGGCCCTGGCGGCGCTGTGGCCCAAGCCCGCGCTCCAGGAGGAGCGCCGGCGCCGGGTCGGCCGGTTGCCGGAGTGGCTCGACGTCCCGACCGGGGCGATCGGGATCGCGTTCTTCGGCGTGGTCGTCTACGCCGGGTTCGCCGGCACGCAGTCCAACGCGCAGGCCAACCTGGCCACCGTGTTCGTGTACGTCCACTTCTGGGTCGGGCTCGCCTTCTTCAGCGTCCTGTTCGGGAACGTCTTTCGCTCCTTCAACCCGTGGCTGGCCGCGGCACGCGGAACCGGTTGGGCCTACGCCAAGCTCCGCGGCGGCCGGGCGTGGTCGCCGCCGCTCGCCTACCCGGCCTGGTTGGGGTACTGGCCGACGGTGGCGGGCATCGTGGCGTTCGCCTGGGTCGAGCTCTGCTACCAGGACAAGACCCATCCCGAGATCATCGCCGGGCTGATCGTGGCCTACGCGGTGACGCAGCTCGTGGCGATGGCGGCCTTCGGGTCGGAGATCTGGAGCCGTCGCGGCGATCCCTTCGGGACCTACTTCGGTGTTCTCAGCCGTCTCTCGATCTGGGCGCGCGAGGACGGCGTCCTCTACGTGCGCAGGCCGCTCTCGGGCGCGCCGCAGCTACCCGTGCTGCCCGGCGTGGTCGCGCTGCTCACCGCGTCCATCGGCTCGACGTCGTTCGACGGGTTCTCCAACGGGTCGCTGTGGAGCGACGTCAGCCCGGACCTGACGAACTTCTTCTCGAACCTCGGTGCGGGCCCGCAGACCGCGGTGCAGTGGGCCTCCAGCCTCGGGCTCGCCGTGGCCATACTCGTCGTCTCGGGCTTCTTCTGGCTGGGCGTGTGGGGGATGCAGACGGTCGGCCGGGGCCACACGGCGCGCGAGCTGGCGGGGCGGTTCGCACACACGCTGATCCCAATCGCCTTCGCCTACGCGGTCGCGCACTACTTCTCGCTGCTGGCCTTCCAGGGCCAGGCGGCGGGCTATCTGCTGTCCGACCCCCTCGGGAACGGCTCGAACCTGTTCGGGACCGCCGAGAACACCATCGACTACAACCTCGTCTCGTCCAACGCGGTCTGGTACGTGCAGGTCGGGGCGCTCGTCGCCGGGCACGTCTGCGGCCTGATCCTCGCCCACGACCGGGCGATCGCGCTCTATCCCAAGCCGCGCGAGGCGGTGCGCTCGCAGTACTGGATGCTCGTCGTCATGGTCGGCTTCACCAGCCTGGGGCTGTGGTTGCTGTCCGCGGTGCGAACCTAGGGGTAGAACGCAGCCATGCTCGTCTTCGCCCACGCCGGCCACTGGATCGAGGGGATCATCTTCGGACTACCCGTGGCGGTGCTCGTCATCGCCCTGGTGTGGGACGGGTGGAGGACCAAGCGGCGCGGTCGCCGCGGCGAAGGCGGATGAGCCGGCGCTGGTAGCCCCCCTCGTAGTTCGGCGTCAAACGGGTGCCGCAAACATCCGCAAAATGCGTTAGTCTGCCGGCCGTTCTGTTTGCCCAAAGCCGAGTTCCCGAGCCTCAGCGGCCCGGGGAACGGGGGAACCATGCGACACCTAGTCGCTGGGGCGAATCGCCGGTAGGGCCACCGGCGTAGCGCGATCTTTCCGCGCGAGCCCGTCAGCTAACCCCGTAGGCACGAGAAAGAACAGGGAGGACCACCGTGTCCACAAGCCTCGCAGGCCCCTACGGGCCCATCCTCACCGATCGCGACCTCGCCTCGGAGCTCTTGTGGGACCGCTCGCTCGCGCGCTCACGCCAGCGGCGTCGCCTCGCTGAGGACTCCCGCCGCCGCGCTCCGCGGCGCAAGGGCGCCTCGCTCGCGGTCACCGTCGCGATGGTGGTCGGTCCCGCGGCACCGACGATCGCCGGCGCCGCCTCGGGCAACGAACGGGCGACGGGCGGTCAGACGACCCCGTCGGATCCCGTGCTGCTGCACTTCGGCGACACCGGCAACGGCGTCTCGGCACTGCAGAAGCAGCTCAACCGCGTCGTGCCGCACACGCATCTCACGGTCGACGGCCGCTTCGGCGACCAGACGAAGACCGCGCTCATCGCCTTCCAGCGCGCGCGCCACCTCACGGCCGACGGCCGGGTCGACGCGCAGACGTGGTCGGCGCTCTTCCCAGG
>JALZAF010000218.1 GCA_030948505.1 Chloroflexota bacterium
GGCCTCGCCGGCGTCGGTCGCGTCGGATCCCGAGCCGCCTGCCCGGGCGCCCGGCTACCCGACAGTCACGATCCGGGTGGACGGCAAGGAGGCGGAGATCCGCACCGGCTCGGTCGCGATCGCGGCCATCACCTCGTGCACCAACACCTCCAACCCGACGGTCATGGTCGGGGCAGGGCTGTTGGCCCGGAACGCGGTCGCGCGGGGCATGACCGTCGGGCCGACCGTCAAGACGTCGCTGGCACCCGGCTCGAAGGCGGTCACCGGCTACCTGGCGGCGGCCGGCCTGATGACTCCGCTCGAGGCGCTGGGATTCGCCCTGGCCGGCTACGGCTGCACGACCTGCATCGGCAACTCCGGACCGCTCGATGAGCCCATCGCCGCGGCGATCGAGCAGAACGACCTGGTGGTGGCCGCGGTGCTGTCCGGCAACCGCAACTTCGAGGGCCGCATCCATCCCCTCGCGCGCGCGAGCTACCTGGCCTCCCCGCCCCTGGTCGTGGCCTTTGCCCTGGCCGGACGGGTGGACATCGACCTGACCTCCGAGCCGGTCGGCCTCGACCGGGACGGCAAGCCGGTGATGCTCGACGAGCTGTGGCCGAAGCCGGACGAGATCCGGGCCGTCATCCGCGACTCGATCAACCCCGAGCTCTTCCGGCGGACCTATGCCGTCGTGTTCGAGGGCGACGATCGCTGGCGCGCGCTGCCCATCCCGGCCGGCGACCGCTACGCCTGGGATGCTGATTCGACGTACATCGCCAAGCCGCCGTTCTTCGACGGCCTGACGGCCGAGCCGCCGCCCGTCGCCGACATCGCCGGGGCTCGCGTGCTGGCCGTCCTGGGCGACTCGGTGACCACGGACCACATCTCCCCGGCCGGCTCGATTGCCCACTGGTCACCGGCCGGGACGTGGCTCCAGGCGCATGGTGTCACGCCGCTCGAGTTCAACTCCTACGGCTCGCGGCGGGGTCACCACGAAGTGATGATGCGGGGCACGTTCGGCAACATCCGCCTGCGCAACGCGCTCGTACCGGAGCGCGAAGGGCCGTACACCGCGCATCTCCCCGACGGCGAGGAGCAGTTCATCTACGACGCCGCAATGCGCTATCAGGCCGACGGCGTGCCCCTGCTCGTCATCGCCGGCCGCGAGTACGGCTCCGGCTCGTCGCGCGACTGGGCCGCCAAGGGCACGGCGCTGCTGGGCGTGCGGGCGGTGCTGGCCGAGAGCTTCGAGCGCATCCACCGCTCCAACCTGGTGGGGATGGGCGTGCTGCCGCTCCAGTTCGCACCCGGCGAGAGCGCCGCGTCGCTGGGCTTGACCGGCCGCGAGACCTACGCCATCGCGGGCCTAGGCGAGGGCCTGACGTCCAGGCAACGGCTGTCGGTGGTCGTCCGCGGTGAGGATGGCCGGGAATCCCGATTCGGCGCGCTGGCGCGGCTCGACGGACCGATCGAGGTCGAGTACTACCGCCAGGGCGGCATCCTGCCGGCGGTCCTGCGGCGGCTAGCCGCGGCCTGACGTGGGCGATGAAATGGTGGGCGATACTGGATTCGAACCAGTGACCCCGCGGATGTGAACCGCGTGCTCTAACCACTGAGCCAATCGCCCTTCGGACGAGCCTACACCAATCGAAGGCACCCGCCCTCCGTGGGCGTTTCAGACTCGCAGGCCCGGCCACCGAGCGAGCACATCGTCGGGCGTCATGCCCTCGACGACAACCAGTTTCTGGCGGCCCGCGGCACCCGCCACGAGGCGGACCGACCGGCGCGCCACACCAAGCTCATCGGCCAGCAGCCGGAGCAGGGCCTGGTTGGCGGCGCCCTCGATCGGCGGGGCAGCAACCCTCGCCCGAAGGACCCCGTCGATCACGCCCTCGACATGATCGGATCCCCCGCGCGGGGTCAGCCGGACGGCGAAGCGGACTTCGTTCTCGGTCAGGACTCAGACTCGGTAGGACTCAGAAGAGGCGAAGAAGGACGAAGAGGACGAGGACCACGATGGTCGGCGACAGGTCGATCATGCCCGTCTGCGGGAGTGCCCGCCGCACGGGGGCGAGGATGGGTTCGGTGGCCTGGACGATGTAGACCGATGCCTTGTTGCGGCTCGTCGGGTCGAGCCACGACACGACGATCCGGCCGAAGACGAGAACCATCAGAGCGAGGACGAACAACTCGGCGAAATTGCGAACGAACGCGTCCACCCGATCAGTCTAGCAGTCGCCGCCCACCGATCCCCCCGCGGAGCCAGGCGGCCGCGGGTCCCGACTCACGTAGTGCGTCGGTCGCCGAAGATGGCCCGGCCGATCCTCACGATCGTTGCGCCCTCCTCGATCGCGACCTCGAAGTCGTCGGTCATGCCCATCGAGAGCTCGGGGCCGAGACTTGGCCAGCGAGCCTCCAGCCGGGCAGAGAGCGACCGAAGGGCGGCGAAGGTCGGGCGCGCCGATTCCGGGTCGTCGACAAGCCGGCCGACCGTCATGAGGCCCTGGAAGTCGAGCCCAACGAGAGCGTCGAGCGACTCCGTCGCGGCCGCGAGATCATCCGGCCGGAACCCGGCCTTGGCGGGATCCCGGTCGACGTTGACCTGGAGCAGCACCGGGAATCGCGGTCGGCCCGCCGATCGCACCAGCTCGTCCAGGCGGCTCGCCAGCTCGACGGAGCCGACCGTCTCAATGACCGCGAACGTCTCCAAGGCGCGCCGGGCCTTGTTCGACTGAAGCGGCCCCACGAGGTGCCACCTGGCGCCGGCCACGGCGGCCTTCGCCTCCGCCTCCTGCACGCGGTTCTCCCCGAGGAGATCGAGGCCGGCCGCCACGGCTGCACGTAGCCGGTCCACGCTAACCGTCTTCGACACGGCGACCAGCGTCACGTCAGCCGCGTCGCGGCCGGCCCGCTCGGCGGCCCGCGCAATCCGCTCCAGGACGCGCTCCCGCGCAACGCGCAGCCGCTCGACCTCAGCGGCGTCGGGCGTGTCTGCGGTGTCGGGCGTCAAGGGGTTGAGTACTCGCCGTCCGGTCCGGAGCGTCCAGGCGAAGGCAACCGCGAGCACCGGAGGCGAGCGCACTGAACGTGCGTGAGCCGAGGAGCAGAGCGGGCAACGCCCGCATGGGCGGTCCGGGCGGGACGGCTATTTCCGGCGGAGGAAGGAGGGAATCTCCAGATCGTCCGCGTCGTACGCGGCCCGCTTGACGGCCACCGGCACGCCAACCGAGCGCTCCGTGCGGACGGTGGCCGCGGCCTCGTCGTCACGCTTGCCACCTTCGCCCGGGGCGTCGTCGCCGAGCGTCCGCTGGCGTTCCAGCTCCTCGAGGAAGTTGCGTTCCCGCGGTCCCCGGCCAGAAGCGGCCGCGTCCGCTGGATGGGCCATCGACTCGCGCCGGGTGAACTCCCGCCGGCGAGTGCCGTCGAAGCCCGTCGCGATCACCGTGATCGAGACCTCGTCGCCAAGGCGCTCGTTGAAGCTCGTGCCAAAGATGATGTTGGCCTCGGGGTCGGCCGCCGCGCGGATCTCCTCTGCCGCCTCGGTCACCTCGAACAGGCTGAGGTTGGACGAGCCGGTGATGTTGAACAGGATGCCCTGCGCCCCGGCGATGTTCACCTCGAGCAGCGGGCTGGCGATCGCCTGACGGGCGGCGTCGACGGCACGGTTCTCGCCGGACGCACGGCCGATGCCCATCAACGCCGACCCGGCGTCCTTCATGATCGCGCGGACGTCGGCGAAGTCGAGGTTGATGAGACCGGGCATGGTGATGATGTCGCTGATGCCCTGGACGCCCTGGCGGAGCACGTCGTCGACGACCTTGAACGAGTCCAGGATCGAGGTGTTCTTCTGGACGACGTCCTTGAGGCGGTCGTTCGGAATCGTGATCAGGGTGTCGACCTTGGACTTCAGCTCCTCGGCCGACTTCTCGGCCACGATCTTGCGTCGGGCGCCCTCGAAGGAGAACGGCTTGGTCACGACGGCAATCGTCAGCGCCCCGGCTTCCTTGGCCAGCTCGGCCACGATCGGAGCCGCCCCGGATCCGGTGCCGCCGCCGAGCCCGGCGGTGATGAACACCATGTCCGAGTCCATGAGCGCCTGGCCGATCTTCTCTGAATCCTCCTCCGCCGCCCGCTGCCCGATATTCGAGTCCCCGCCCGCGCCCAGACCGCGCGTGATCTTGTCGCCGATCCGGATCTTGTGCGGTGCGTCGGACTGAAGGAGCGCCTGCGCGTCCGTGTTGCAGGCGATGAACTCCACGCCCATCATCTCGGCGCGGATCATCCGGTTGACGGCGTTGCTGCCGCCCCCGCCGACGCCGATGACGCGGATCAGCGCGAAGTTCTCCGAGTCGGATCGCAACGGCATCGCCTCTCCTCCGGTGGCTCTGCGGAGACGTTCAAATCGTCGAGGATGAACCCCGAGGGGCGGCTGTGTCACGGGGCTGCGGGGCTGCGGCGAGTCTACCACCGGTGCAGGCTCGTCGGACCCTCATCGCATCAACATTTTCCGCGGCCCGCCGGCGTCGACCCGTGACCGGTCTGACGGCCGTTTCGGAGCCCATGGACGCCCCGCCTGCCCCAGCCTATCCTTCCGCCGACCGGCCCTGAGGGGGCCGAGCGCGAGGAGGGCGGTCGGTGGCACGCGCGCGACGCCATTCAGGCGCAGTTGCGGTCGCGCTGCTGGCCCTCACGGCGACCACGCCGACGACGCGCGCCGCCGATCCCCCATCCGGCGCGCTCTTCGACGCGAACGTCACGGTCACGGCATATGAAGCCGGCTCAACGTTGCCGATCGCGGGCGCGACCGTCCGTCTCGTGGCAGCTGTGACGGACTTCCCCGAGGACGAGCTCCAGTCGCTGACCGGGACGACCGACGCGGCTGGCATGGTGGCCTTCAGCGGCGTGGCACGCGCCGACGAGGGCGCGCCACCCGTCCATCTAGCGGCCATGGCACACCGCGAGTCGAGCGGCGTCGACGCGAGGGGCTGCAGGAGGGCGATGTCCTGGGATGGTCTCGTGTCCGACCTCGTCTCGAGCGACCACCTGGCCATCGCCATCGCCGCGACACCGACCTCGAGCATCGCCTGTTCGCCGCGGCCCGTGCTGCGCGGCATCGTCCACGATCGTTTCGGCCACCCGATCCGCGTGCGCCTGGCCCAGGCCTCGATCGTCCTGCCGTCCGGGGCCCGGCGGGCGCTGGCCATCCACGTCGCGGCCAATGGCTCGTTCAAGCTGGTCCTGCCCGCCCGGGGACCAGGCGGTGGGGCGGCGAGGGTGACGGTGCGGATCGTGGGTCGGGTCTCGCGCCACGTCGCCCTGGCGAGCGGCTGCGTTCGCGACCTCGGCCAGATTGGGCGCATCACGAGGCAGGTCACGCCGGGCGACGGCCATCTGCCGCGGCTCGAGGTCGTGACCCGCGAGTCGGTCCTCGGCGAGCGCTGCGGCATCGTCGGGACGCCGCGGCCCGCTACCGTGGGACAGGTGGGATCGCCGCGGGCCACACGCTTCCGCCGACTGACGTGGCGCCGCGCGAGCCGCGAACGAACCACGCGCCCATGGTGTCATGGGCCGCCCTGGCGCTCGCCCTCGTGGGCATGACGCCGGCGATCGCGCGTCGCTTCGGCACCAGGCCGCGTCGGGTCAGCCCGCCGCGAAGCCATCCGTCCCAGCTCTCCTAGGGAAACATGCTCCGGATGGCGTCCCGCAGCCGGCCGAGCAGGCCAGCCGCCGGGGTCGACTCGAAGCGGGTCGGCTCACCCGAAGACAGGCTCGTGGAGCCCCACTGCAGCAGGCCCACAGCCGTCGAGTAGGACGGCGTGAGAAGCGTGTCGACGAGGCCGCCGATGCCGGATGGGCCAGCGACCCGAACGGGCATCTCGAGGACCTCGCGGCCCAGCTCGGCGATGCCGGCCAGCTGCGACGCGCCGCCGGTCAGGATGATGCCGGCCGGCAGCATCCCCGGCGCAGTCTGCATCTCGTTGCGCAGCAGCTCGAACGTCTCGCGCATGCGGGCCTCGATGATGCGGCAGACCTCGAGCCGGCTCACGGTGCGACCGGCGTCCTCACCGAGGAGGGCGACGCTGATCTCCTCGTCGCCGGTGACCGTGGCCAGATTGCACGTGCCGTGGCGGATCTTGAGCTCCTCGGCCACGGGCAGGCTCGTCTTGAGTCCGATGGCCACGTCGTTGGTGACGTTGTTACCACCGATCGGCAGGACGACGGTGTGGAACGGCGATCCGTCGGTGAACAGGGCGAGATCGATCGTCCCGGCACCGATATCGGCCACCGCGACCCCGAGCTCCTTTTCCGTGTCGGACAGGACCGCCTCCGCGGATGCAAGCGAATCGGCGACCAGCTCGTCGATCTTGACGCCGGCCTGGGCGATGCACTTGGACAGGTTCTGGACCGCCGTCGCGGAGGCGGTGACGATGTGCGTCTCGACCTCGAGGCGCAGGGCGCTCATGCCGAGCGGGTCCTTGACCCCCTCCTGGCCATCGACGATGAAGCCGCGCCGCTCGACATGGAGGACCTCGCGGTTGGAGGGGATCGAAACCGCCCGGGCGACCTCGATCGCGCGATTGACATCCTCGCGGGTGACTTCGCGATGATGCGCCGTCACGGCCACCTGGCCGGTCGAGTTCATACTCTCGACGTGCTGGCCGCCGACGCCGACGAAGGCCCGATCGATCTTCCAGCCCGACAGCCGCTCGGCCCGCTCGACGGCATCGGCAATCGATCGGACCGTCTGCTCGATGTTGACCACGACGCCCTTCTTCAGGCCGGAAGACGGCACGGTGCCGTGGCCCATGATCGTGAGGCGGCCGTCGCGGCTCACCTCACCGATGAGGGCACAGACCTTGGTCGTGCCGACGTCGATCCCGACGAGGACCGCTTCTCTCTCCACGTGCCGTTCGTCTCCGCTCGTGCTTGCCGGGCTGCCTGGACGATCTCTAGATGAAGTGCCGCCGGATGAGGGCCACGTTGTTGAAGATCCGGAAGCCGAAGTTGATGAGCGCCACAAGGTACAGGTCGAGGCTGAGGCGGTCGCCGATGAACGTCAGCAGAACCGCCACGATCGCGTTGACCACGAAGCCGCTGATGAAGATCCGATTGTCGTAGACACCGTCGAGCTCCGCGCGGACCGCTCCCAGGACCGAATCGAGTGCGGCGAGGATCGCCACGGCCGAGTAGCGGCTGAACTCGAAGCTGACGTTGACGTTGAGGACGAGCCCGGCGAGCACGCCGATGAGAAGGCCCGCGAGGGGTAGGAGCACGCGTTCTCGCCCTCTCTCCGGTGCGTTTCGGCAAGGCTACTCGACCGCACTGTGGGCCAGCAAACGAATCGGGCAGGCGGCGCGCTCACGGGCGAGGGCTCTTCGACGCGGCCGAGGGCCGCGGGATGAACGTGCCGCTGGTCTCGGAGGCCAGGATGACCTGTTCCACGCCGGCCTCGCGGTCGGCCAGCAGGCTGCGCAGCAGGCGGACCTGGCCGGGAATGAGGGCCGGCGTCCGCAGGCTCTTCGTGTAGAAGCCGAATACCGCCGTCCAGCCGACCGGGCTGGCGCCGACGACGAAGCCGTTCCCATCGGTCACGGCGACACCCAGCGACGTGGCCGCCGAACCCACGTCTGCCGGGCGGATCGAGCCCAGGCGGGTGGCCGCGTCCAGGTCGATCGGGTCGAGCACCGCCCCGACGGCCAGCGCGACCGATGCCGCCCGGCGGTCGATCAGCGTCGGCAACCCCGAGTCAGGCGAGCCGGCCGGTGCTTCGGCGAACAGCACCCCGCCGCGATCGACGAGATAGCGCCGATCGCCGATCGCCCAGACCAGGATCGGCTCGCGCTCCCGGACCCGGACGGACAGGGTATCCGGCAGGCCGACCGCCAGCTCCACCCCGGCCACGGTCGTGAGCTGCATCACTCTTGTCGCGACGGCCTCGGTCGAAAGAGAGAACAGGTTCGTGCCCGTCGGGATCGCCAGGCTGGCCGTGAGCGCCGCCTGATCCGTGTAGTGAAGGCCTTCGACGCGTAATCGGGCGGGATCGAAGCCGAACGCCGACGAGGCGGACACGCCGTAGATGGCCGCCGCCGACAGGAGCATCGCCAGGCCGGCTCCGGCACGCAGCGCCGAAAGGCGGGCCGACGCCCGTCGGACGCGCTTGGTGCGCCGGGCATGGCCCCCGACACGAGGCCGGAAGCGGGCCGTCATCGGGGCAGCTCGCCGGGCGTGAGGCGGGTGGCTACTCGCGCCGCGTGGCGCTCGACTGCCAGGTCGACGATCCGCCGGCAGACGGCCGTGAAGTCGTAGCCGCCTTCGGATGGCATCGTGGGAAACAGGCTGATGGGCGTGAAGCCGGGGATGGTGTTGATCTCGGACAAGATGATTCGGTCGCCCTGCAGCAGGAAGTCGACCCGCGCGAAGCCCTCCGCACCGATCGCCCGGTAGGCGTCGCGCGACAGCTTGAGCATTCCCGTCCGGATCGCCTCGGGCACCTCCGCCCGGGTCGACGTCTGCGACAGGCCCGGCGTGTACTTGGCCTCGAAGTCGTAGAACTCGTGGCCGGCGACGATCTCGCCTGGACCAAAGAGCTCGAGGCGAGCCGGGTCGTTGCCGATGACCGACACCTCGAGGTCGCGCGCCCCGGCGATGTAGGGCTCGGCCAGGGCCAGCGTGTCGTAGCGAAACGCGAGGTCCAGGGCCGGGCCGCGCTCGGCCGGGTCGTGGGCCAATGTCATCCCGACCGACGAGCCGAGGCGGGCCGGCTTGATCATCAGCCGCGGGTCGCCGTTGGCGGCGGCAAACGCCTCCAGCTCGCCGAGGACACCGTCCCTGTCGCGCGCCCAGCGATCCGCCCGGATGTCACGCCAATCGGTCACCGGCAGCCCCAGGCCCCGACACAGGCGCTTGAACAGCACCTTGTCCATGCCCAGCGCGGAAGCGGCGACGCCCGGGCCCGTGTACGGCACTCCCGCGGCTTCGAGCAAGCCCTGGATGCGGCCGTCCTCGCCGAAAGGACCGTGCAGGGCGACGAACACGACCGGCGGCGGCGACGCGGTGGCGAGCTCGTCGACGGCCGCCCCGATCGGCTCAGGCCCGCGGCCGCCGAGGGAACGGGGGTCGTCGTACGCGGCGCCGCCACGCCCCGCGCGGCGATGTTCGGTCGGCATGCGCCACCATCCCCCATCGAGGTCGATGTAGCGCTGCTCGACGGATTCGCCAGCTTCGGCCAGGGCCTGGGCGATCGCCGTGCCCGACATGATGGAGACGTCATGCTCGGCGGAGGGGCCGCCGTACACGACGACGATCGGGGGTCTGCCTGGCGCGGCGGTCACGCGGCCTCCCCGGCCCACGGCCAGCCGCCCCAGTCGCCGAGGAAGACGACCTCGGGCTCGAGACGAACACCATGCCGTCGCTCGATTTCGTCACGTACGAGATCGCCGAGGCGACGGACATCGGCCGCCGTGCCCTTCTGGTCGTTGACGATGAAGTTGGCGTGCTTCTCGCTGACGACGGCGCCACCCAGCCGCACGCCCTTGAGGCCGGCTTCGTCGATGAGCCGGCCGGCCGAATCGCCACTCGGATTGCGGAAGAAGCTGCCGGCCGAGGGGATGCCCAGCGGCTGGTGCGCCTGACGCCAGCGGCGGATGTCGTCGAGGCGCGCCCGGATCTCATCGGCCGAGGCGGGAGTGAGGAGGAACGTCGCCGACAACACCACGTCCGCGATCTCACCGCCGTGTTTGAGACGGCTCTCGCGGTAGCCCAGGCCGAGGTCGGCCGCCGGCAGGTGTGCCTCGCTGCCGTCGGCCAGGAGGAGGTCGGCCGAATCGAGGATGGCCGCCACATCCGATTCGTGGGCCCCCGCGTTGGCCCACACGGCGCCGCCCACGGTGCCCGGGATCGCGAGCCCGAACTCGAGGCCCGACAGCCCCGCCTTCTGCGTCTCGGTCGCGGCCCGTGCCATCGGCACTCCGGCCTCGGCGACGTAGCGATCGCCGTCGATGCGCGAGCCCTCGGCGCGGTTCTGGATGACGAGGCCGCGAATGCCGCGATCGCTGATCACCACGTCGCTGCCCCGGCCCAGGATCACGTGCGGCAGTCCGCGCGTCCGCGCGAAACGAACGAGTGCCCGCAACTCCATCCGGTTGTGGGCCGTGACGAACAGATCGGCCGGGCCCCCGACGCGCATGGTCGTGAAGCGGCCAAGTGGCTCATCGCGCGACGTCTTGGCGCCGACCCGGCGCTGGATGTCCGAACCGATGGCCAGGGCATCGAAGGCGGGCCCGGAGGTCGCTCCGCTGCCGGCCGGACCGCGGTGGGCATCCACGCCGCTCACCCCGCGCCCCGCGAGCGCCGCTCGACCAGGCCGGGGTCCGGCAGCGGGTTGCCCCGCGCCAGGGCGAGCACGAGGTCGGCGACCGCAGCCGCGGCCGCCGGCCGGCCCAGGCCGCGGGCCGCGGCCGACATCGTGACGTGGGCCTTGGGATCGTCGAGGATCGCAGCCGCGTCGAGCAGAGCAGCCGCATCGAAGGCCTCGTCCTCGACCAGCCTGGCCGCGCCGGCATCGGCGAGGATGCGGGCATTGGCGCGCTGATGGCCGGCGGCGTGCGGATACGGCACGACGACCATCGGCAGGCCCAGCGC
>JALZAF010000226.1 GCA_030948505.1 Chloroflexota bacterium
AGCGTGTCCCCCTCGGGCATCAGCGGCGGGGCATCAGCGGCCGCGCGCCGCCGCCAGCGTGCGGAACCCGTCGAGCGCGCCTGGTGCCGGCCGCAGGACCAGGCCGCGGTAACCCGGCACGAAGCCGGCCTCGATCAGCGCGCCGCGGCGGGGCGACTCGCCAACCGGCTCGCCGTCGATCCGGGCGACGACGAGCTCGCGGACGCGGCCATCGGACAGCAACCCGCGCAGGGCCGGCGTCGCGGCGGCAGCGATCTCAGGATCGTCGAAGGCGGGCAGGGTCTGGACCGACGAGCCGCCCCGATCCAGGTACAGCGCCGCCTCACCGTCCACGAGCACGACGTACGCGCCGGCCGCGCGCTGGAATGGGCGCCGATCGTCCTCGCCCCGGCGCGGCCACGCGATCGCGGCACCATAGGGATTGGCCGGATCCGCGGCGGCAAGCAGGTGGACGCGCCGGTCGCGGGCCGACCCGGCCGGCTCGCGCGCGGCCCGCAGGCGATCGATCGCGCCGGCCAGCGCGAACTGCGCGGCCCCGAGGCCCTCGACGAAGTACCCGCGCCGGATTCGGCCCGCCTCCTCAAGCGCCCGCAGGATCGGGTACACGGCGCTGAAGCCGCCCTCGATGCCCTCCGCGGCGACCGCCTCGCGGGTCACGATCCCGTGCCGGTCGAGGAGGGCCAGCGTCGTGGCGTGAAGTCTTCCCGTCGCCCCGCCGGCCGCCTCCGCGGCATCTCCGACGCCGACAAGCGACCAGCGCCCCGCCGCCTCCGGCGGACCGAGCGAGGTAAGGCGACCGGGCCGGCGGCGAGCGTCCCGGCCGGGCCGCTTCCAGCGCAGCGCTCGGAGCGGCGAGAAGGTGTCGTTCGTGACCTCGCCCGCCCAGACGAGATCCCACAGCGCGTCGAGCACCTCGCGGTCTGTCCCGCCGCCCGCCGCGGCGAAGAGCTCGCGGTAGAAGGAGGCACCCCGCCTGGCAAGATGCTCGCGAATGGCCTCGTGGCGGGCTGACGACGGACGATCTCCGCCATCGGGCAGCCCGGCCGGCCTGAGCGCCTCACGGCCCGGCCGGAACAGCGCCACGCGACCGTCGTCGCGGCCGAGGCTCCCCCGCCCTACCCAGGCGACCTCGCCCAGCGCACCCAGCTCGTCGAGCAGTCGCGGCTGGTAGCCGGGCACGCGGGCCGGCAGCACGTCCCGCTCCAGCACCGATGCCGGGATCGGGAGCCCCGCGAGCTGGTCCACGACCTCTGCGAGGCGCTCGAGGGCGGCAGATCCGCGCAGCGGCGCTGGCACCTCGCCGGCCGGCGTCACCCCCTGCCACGCCGGCAGGAAGCGGCCGAGCGCGGCCGGGTCGACGGGTTCGACCTCGCGACGCAGCCGCGCCAGCGACCGCCGCCGCAGGAGCCGCAGCACCTCCGGGTCACACCACTCGCGCTCCGAACCGTCGGGCCGGAACTCCCCGCGTAGGACGGTGCCGGCGGCCAGCAGCCGCTCGAGGGCGTCCTCGACGATGCCGACCGGCAGTCCCCAGCGGCTGGCCGGCGCCGGTCCCAGGAACGGGCCGTGGGTCCGCGCCCAACGCGCAAGAAGACCATCCAGGGCGCCGGTCGTGGGAGCCAGGAACGCGTTCGGGACGCCGACCGGCGGCGGCACACCCACGGCGTCCCTATACCGCGCCGCATCCTCGATGGCGATCCAGCGCTCCTCGCCCCCAATTCGGGAATGGACGGCGCGTCGTGACGCCGAGAGCTCGGTCAGCCAGGTCTCGGCGGCATCGGCTCCGCCCTCGACGCGCGCCGCGACCTCGTCGGCGGACAGATCGCCCAGACGCCGCAGGAGATCGTGCAGTTGGTCGGCCGTCGTGGCCTTTCGATCGTCGGCCAGGGCCTGCAGCGAGAGCTCGAGGTCAGCCAGCGCCTCCGGGTCGAGCAGGTCTCGCAACTCTTCCTGGCCAAGCAGCTCGCGCAGCAGGTCGCGATCCAGCGTCAGCGCGCCCGCGCGGCGCTCGGCCAACGGCGCATCGCCGTCGTACATGTAGGCGGCGACGTAGTCGAACATCAGCGAGCTGGCGAACGGCGACGCCTTGACCGTTTCGACGCTCTGAACCGCGATCTCGCGGCGCGCGACGCCGGCCAGCAGCTCGCGCAGCGCCGGCAGGTCAAAGACGTCGCTCAGGCACTCGCGGTAGGTCTCGACGAGGATCGGGAAGCTGCCGTAACGGCTCGCCACCTGCAGCAGGTTGGCGGCGCGCTGGCGCTGTTGCCACAACGGGGTTCGCGAGCCAGGCCGGCGACGCGGGAGCAGCAGGGCGCGGGCCGCGTTCTCGCGGAACCGCGACGCGAACAGCGCAGACGAGCCGACCTGCGACACGACCAGGTCCTCGACCTCCTCGGGATCAGGGCACAGCAGCTCGTCGATGCCATCGACGTCGCCCTCGGGCAGCCGAATGGCGATCCCATCGTCGGACCAGATCGTCTGGACCTCGAGGCCAAGGCGCTCGCGGATTCGCGTCTCGATGGCCAGCGACCAGGGCGCGTGAACGCGCGCACCGAACGGCGTCAGCAGGCACAGCCGCCAATCGCCCAGCTCGTCCCGGAAGCGCTCGACCACGATCCGCTTGTCGGTGGGCAGCGCACCCGCGACCTCGCGCTCCTCGTCGAGATAGGCCAGCAGATTCTGCGCCGCGAGCTCGTCGAGATCGTGGAATTCCCTGAGTCGCGCGGTGGCCTTCGCCCGCCCCTTGGCCCCGCCAGCGAGATCCGCCTCCAGCTCGCGCACGAAACCGCCGAGCGCGCGTCCCAGCTCGACGGGCCGGCCCACCGCGTCGCCCTTCCAGAACGGCAGCTTGCCCGGCACTCCCGGCGCGGGCTCGACCAGCACCTGGTCGCGGGTGATCTCGGCGACCCGCCAGCTGCTGGCGCCCAGGACGATCACGTCGCCGTGCATGCCGGCGCGCAGCTCGTACACCATCTCCTCGTCGAGCTCGCCGACGCGGCGCCCCGGCTTGCCCGCCTCGCCGGTCATGAAGACGCCGTACAGCCCGCGGTCCGGGATCGTGCCGCCACTGGTCACGGCGACAACACGGGCGTCGCGCCGCCCCTCGATCACGTCGGTCTGGCGGTCCCAGGTGATGCGCGGCTTCAGCTCCGCGAACTCGTCGCTGGGATACGCCCCAGCCAGCATGCCGAGGACGCCCTCCAGCGCCTCGCGGCTCAGCGTCTCGAACGGTGCCGCGCGGGTCACCGTGGCCAGCAGCTCGTCGACCGTCCAGCGGCCACCCACCGCCATCGCCACGAGCTGCTGCGCGAGAACATCCAGAGGATTGCGCGGCAGCACGGTCGTCTCGATCGCGCCTTCGTGCATTCGACGAGTGACGATGGCGCATTCGAGCAGGTCGCCGCGGTACTTGGGGAAGATGATCCCCCTGGACGGTGCGCCGACCTGGTGACCGGCCCGGCCCACGCGCTGCAGCCCACGCGCGACGCTGCCTGGGCTCTCGACCTGGATGACGAGATCCACCGCGCCCATGTCGATGCCCAGCTCGAGGGACGACGTGGCCACGAGGGCCGGCACGCGGCCGGCCTTGAGCTCCTCCTCGATCTGGATGCGCTGCTCGCGGGCGATCGAGCCGTGGTGGGCCCGGACCAGCTCCTCGCCGGCCAGCTCGTTCAGGCGGTGCGCGAGGCGTTCGGACAGGCGGCGGCTGTTGACGAACACGATCGTGCTCTTGTGCGCGCGGATGAGCTCGAGGATCCGCGGGTGGATCGCCGGCCAGATGCTCGTCCGGGCATCGCCGTTGGTCGCGGGGCCGCCCGGCTGATCCTCCGGCGGCAGGATCTCGCCAATCCGCGCCATGTCCTCAACCGGCACGATGACCTGGAGCTCCAGCGGCTTGCGCGCGCCGGCGTCGACGATCTCCACGGTCCGGTCCGGTCCGACACCGCCCAGGAACCGGGCGATCGTGTCGAGCGGTCGCTGGGTCGCACTCAGGCCGATCCGCTGGGCCGGCCGCGCCTTCGGATCCCGCAGTCGTTCGAGTCGTTCGAGGCTGAGCGCGAGGTGGGCGCCGCGCTTGCTGCCCGCGATCGCGTGGACCTCGTCGACGATGACGTGCTCGACCGTTCGGAGGATCTCGCGCGCGCCGCTGGTCAGCATGAGGTACAGCGACTCGGGCGTCGTGATGAGGATGTCGGGCGGGTGCCGGGTCAGGTCGCGCCGTTCCTCCTGGGGCGTGTCACCAGTCCGCGAGGCGATGGCGATGTGCGGCGCCGCGAGCCCCAGCCGGCCGGCGGCGAGGGCGATGCCCGCGAGGGGGGCGCGAAGGTTGCGCTCGACGTCGTAGGTCAGCGCCTTGAGCGGCGAGACGTAGAGGACGCGGACGCCGCCCGGGCTCTCTTTCGTCGGGGCCGGGCGCGGCTCGCGGGCCAGCCGGTCGAGGCACCACAGGAAGGCGGCCAGGGTCTTGCCACTCCCCGTCGGCGCGTGGATGAGCGTGTGGCGGCCCGCGGGGATCGCCGCCCAGCCCTCGGACTGGGCCTGGGTCGGCGCCTCGAACGTGGCCGCGAACCAGTCGCGTACCGAGGGGCTGAAGACCGCCAGCGCGTCGGTGGTCGGGGCGGATCGGTGGGGTCGGGTGCGGGCTGCCACAGGACGCTGAAGTATACCCTCCGGGCGTCATTTCGATCATCTGTTCTAGATGTAGAAACACGCGGTGCGAGACCGCAACTCGCAATGCATTTGCGGGCTGGCGCCGACGCAGTTCTTGCCCAAGACTTTCGTACTATCGGGTGCCAGGACCTTCCGGAGTCCCACGCGCAAATGAACCTGCCGAACCTCGGGGGCCGAACCAGCCGCCTTCCGCTGCTCCTGGTTCTGGCCGCCCTCGTCAGCGGCCTGGTCGGCGCGCCGCCCGCGTCCGCCGCGAGCCCGACAGCGAGCCCCAACCGGGGGATCTTCGGGCCGACTGGCCAGCCGCCGCGCGTCGCCACGACGCCGCCGAGGATCGCCGCGAGCTTCCAGGACGTGACGGTCCTGTCGGGATTGAGCTTCCCGACCAAGGTGGCATGGGATGCCGGCGGCCGGATGTACGTGGCCGAAAAAGCCGGTCGCGTCCGCGCGTTCGACGGGACGACCGAATTCAAGCCAGATCCCGCCCATTCGTGGCTGCGCTTCGAGACCAACGTGTACGACTACTGGGATCGGGGCCTTCTCGGCATGACCATCGGCGGCGGGTATGTGTACGCCCTGTACACGTACAACCACAAGCTGGGCGACCCCAGCCCGCCGCCGCTCTGGGCAAACGACGGCTGTCCGGACCCGCCCGGGTCCACCACCCTCGGTTGCATAGCCAGCGCGCGACTATCGCGTTTCAAGATCAATTCGAACGGGACCGCGGGTAGTGAGCAGGTCCTGATCGAGGACTGGTGCCAGCAGTTCCCGAGTCACTCAGTCGGCGACGTTCGGTTCGGCCCGGACGGCAAGCTCTACGTCACGGCCGGCGAAGCGGCGGACTTCAACAACCCCGACTGGGGACAGAGCACCGGAAATCCCTGTGGTGACCCGACCAACGAAGGCGGCTCCCTGCGCGCGCAGAGCCCGCGCGGAAGCCGGAATCCCAAGACACTCGACGGGACCCTTATCCGGCTCGAAACCTCCGGGGCGGCCGCAGTCGGCAACCCGAACATCAACAGCTCCGATCCGAACATGCGCCGGATCATTGCCTACGGATTCCGCAACCCGTTTCGCTTCACGTTCATGGGCAACAGTGAGGTCTGGGTCGGCGACGTCGGCGACTACACCTCGGAAGAGGTCGACCGCCTCCCCCTGGCACCAACGACGCAGAAGAACTTTGGCTGGCCGTGCTACGAAGGCCAGGACCGCTATGGAAGTTTCGACAGTGCGAACCTACCCCTCTGCGTGACGCTCTATACGGCCGGCACCGCCGCCGATCCGTATTACACGTATGCACACGACTCCACTGATCCGAAGTCCTACCCTGGCGGTGACACGACCTGCCCGACCGCCAACGGCTCCGTGATCAGCGGCGTGACCTTCTACAAGGGCGCGTCCAACTATCCCGCCGCCTACAACGGCGCCCTGTTTTTCGCCGACCACTCGCGGCTGTGCATCTGGGCCATGCAGCCCGCCAGCCCCGGCGGGGTGCCAGACCCGTCCCATGTCGTCACGATGCTCAACAACGCGGCGGGTCCCGTGGACCTCGAGGTCGGGCCGAACGGCGACGTGTATTACGTCGACTTTGACGGTGGCACGATCCATGAGCTCAAGTACCTCGGCGCGAACCAGCCACCGACCGCCGTCGCCAAGCCGAAGGTGAGCAGCGGGCCCGTGCCCCTCACCGTGACCTTCGATGGCAGCGCGTCGAGCGATCCCGACCCGGGCACCAGCCTCACCTACGACTGGAACTTCGGCGACGGCACCGCGCACTCCTCGGTCGTCAAGCCCGCGCACACGTTCACGACCGCTGGCACGTTCACCGTGACGCTCAAGGTCACGGACCCGCAAGGTGCGTCCAGCACGGACACTGCTACGGTCAATGCGTCGAACACACCGCCCGTGCCGACCATCAACACACCGGCGGCGAGCCTGCACTGGTCGGTGGGCCAGTCGATCTCGTTCAGCGGGAGCGCTACTGATGCCGAGGATGGCACGCTCGCGCCATCGCGCCTGTCCTGGGCGCTGATCATGCACCACTGCACGGCGGCGGGCTGCCACACCCACATCATCGAGACATTTCCGGGGGTCAGCAGCGGCTCGTTCAGCGCCCCGGATCACGAGTATCCGTCGTACCTCGAGCTGACCCTGACCGCCACCGACTCCACCAACACCTCGACGACGGTCAGCCGGCAGCTGGATCCGGCGACCGTCGATCTGACCTTCACCTCGATCCCTTCTGGAGCGACACTGTCAGTCGGCACCACCACAGGAACGGCGCCGTTCACGCGTACCGTCGTTGTCGGCTCGGGCAACACCGTGACCGCACCTGATCAGACAATCGGTGGCCACGCCTACACCTTCGCATCCTGGTCGGACAGCGGCCCTCAATCCCATGTCATCACCGCGCCCCCCACGGCAACGACCTATCAAGCGGTGTTCAAGGCCGAAGCCGCGCATACCTGCGCGACTGCCACGGCCGGCACCGTCGGCGCCTGGTTGAACAAGAAGATCGACACCCCGGGCGACGCTGACTGGTTCCGGTTCAGCGTTCCCCGTACCGGCTACGCGCTGATCGTTCTCGGTGGCCTGGACGCGGACCTGCGCCTCGACCTGTATTCGTCGTGCACGCACCTGGTGGCGAGCTCGCAGCACGGCGGCACCGTCTACGAGGCGATCTACGCGCGGCTGGCCGCGGGGACGTATCGGGTCAAGGTCAGTGCCATCGGTGGAGGGGTCTCCACGAACCCGTACTCGCTGCGCTTCCGCAACCTGGCCGAACGCCTCCAGCTCGACTCGCGGTCATCGTGGGCGGCGGCCGGTCGGGTCACGATCGTCGGCGTGGTCATGAACAACACGAGTACCTACAAGCGGTCGGTGACGGTTCGGGCGGATCTGTTCAACGCTGCCAACGTCCGCATCGGATCGGTCAGCACACCGGTCTACGCCACGATCCTGAATCCGCGCGCGCGGGCTTCGTTCCGGATGACCTTCACGCCGCCCTCTGGCTACGACCACTACACGTTGGCCACGAGCGGACTCACGACGACGATCCATTCACTCGCCGGACTCGTCATCACGCCCGGCGCCCGCAGCGTCGACGGCAGCGGAGCGCTCCACGTCAGCGGCACGCTTCGCAATGCCAACGCCTTCTCGGTCCGCTTCGCAACGGTCGCGGTTACGCTGTTCGACAACATGCGCAACGTCGTGAACGTGCTGCGGGTCGTGCCCGCGTCGACGACCCTGCGAGCCGGCGCCTCGACGACCTTCACGGCCGTTTTCGCCGATCACACCTCCTACCAGGTGATCGACTACCGGCCCAACGGCGCCCGCTAGTTCCGAGTCTGTACCGGGCAGCTGAAACCGAGCCGGACGCGTCAGCCGGAACCGTCAGCCGGAACCGTCAGATATGCACCCGGTGGGTCTTCGTCACGTCAGTCCCGTCGGATATGCACCCGATGGGTAGGTGACGGGAAGTTCGGTGACCCTCGAGCGTGGAGGCCCCGCCTCCCGGCTCGGGTGTCGTGACCAATACCCACCCCATGGGTAAGTGACGGGTTCGATCACGGGCTATCGGCGCTCCGCCGAAACAGCGGCCGGATCGAGTCGCAACAAGGGACCCTCCGCGGGGCGAACGACGAACCCGGCCGACTCGAGCATGCGCGTCGCGATCGTCGCTTGCACGGCGCCGTCCAGCGGCTCGACGGGATCGCGCTCGGCCAGGGTTATGACCGCCGACATGGACCCGCTGACCGCGTCGACCAGGGAGCGCAGGAGCGCCGTCCCGAGCCCTCTTCGGCGGTGACCGGGAGCGACGCAGAGTGTAAGCAGCTCGGAGACGCCATCGCGGTCCGCCGCAAGCGCCAGCCCCACGATCGTCGACCCCGCCACCGCGGCCATCACCGTCGACTCGCGTAGTCCGGCGGCCAGCAATGCGTGCGCGGCGCCTGGGTCCATCGGCGCGACGACGCGCGGCGCGACGGTGACGCGGTCGAGCAGCTCCGGCGTCAGGCGCAGAATCATTGGCTCACCGTCGGCGCCCTCTGTTTCAATAGCTGTCCCCGGCGGGACGGCGTCCGCGAGGGGCTGCCACCATCCGCGCGCATCCGCCTCGCGAAGGAGATCCGGCACCACGGTCGCGTAGACCAGCGCCGCCCCCGCAGTGGATTCGGCTTCGGCTGCCAATTGCAGGTCGTCGGTGGCCAACCCCGCATTCGGCGGATCGTCGAACGTGGTCGGCATCGGCGCCTGGCCGTAGCGAGTCGCTTCGGCCGACCAGGCTGTTCGCCATTCGGGCGCCGTCTCCGCGGGCACATCGCGGTGCGCGCCGGCCAACCAGACGAGTGACCACGTCCGCGGCACCACCCGATACGCGTCGTAGCCTCCGCCGCCGGTCGACAGCCAGCGTCCGCGGGCCCAGCGG
>JALZAF010000241.1 GCA_030948505.1 Chloroflexota bacterium
GCGCTGGGAGGAGGGCGATGGCGCGGCGCGGGGCGCGCTGGGTCCGGACATCGCGTTGGCCAAGCTGCAGGCCACGTCGGCGGCCGTGCTCGCCACGGACGAGGCGCTCCGGATCGCCGGTGGCCCCGGTTTCCTGGCCGGTCGCCTCGAGCGGGCCTTCCGTGACGCCCGCGCCGGACTGATCAACCCGCCGCTCGAGGACGTCGCGCTACAGAGCTTCGCCAAGGTGGTTCTCGAGCAGGAGCGGAACCCATGACCGACCTCCGGATGTTCATCGACGGCGGGACGAAAGAGTCGACCTCAGGTGGTTGGATCGAGGTCTGCAGCCCCGCGACCGGCGAGCTCGTTGGACGGGTGCCTGCTGGAACCGCCGCCGACGTCGACCTCGCCGTCGCCGCGGCTCGACGGGCGTTCCGCGACGGCCGCTGGCAGCGCATGCCACTCGCCGGCCGTGTGGCGGCACTCAACCGCCTGGCCGACCTCACCGACGAGCACGCAGACGAGCTCGCGCGCCTCGAAACGCTCCAGACGGGCAGCGCCTACAAGCTCCGCCGCGACAGCGACTTCGCCTTTGCCTCCGACAACCTGCGCTTCTTCGCCGGCCAGATACGCCACCTCGACGGCAAGGCGGCGTACGAGTACACGGGCACGCACACGAGCTTCGTGCGTCGCGAGCCGATCGGTGTGGTCGGTCAGGTCGCGCCCTGGAACTACCCGTTCTGGATGGCGATCTGGAAGGTCGGGCCGGCACTGGCGGCCGGCAATTCGGTGGTGCTCAAGCCAGCTACCGCGACGCCGCTGACGACGATCCGCCTCGCCGAGCTCGCCCACGAGGCGGGTGTCCCCGATGGGGTTTTCAACGTCGTCACAGGGCGCGGCGATGTCGTGGGAGCCGCACTCGCTGCCCACATGGATGTCGACCTGATCTCGCTGACCGGGGACTCGGACACAGGCCGGCGGATCCAGACGGTCGCAGCGTCAAATCTGAAGCGGGTCCACCTCGAACTGGGCGGCAAGGCGCCGTTCATCGTCCACGCCGACGCAGACATAGAGGCCGCCGCGCGCGGGGCGACGGCCGGCGCTCTCATCAATGCCGGCCAGGACTGCACCGCGGCTACGCGTGCCTACGTCCATCGCTCCGTCCTCCAGCCGTGGCTGGCGCGGACGAAGGAGCTGTTCGAGAGTGTCCGGGTGGGCGACCCATTCGATCCCTCGACGGACATGGGGACGCTCATCTCAGGGGCCCAGGTCGAGCGCGTGGAGGGATTCGTCAAGCGCGCAAAAGCGGGGGGCGCGACCATCGTCACGGGCGGGGCCCGGCCTCGCGTGCCAGGCTTCGAGGGTGGCGCGTTCTACGCCCCGACGATCGTCTCCGATGTCGCCCAGGACGCCGATATCGTGCAGAACGAGGTGTTCGGGCCGGTGCTGGCGGTGTTGCCGTTCGACACCGATGAAGAGGCGCTCGGGAAGGCCAACGACACGCGCTACGGCCTTGCCGCCTCGATCTGGACGCGCGACGTGTTCAAGGCCATGGAGGCCGCACGCAGCCTGGACTTCGGGCATGTCCAGGTGAACGACCACCTGATGGTCACCTCGGAGATGCCACACGGTGGCTTCAAGCAGTCCGGCTTCGGCAAGGACATGTCGAGCTATTCGTTCGACGAATACACCCAGGTCAAGCACGTGATGCTGGAACTGACCGGCGAGCCGGAGAAGGGCTGGCACTACACGATCTTCGGCGACAAGCCTGACTGACTGCCCGCCGATTTGAAACGCCACGCTGACTGGCGCGTCGTCCCTATCGAAGCGCCAGCCCCCAGTAGCGTCCGACCAGGAGGGTAGGTATGCGTCAGCACCGCCTGCGGGGCGTCTTGATCGTGTTGGTAGTCCTCGCGACTTCCGCTTGTGCAGCACCCGTGCCGATTGCTCAGGCAACGCCTACCGTCAGACCGGCCGCGGCCTCATACGAGGAGTACGCCGTCGCTGCCTGCGCGGCGTGGGACGCGCTGTTTCGAGCGGTCGGCAACCCGGACACTGGCACTGGCTCTGACCTGAGCCGGGCGCTGGACGCGGCGGTGGCGGCGGGCGATGGCCCCTCCGCAGACCGGGCGGCCGCCGCCATAACCAAGGAGCTCGGGACGGGTCGCCAGCAGGTTGCCTTTGCCGCCGGATGGGTGCAACGTGCCCCGGTCATGGCCCAGGTGGATCGGATCTTCGTGGCATATGAAGCGATGATCGCCGCGAAACGCGCGGCGGCGCTACACGAGCCGAACGCGGTCGATCCGCAGGCGGCCTTCGAGCAGGCGGGTGGCATCGAGGCGTATTTCGCCTGGATCGCAGCCCTCAAAGCGGCAGGGCTGACTGGAGCGGCGACGGAGAGGCAATGTCCGAACGTGCCCGTCGCTCCGTGAGGGCCGTGAGCGCCCCTGGCACACCCGAGCAGTATCGTTCCTCGCCGTGAGGTTCTGACTCGGGTCATGGTCCGGGCCGCGCAGTGACGAAGTTCCGCAGCGCGAACGGCGTCCTTGCTGGCTGCCCGACGTAAGAGCGTCCGGCTGTGGCTGTCGCGTACACTCGTGCCCGTTTTGGGAGGTGGCGGCCGTGATCCTGCGAATCAGCCGAGCCCGGGTCAACGACTTCGACGAGGCAGAGGTTCTGCGGGTCCTGCGGGCCGCGGCCTCCGAAGGACCGCGCCCGGACGGATTGAAGGACGTCAGCGTCGGCCGGATCGACGCTGAGAAGGGCACCGTGGAGCTGGTCTTCGTGTCGCTGTGGACAGATAGCAAGGCCGTGCAGGACGCGTTCGGCTCGGCCTGGGATCACCCGTCGAGCGTGCCTAGTCTTGGTGGTCGGTTGACGGCCCGCAAGGTGGAGCATCTCCCGGTCATCGGCTCGGGCTGGGCGGAGCTGATGGCCTGAGTCACTCGGGGCGGTCGCTCCGGTCCATGGGTCGCAGCACGACCATATCGGACAGTTTCGAGAGGCCGCGACCATGATTGGAGCATCGCGTGTGCCTGTTCCGGTCGCCTGGCGCCCATCCGAGCGTTTTCAGCCCGAATCTGGTCGGACGACGACCGACGGCGCCGGCAGGCGGTCTCATATGGTCGCCACACGACCAGACCCGGGCAGTTCCGCCCCACGGGCCCGACCGCCTGACAGCGCGCGTGGCATCATCGGACCGTGCCGCCGATCACCGAGCTGACCCGCATCGAGCCCGTTCACCTCGCCCGACTCGAGGCCCAGGGCGTCTTCACCACGGGGCTCCTGCTCGAGGTGTCGGAGACGCCGACCCGCCGGCAGTACCTCGCCGACCAGGTCGACGCGTCGCCCAACGACGTGCTCGACTGGCGGGACGAGGCCCTCATGCTCAACCTCGCCGGCGTACGAGGGGACGAGCACCAGCTGATGCTCCAGGCGGGCATCGAAGGGTTGCGCGACATCCTGGCCATCGATGGCGACCAGTTCCGCGCCCGGCTCGACCGCGCGGCCATCGAGCTCAACGTGGACCCGCCGCCCGATCCCATCGTGGCCGGCTGGTGGGAGCAGGCGCGCACGCTCGAGGAGGAGTAGGGCCCCCGGCGCCCCGCCGCCCGGCGCCCCGCGCCCGCCGGCGTCGGCGGCACGACCAACTACCATGCTCGGGTGAGCGAGCGCCTCAGCCGCACGGCGGCGTCCGTCCTGGTCGCGATCGCGACGGCGATCGTCATCCTCAGCATCGCGATCATCCCGTTCCTGAGCCCGGCCTGGGTCTCGTTCGAGCAGGGTCGCAGCGATGCCGCGGCCTGGACGGGATACTCCCCGTCGCAACTCCAGGCGGCCACCGGGGCGATCCTGAGCGACCTCGTCTTCGGCCCGCCGAATTTCGACGTGCAGGTGAATGGCCCGCCTGTCCTGAACCCCCGTGAGCGCGGCCACATGGCTGACGTGCGCCGGGTCTTCGTCGGGCTGGCCATCCTGGCCGTCGCCAGCGCGGTCCTGCTGCTGGTCGCCGGTCGCCTCAACCGAGGCCGGATGGCGCGACCGGTGCGAGCCGGTGTCGCGGGCCTTGCCATCTCCGTGGTCGCGATCGGTCTGGTCGGCGCGTTCGCCTTCGACCTTGCCTTCGAGGTCTTCCACCGCCTCTTCTTCGCCGGCGGGACGTACACCTTCGATCCCCGCACGGACCGCCTGGTGCAGCTCTTCCCCGAGCAGTTCTGGTTCGAGACGTCGATCGCCGTTGGTGCCGTGATCCTGGCGTTGTGCGCCGCGGTTTGGTGGCTGGCGGGACGCAGGGCACCTGTGCGGTCCGCCGAACCGGCCGCTGCACCGGCCGCCCCAGCCGCTTCGGAGCCGCTGCGATGAATGGCATCCCGGTCGCGCGGCTGTTCGGATTCGAGATTCGGATCCACCCGTCGTGGGTCCTCATCGTGGCTTTCATCACAGTCGTCGTCGTGGGTCAGCTCGACGAACAGGCGCCCGACCTCCCGGTCGTGGGCCGCTGGCTGATGGGTGCCGTGATTGCCGCGGCGTTCCTGCTGTCCGTCCTGGCGCACGAGCTGGGTCACGGCGTGGCGGCCCGGCGGCGGGGCCTCGATGTCGGCCCGATCACGGTTTACTTCTTCGGTGGCAGCGCGTCGTTCCATCTCGAGTCGGAGCGCCCGCGGGACGAGGTGGTGATCGCCCTCGCGGGCCCGCTCGTCAGCCTCGCCATCGGCGGCGTGCTCGCGATCGTCGGCTTCGCGGCGAGCTTCACGTCGGTCAACCTGGTCCAGGCGATCGGCGGTGTGGCCGTCGTCCTCGCCGCGCTCAACCTGCTCCTCGGCGGAGCAAATCTCGTGCCGGCCTACCCGCTCGATGGCGGACGGCTGGTTCGTGCGATCGTGTGGGCCCGTTCGGGCGACGAACGCAAAGGGTCGCGCTTTGCGGCGATGACCGGCCGGGTGTCCAGCTGGGTTCTGCTCGGCGCCGGCTTCGCCATCATCCTCGCCCGCGACACGTGGGACGGCCTCATGCTCGGCCTGTCGGGCTGGTTCCTCGGCAGCGCCTCGCGCGCCATCATTCGCCGGCTCGATGTCCAGGACCTGTTGGCGGGCCTGAGTGTGGGCGACGTCATGGAGCGCGGAGTCAGCTCGATCCCGCCGAACCTGACGGTCGACACGTTTGCACAGCGCGTCCTCGATGGCAGTGACGCTCCTGCGTTGCCGGTGGTGAGTGACGAGCAGATCGTGGGCATCGTCGGGATCGCCCAGCTGCGCCGGCTGCGCCGCGGCTCGTGGGCGACGACGCGGGCGGAGGACCTGATGGTCGCGCCGCCGCTGCTGCCCATCGTCGCTGCCGGGGACACGCTGTGGTCTGCCCTCGACCGCCTGAGGCGGAGCGGACTCGACGGCCTGCCCGTGGCCGAAGGAGCAGGCCTCCTTGGCGTCGTCACCCGTCAGGCGATCCTGGCGACGGTCCAGAGCCGCGCGCGCCTGCGGGGCGTTTCGCTGCGATGAGTCACTCTCGCGCCACGGCCGTGGACCTGTCGGGGCTGTTGAGCGTCGACGACGCGCGGGATCGCATCCTGGCCGCGATCAAAGGGCCGTTGGACATTGAACGTCTCTCCCCTTTGGCGGCACTGTCCCGCGTGGTCGCCGAGTCCGTTGTCGCGTCGACCTCGCTGCCGCCCTGGGACAACGCGGCCATGGACGGCTACGCGGTTCGGGCGGCCGATACAACCCTGGCCACCGAAGCGGAGCCAGCACGCCTGACGGTGATCGGCGAGGTCCGGGCGGGTGTGGCCCCCGATCGCGCAGTGGAACCGCGCACGGCGATCCGAATCGCGACCGGGGCACCCGTCCCGGCGGGAGCCGACGCCGTCGTTCCGGTCGAGCTGACGACGCCGCTCGACGAGCGCGACCAGGCCGGGCCCCGCGGGCGCGATGCCGGAGGCCCGCTGCCGGCTGCTTGCCTGGTCCACGAGGCCGTCCAACCCGGCGCCTCGATCCGGCGGGCTGGCAGCGACCTGCGGGCGGGTTCTGTCGTCCTCGCCAAAGGAGCGGTCGTCACCGCACCGGCGGTCGCACTGGCGGCGGGCGCCGGAGCTGGCACGATCGCCGTTCACCGCCGACCGCACGTTGGAGTGCTCGCAACGGGCGACGAGATTCGCGAGCCAGGCGAGGCGCTGGGAGGGGCCGGCATCCCGGACGCGAACCGGCCCGGGCTGCTCGCCCACGTTGCGGCGGCCGGTGCCGAGCCCGTCGACCTGGGCATCGCCCGGGACCAGCTGGACGACGTCCTGACGCGACTGCGCGAAGGCCTCGCCCAGGGCGTCGACGCCATCATCGTGTCGGGCGGTGTGTCGGTCGGCCCGTACGACGTGGTCAAGGCCGCCTTCGAGGCCATCGGTCGGATCGACCTGTGGCGGGTGGCCGTTCAGCCGGGCAAGCCGTTCGTGTTCGGCACGGCGGAGCGCCCGGGCGACGTTCCCGTCCTCTTGTTCGGCCTGCCGGGCAACCCTGTTTCGACGGTCGTCACCTTCGAGCTGTTCGTCCGCCCCGCGCTCCGCCGGCTGGCCGGTCACGCGCGGCCGTTCCGCGCACGTGACCGGGCCGTTCTGGGCGAGACTGTCAGCAAGAGCCAGGGCCGGCGGGCCTTCCTGCGGGTCGCCGCCGCGCGGAACGATGCGGGCGACGTCGAGCGCGACGATCGCGGCCGCGTCTGCGTGCGGCTCGCCGGGGGACAGGGGAGCCACGTCCTGTCGGCGCTCGGCACGGCCGATGCGCTGGCGGTCATTCCAGAGTCCGACGATCAGCTTCCGGCCGGCGCGGAGGTCGAGCTGTGGTGGCTCGATCCCGCCTGACCCACCCGACATGGAGAATCAATGGACCGACCATCCGCCCCGCGTTCCGAGCGCCGCCGCTTGACCCACATCGACCGGTCGGGACGTCCCCGCATGGTCGACGTCTCGGACAAGCCATCGACCCAGCGCCGAGCCGTCGCGGAGGGACTCGTGACGCTGTCCGCCGAGACGCTGAGCCTCGTCATCGACGGCCGCAACCCCAAGGGCGACGTGCTGATGGTGGCCGAGCTGGCGGGCGTCATGGGCGCCAAGCGCACCAGCGATCTCATCCCGCTGTGTCATCCACTGCCGCTCACCGACCTCGTCGTGGCCGTGACTCCGGATCGCGCGGCTGGCGGCCTGCGCATTCGCGCCGAAGCCGCCACGACCGGCCCGACGGGCGTCGAGATGGAGGCGCTGACGGCTGCTTCCGTCGCCGCACTCACCGTCTACGATATGGTCAAGGGGGTCGAGCGGGGGGTGGAGATTCGGTCGATCCGCCTGGTGTCGAAGAGCGGCGGGAAGACTGGCGACTGGCATCGCGAGGCATTGCCGGACGGCCGCCCCGAAGCCACCCAGGCGCCACCGCGGCGACCCGCGGGGCGAACCGCCGGACGAATCGTGGGACGGAGGAAGGGCTGACAGTGACCGGCCAGCCTGGGGCTCGCGCGGCGGCTCGGACCGCCGCGGGCAAGTCTCATGCCGACCGGACTGCGGCCGTCATCACAGTCAGCGACCGCGGCGCAGAAGGTGAGCGCGAGGATCGGTCCGGCGCCGAGGTCGCGGCCAGGCTGGAAGGACTCGGGTTCACGATCGAGCGCGTCGTCGTGCCCGATGAGCGTCACCGCATCGAGGCCGCGCTCGTGGCCGCCGCCGGCCGCCACGCGCTCGTCGTGACCACCGGCGGGACGGGCCTGACCCCGCGCGACGTCACTCCCCAGGCGACGCTCTCCATCGTCGACTACGAGGTCCCGGGCCTGGCCGAGGCGATGCGGGCAGAGGGCCGCCGGCACACGCCAATGGCGTCGCTCAGCCGCGCGGTCGTGGGCGTTCGCGGATCGAGCCTGGTCGTCAAC
>JALZAF010000242.1 GCA_030948505.1 Chloroflexota bacterium
ATCGTCGCCATCGAGAAGCTGCAGGTCGGGGCGGCCGTGCAGGCCGGCGTCGCGATCGTGCTGCTGGCCACGATCCTCGACAGGTTGACGGCCAGCGCCAGCGGATCCGGCCGGTCGCGGCGGGCGATCCAGACCGCGATAGACGCGACGCGCCGAAGGCGGATCCTCCTCGCCAGCCTCGGGATTGCAGTTGGCGGCATCGTCGTCGGGGTCGTCCTGGGGGCCGGGACGGCGTTTCCGAGCACCTGGCGCGTCTCGTTCACCCAGCCGATCGACGATGCGACACGGTGGGTCGAGATCAACCTCAATCCGATCACGGACGGCATCAAAAATGTCGTCTCAGCGGTGCTGCTCGATACGCTCCAGACGGTTCTCACGACGGCTCCGTTCTGGCTGGTCATCGCCGTGGCCGCCGCGATCGCGATGATGGTCAGCGGCCGCCGGGCGGCGGTCACGGTCGCAGTGGCGCTCGGCCTGATCGTGCTGCTCCAGGTCTGGCAGCACGCCATGGAAACGCTGACCATGGTCATCGTGGCGGTCGCCCTGACGATGGTCGTCGGGATCACGCTCGGGGTGTGGGCGGCACGCAGCCGGCTGGTCTCGGCGATCCTGCGGCCGATCAACGATGCAGCCCAGACGCTGCCGTCCTTCGTCTACCTGGTGCCGGCCGTCGCGCTATTCGGCGCCACCCGCTTTACGGCGATTCTGGCGGCCGTGATCTATGCCGCCCCGGCGGTCATCCGGCTTGTCGAGGACGGGGTTCGGGGCGTCTCGCCGACCGCCATCGAGGCGGCGACCGCGGCCGGCGCGAGCGGCCTGCAGACGATCCTGAAGGTTCAGCTCCCGATGGCGCGACGCTCCCTTCTCGTGGCCGTCAACCAGGGCGTCGTCCTTGTCCTCGCCATGGTCGTCATCGGTGGCCTCGTGGGCGCCCAGGCGTTGGGCTTCGACGTCGTAGCAGGGTTCTCGCAACATAGCTTCTTCGGCCGCGGCATGGCCGCCGCGATCGGTATCGTCCTGCTCGGGGTGATGCTCGACCGGATCACCCAGGGAGCCGGGGCACGCCGCCCCATCCGCGGCGTGGTCGGCCGGCTGGGCGTGGGACTGAACACCAACCGGGCGATTCGGGAGGCCGTATAAGGTCACAGTGAACACGACGGGTCCGTGAGGGGCGGACCCAGCGATCTGGCGCCCGTCCACGGGTGGCCTGTGTTTTGGAGGAGGACCGATGAACCCCAACCGAAAATTGCCACGGCGGCTGGCCACGACGGTGGCCGCATTCGCCCTGATCCTGTCGGCCTGCTCGACGCCGGCCGCCAACTCGACGACTGCGCCTACGGGGAGTACCGGTGCCAGCCCGTCTGCGGCGGCCGCGGCGAGCAAGGCTCCGTGCGGCACGGTGAATGTCGCCGTCAACCCGTGGGTGGGTTACGAGGCCGATGCCGCTGTCGTCAGCTACGTCCTCCAGCATCAGCTGGGCTGCACGGTCGTGAAGAAGAACATCGACGAGCAGACGTCCTGGCAGGGCTTTCCCACCGGCGAGGTCGACGCGATCCTCGAGAACTGGGGCCACGAGAACCTCGTTGCCAAGTACATCACCGCGGACAAGACCGCCCAGGATGCGGGACAGACCGGCAACGAGGGGATCATCGGCTGGTACATCCCCAAGTTCTTCGCCGATGCCAACCCGGACATCCTGACCACCAAGACGAACCCGCAGATCCTCAACAAGTACGCCGACCAGTTCAAGACGTCCGAATCCGGCGGCAAGGGGCAGATCCTCGATGGCGATCCCTCCTTCGTCACCCAGGATCAGGGGATGATCAACGCCTTCGGCTTGAACTTCAAGGTCGTCTACTCCGGCAGCGAGGCCGCCTCGAACAAGGCCATCCAGTCGGCGATCGATCAGAAGAAGCCGATCCTGGCCTACTACTACACCCCTAACTGGTTCAGCGCCAAGGTCGATCTCGTCCACCTCGAGTTCCCGCCGTACACGCCCGGCTGCGACAAGGACATAACCAAGGTCGCCTGCGACTACCCGCCCTATCACCTCAACAAGATCGTATCGACGAAGTTCGCGACGAGCGGCAGCCCGGCCTACACGCTCATCAAGAACTTCAAGTGGACCAACGACGACCAGAACCAGGTCGCGGCGGACATCACCGGCAAGATGTCAGATGACGACGCGGCCAAGAAGTGGCTGGACGCCAACCCCGACAAGTGGAAGGCCTGGCTCCCAGGCTGACGAAGGACCAATCAAGTAACGGCGGGTTAATGCCATGGAAACATGGCGTTGGCCCGCCGCACAGACTCTTGACTCGCGGGGGCGGGGGCTGTGAAATGCACCTCGCAGGGGCCATCGGCGCGTCCGTCACCGGCCTCGTTGAGTCGCCCGCGCTGTCGTCCTGGAGGAGGCGGACCGCGTCGGTGCGGGCTGGCGCCGCTCGCTCGCATGTCGTGCACAACACAGATGGAGAACAAATTGACTGTTAAGCGTTCGTTGGCGCGTGGCTCGAGCCTCGTCGCCGTCATCGCCCTGATCGTCGGGGCGTGCTCCAGCGGGGGCACTGCCTCCAAGGCACCGGCTTCGGCGGCGACGTCGAATGCCCCATCGGCCTCCACTGCGCCCGGGGCATCCGCCTCGGCGGCAGCCGGCGCCGCAGCGTTTGTCCCCGATCCGACGCTGCTCGCCGCGGCCAAGGGCGAAGGCAAGCTCACGACCATCGCCCTGCCAAAGGCGAACTGGTGCAACTACGCCAAGGTGATGGCCGGCTTCACCGCCAAGACCGGGATCCCGATCAACGACCTGAATCCCGACGGCAGCTCCCAGCAGGAAGTCGATGCCATCAAGGCCAACAAGGGCAGCAAGGGTGACGCGGCTCCCGACGTCATCGACGTCGGACTCGGGTTCGGGCCAACCGCGAAGGCGGACGGCCTGCTCGCGCCGTACAAGGTATCTGTCTGGGACTCGATCCCGGCCACCGCCAAGGACGCGGATGGGTCCTGGTATGGCGACTACTACGGGGTCCTCGCTTTCGAGACCAACACGGATGTCCAGCCCGTCGTTCCGGCCGACTGGTCCGACCTGCTGAAGCCCATCTACAAGGGCCAGGTCGCCCTCACCGGCAATCCCGTCAAGTCCAACCAGGCGATCTCCGGTGTCTGGGCGGCGGCCTTCGCCAATGGCGGGGGTGCCGACAACGTCCAGCCCGGTCTCGACTTCTTCAAGCAGCTGAACGACAAGGGCAACTTCGTCCCGGTCATCGCGACCAAGACGACCGTTGCCGCGGGCGAAACCCCGGTCCGGATCACCTGGACCTACAACGGGCTCGGCGACAAGGACTCGCTGGCCGGCAAGACGAACATTACCGTCGCCGTTCCAACGACCGGTCGCTTCGGCGGCATGTACATCCAGGCCATCAGCGCATATGCGCCACACCCGAACGCAGCCAAGCTCTGGATGGAGTACATCTACTCAGACGAAGGCCAGAGCATCTGGCTCAGCGGGTACTGCAACCCGATCCGCTATGACGACATGGCGAAGCGGGGTGCCATCCCGGCCGACCTCCAGGCGAAGCTCCCCGACACCAAGGGTGCCTTCCTGCCGACGCTCGACCAGATCACCAAGGCAACAACTGAGATCGCCAAGGGATGGCCGACCACCGTCGGTGTCGTCGTGCCCGATTGAGGCCCGGTAGCAAGCTAAGCCGGATCCGCTGTGGCGCTCACCGCTGATCCACCCAGCGCCCAGGCCGCGCCTCGTGCGCAGCCTGGGCG
>JALZAF010000277.1 GCA_030948505.1 Chloroflexota bacterium
TCGCTGGCGCGGTGGAAGCGATCGAAGATGCGCGACCGCTCGTCGGCCGGGATGCCCGGCCCGGCGTCGTCGACCGTGAGCTGCACCCGGCCGCCTTCCGACGACACGCTGACGCGGATCGCGCCGCCGTCGGGCGAGTACTTGCAGGCGTTGTCGAGCAGCACGCCGAGCAGCCGGTCCAGCCACTCCGGCGGGGCGGTGACCACAAGGCTCCCACTGCCCGCCGCGACCTCCAGCCGCAGGCGGCGGACCTCCGCGATCGCACCGAACCGGTCCGCGGTCTGCACCGCCAGCACCCCGACGTCAACCGGCTCGGCGTTCGGAACGCCCTGTGTGGCGTCGAAACGGGCCAGCCAGAGGAGGTCGTCGAGCAGGCGGCGCATCCGCTTCGATTCGTTGTCCACGTGCTCGAAGGCGGTCCGATACCAATCCGCGTCGCGATCGCCGGTCAGAGCCAGGCTGGTGTGGGCCTCGATGACGGACAGCGGTGTCCGCAGCTCGTGCGACGCATCGGCGGTGAACTCCAGCTGGCGCCGCCGCGCAAGCTCGATCGGCGTTGCGACCCGCCGGCCGATGGCTACCGCGCCGAAGAAGACGAGGGCCAGCAAGATCGGGCCAATGATCAACTCGGCGGTCACCAGGGTCGACTGGGCCCGGTTCACGTCCGTCACATCCTGGCCGACGACGAGATGGTAGGTGCCGTCGCTGGCCGTCAGGTCCATCCCGGCCAGCCGCACCGGCGTGTTGTTGATCGAAACGGTTTCGGGACCCGTGACGTCCAGTGCGGACGCGGGCAGGCCGGCATTTACGTGAGTCTCCACCTTGCCATCGGGATGCACCAACCAGACGAGGACCTGCGGACCATATGGGCGATCGCCGGGACCTTCCGGGACTCCCCCTCCGGAGCCGTGGTCGGGCGGCGTCGCCGCATGCTGCAGCGTCGAGACGAGCCGCTGGTCGACCTGGCCGGTCAGGTTGCTGGTGACGATCCCCACGACGGCCGCCGCGACGATCAGATACACGACCGCCACCAGCGCCGTGGCCGTGAGGGCGACACGGATCGAGAGGCGTCGGACCGCCGGGGCTCCCAAAGCGGTCATGACTCGTCCAGGCGGTAGCCAGCGCCGCGGACCGTCACGATCCGGATCCCGGCGCTGGGCAGCTTGGCGCGCAGCCGGCTGAGCTGAACGTCGATTGCGTTGGACCCGAGCGGATCAGTCTCGTCCGCCCAGGCATGCTCGGCGATGGCCTTGCGATCGACGACGGCAGGTGACCGGCGCATGAGCAGCTCGAGGATGAGGTATTCGGTGACGGTGAGGTTCATCGGCCGGCCGGCGGCCGTCACCGTGCGTGCCGCCGGGTCGAGCGCAACCTGGCCCTTCTCGATCACCGGGCCAGCGCTCTGGCGAGGGCGTCGCTGGAGCGCGCGCACGCGAGCCAGCAGCTCGCCGAAGTCGAACGGCTTGACCAGATAATCGTCCGCACCCGTGTCCAGGCCGCGGATCCGGTCCGCCGGCGCGTCGCGCGCGGTCAGCATCAGCAGGGCGGTGGGTCTCTGCTGGCGTCTTGCCCAGGCGACTACGTCGATGCCCTCGGCGCCCGGCATACGCCAGTCGATGATCGCCACGTCGTACTCGTACCACCTGAGCTGGTCGATCGCGTCGTCGCCCCGCTCGACCGCGTCGACATGGTAGCCGTGGTCCCTGAGCCCCAGGACGATGACGTCCCGCAGGCCCGGATCGTCCTCGGCGACGAGCACGCGCATGGAATTCAGCCCCTTGACCCGTGTCGAACCCGCATTGGGCGCATTGTCGCAGCAGGTCGTATCGAGACCACTTTGGGCCCGGGAACCTTTCGGCCCGGTTACGCCCGGCCGTAACGGTTTGGAAAGGATCGGCGGCGCAGATTCGGTCCAATACAGCCGAAGGAGCCTTCGATGCTTCCGAATTCGTCCTTTCCACCGCCCCCCTCCCCGTTCCCTCCGTCCCCGTCCTTGCAACCCTCCCCGTCCTTCCCACCCTCCACGCCGACGCCGCCGACCTCCCCCCGGCGCC
>JALZAF010000312.1 GCA_030948505.1 Chloroflexota bacterium
GCGCTACCTCGAGCAGTTCCGTTTCGGGCTCGTCTTCGAGGCGCTGGCCGAGCGGTCGCGGCTGCTGCGGCTCGCGCCGCACCTCGTCCGCCTCGAGCAGCTGTTGT
Source organism: Chloroflexota bacterium (assembly GCA_030948505.1). Lineage (GTDB taxonomy): Bacteria > Chloroflexota > Limnocylindria > Limnocylindrales > CSP1-4 > JACDAV01. The sequence goes on from JALZAF010000312.1 coordinate 108, forward strand.
TCCCGATCTACGGCTGGCCCGCCGTCCACCGCGCCTTCTACGGCTCCGGCCTCCTGCTGTATGACCTCCTCGGCTCTCGCCGCGAGGGCGGATTCGCGCGGCACCTCGGTCGCGACGAGGCCCTGGAATGGACCCCGCCGCTGCGGCGCGAGGGGTTGCGCGGCGGGATCGTCTACCACGACGGGGTCGAGGACGACGCCCGCTACACCCTGGCTGTGCTGCGGACGGCGATTGGCCTGGGCGCCACCGCCGTGACACGAGTGCGCGCGACGAGCGTGATCGAGCGCGACGGCCGCGCCGTGGGCGTCCGGGCCCGCGACCTCGTCGGCAATGCCGAGCTGGAGATCCGCGCCCGAAGCGTGGTCGACGCGACCGGCGTGTGGGCCGCTCAGCCGAACGCACCGCTTGGGGCGGGCGGGCACGTCGTGCCGAGCAAGGGCGCCCACCTCGTCGTCCGCCGCGACCGCATCCCAAGCAGGAGCGGCCTCACGATCCGTGTCCCCGGCAAGGTCCTGTTCCTCGTGCCGTGGCCCGGCCACTGGCTGATCGGCACGACCGACGACGCCTGGACCGGGCCGCCCGAGAGACCTTCGGCCACCCCGGCGGACGTCGACGAGCTGCTCGGGGCGGTCAACAGGACGCTCGACGTCGACCTCACCAGGGACGACGTCCTGGGAACGTATGCCGGCCTGCGTCCGCTGACCATTGATTCGGCGACCGGCCCCACCGTCAAGGCGTCGCGCGAGCACCGCGTCAGCGTCGAGGGCAACGGCCTCGTCCGCGTGAGCGGCGGCAAGTACACGACCTACCGGCTGATGGCCCGCGACGCGATCGATGCGGCACTGCGGCAGGACGCCCGCAATCGCCCCAGCCGGACTGCGGACCTGGCGCTGGTCGGAGCGCTGCCCCGGCCGGAGCTGGATGCCCTCGCCGGGCGCCTCGCCGCGGGCGGAGACGTCGATCCGGCCGTGGCCAGCCGCCTGGTCGACCGCCATGGCTCGGAGTCGGAGGCCGTCGTGGCGCTGGGTCGCGCGGGGCGGCTGCTCGGTCGGTTGGCGCCTGACGTCGAAATCATCGAAGCCGAGGTCACCTGGGCGGCGCGTCGCGAGCTGGCCCTGTCGGTCGACGACGTGCTTGCGCGCCGAACGCGATTGGCCCAGGAGCGCCCGGATCGAGGGGCGTCAATCGCCCCGCGCGTGGCGGCACTGCTGGGCGCCGAGCTGGGCTGGGAGTCGACCCGGCAGGCCAGCGAGGTGACCTCATTCCTGGCGTCGGCCCATCGCGAGTTTGACGTGCCCCCTGCCGCCGAGCACTTGCGCCACGCCGCGCCGGCGCCGGAGCCAGCCTGAGCCCCGCACCGGACCTGGTCCTGGCGCTCGACCAGGGAACGACCTCGTCGCGGGCGATCGCCTTCGATCGCGCTGGCCGCCCGGTGAGCTCGGCCCAACGCGAGTTCGAGCAGCGCTACCCGTCCCCGGGGCACGTGACCCACGACCCCGAGGCGATCTGGGGCAGCCAGCTGGCCGTGGCCCGGGAAACCGTCGAGGCGGCCGGTGGCCCCGGACGAATCGCGACCATCGGACTAACGAACCAGCGCGAGACCACGATCGTCTGGGACCGCGCCACGGGTCGCCCGGTCGCCGATGCGATCGTCTGGCAGAGCCGGATCACGGCCCCCATCTGCGACCGGCTCAAGGCGGATGGCCTCGAGCCGCTGTTCAGGTCGCGCACGGGTCTGCCGCTGGATGCCTACTTCTCCGGGCCCAAGATCCGCTACATCCTCGATCAGGACACCGGGCTGCGACGACGGGCGGAGCGCGGAGAGCTGGCGTTCGGGACGGTCGATTCGTTCCTCATCTGGCGCCTGACCGGCGGCCGCGTCCACGCCACGGATGTGTCCAACGCCAGCCGGACACTGCTGTTCGACATCCACAGGCTCGCCTGGGACGACGAGTTGCTCGAGGCGGTTGGCGTGCCGCGGGCGATGTTGCCTGAGGTCCGCCCCACCTCCGGGCCGTTCGGCGAAACGGACGCCTCGATCTTCGGCGCGGCCATTCCGATCACCGCCGCGGCCGGCGACCAGCAGGCCGCCACCTTCGGCCAGGCCTGCTTCGCCGCCGGTGAGGCGAAGAACACGTACGGGACCGGCGCGTTCCTGCTCATGAACACGGGTACCCAGGCCGTCGAATCCAGGCACGGGCTCCTGACGACCGTGGCCTGGCAGCTCGGGCCGGGAGGGCCCGTGACCTACGCCCTGGAGGGCTCCGTCTTCGTGGCCGGCGCTGCCGTCCAGTGGATGCGCGACGGGCTGCGGGCGATCGGAGCCTCGGCCGACATCGAGCAGCTCGCGGCCGGCGTCGACGACACGGGCGGGGTCTATCTCGTCCCCGCGTTCGTCGGTCTCGGTGCGCCCTATTGGGATCCCCATGCCCGGGGAGCCCTGCTCGGAATGACCAGGGGCACGGGCCTGCCACAGATCGCCCGGGCCACGATCGAGGCGATTGCCTACCAGGTGCGCGACGTCGTGGAGGCAATGAACGCCGACGCAGGCCAGGCCATGGAGACCCTGCGGGTCGACGGAGGCGCGGCGGCCAACGACACCCTCCTTCAGTTCCAGGCCGACATCCTCGACCTGCCGATCGAGCGGCCGGTGGTGGCCGAGACCACGGCTCTCGGGGCGGCCTGGCTGGCCGGCCTGGCGACCGGCTTCTGGGCGGACACCACGGCGATCGCAGCCAACCGGGCCGTGGACCGCCGATTCGAGCCGTCCATGGACCCCGCCAGGCGGGAGCGGTTGCTGCGCGGCTGGAAGCGCGCCGTGGAACGAGCCCGTGATTGGGCCGACGCAGGGGAGGCCTGAGCCCAACCGCCAGCCAACAAAGCGTCGCCAGTGTGCGCCGGGCCGCTTGGTGGGGGGCTGTACACGCACGAAAAGAGCGCGTAGACTCTCGCGGCAACGCCGCGGGAAGGCCCGTGGCTATAGATCAGTAGCACGTCGACGACTCGGACTCCTCTCACGGCTGACGCGAGAACCCGTAGGGATCGCGCGGCTACCGAGAGGAGTTTCGTTTTCGTGTATAGCGACAAGAATCTGACCTGCGCGGACTGCGGACAGGAGTTCGTCTTCACCGCGTCCGAGCAGGACTTTTACGCCCAGCGCGGTTTCACCGAGCCGCGCCGCTGCCCATCCTGCCGTGCCAGCCGCAAGGCTGCTCGTGCGGGTGGCGGTGAAGGCGGTGGCGCCGGTTACGGCGGATATGGGGCCGGCGGCGGCTACAGCGCCGGCGGCTACAGCGGCGGCGGCGGCGGTGGTGGCGGTGGCGGGGGCTATGGCTCGCGCGATCGCGGTCCCCGCGAAATGTTCTCGGCAACCTGCTCGAACTGCGGCCGCGAGGCCCAGGTCCCGTTCCGCCCGACGAGCGGCAAGCCCGTTTACTGCAGCGACTGTTTCCGCACGATGCGGGGCGGCTGAACCAGAGACCCTCTCGGCGCGAACCCAACGGTGGGCTCGCGAGAACCGCTTGAGATACGTTCCGACCCGGGCTGTCAGCCGGCCCGGGTCGTTCGATTCCCCCTTATCCCTGGCGTCGCCCGCTGAGGAGCGCCAGGTCGAACTTGCGCTCCCGGCCGTGGACCAGGCGGTCGATGTTGTCGGCATGGGCCAGCCAGATCAACCCGGCGCCAATAGCGGTGTAGATCGGGTAGGCGACCGAAATCGAGCCATTGGCGGCCATCCACAGCAGCCACATCCAGCCGGCCATCGCGGCGGATGCGATCAGCGAGCCGAGCGACACGTAGCGCGTGATCAGGATCACGCCGACGAAGACCGGCGTGGCCAGCAGTACCGCCAGCGGCTGTATCACGAGCATCGTGCCGACGCCCGTCCCGACCCCGCGGCCGCCGCGAAATCCCAGGAAGAGCGACCAGGTCGCGCCCACCACCGCCCCCAGGGCGCACAAGACCTCGACGGCCGGCCCCGCCCCGAGCCAGCGCGCGAACAGCACGGGCACGGCCCCCTTGAGGACGTCGCCGACGACGACGACCGCGGCCCACTTGCGTCCCAGCGCCCGAAGCGCGTTCGTCCCGCCCGTCCGCCCCGAGCCCACCGTTCGTGGATCCGGTCCGCCGGACAGGCGGGCGACGATGACGCCCATCGGGATCGAGCCGGACAGGTAGGCTCCGGCGATCAGGACGGCGGCGAGGGGCAGCGAGGACCACTCCATCGAGCCCCAAATCTAGCACCGGCCGCGGCTGGCTCGGTTGCGCGCTTCGGGACGCCCCGCGTACGATGGCCCCGATGACCCACCCGCCCAGCCGGCGCTTCGACGAGCCCGTCGAGACCGGCCCCGCGGCCCCCTGAGGCAACCCTCACGATGGCTGTCGGCTCCTCCAACGACTTCGACGTCGTCGTCCTCGGCGCCGGCACCGGTGGCTATTCGGCTGCTTTTCGGGCTGCCCAGCTGGGCCTGAAGGTCGCCCTCGTCGACGAAGACAAGATCGGCGGCACGTGCCTCCATCGCGGCTGCATCCCGACCAAGGCACTGCTCGAGTCGGCCGGGTTCCTGGAGCGCATCCGCCACGCCAAGGACTACGGCGTGACCCTGGCCGGCGAGCCGAAGGTGGACTACGCCGAAATGGCCGCTCGCCGGGACCAGGTCGTGAAGCGGATGTGGACGGGCCTCAAGACGCTGGTCGACAAGAACAAGGTCGCCTGGGTGCAGGGCCGCGGGCGCCTCGAGGGCCCGACGAAGGTCCGGGTCAGCCAGGGCGGCGAGGATGGCACGCCGGGCAAAGGCGGTGAGCGGGTGCTCCAGGCGACCGACGTCATCCTGGCCACGGGATCCCGGGTCAAGTCACTGCCCGGCCTCAAGCCGGACGGCAAACGCATCGTCACCAGCGACGACATCCTCACCATGCCCACCCTGCCCAAGGACATCGTGATCGTCGGTGCCGGCGCCGTCGGGGTCGAGTTCGCCTCGTTTTTCCACGACGTGGGAGTGAAGGTCACGCTGCTCGAATACCTGCCGGCGGTCGTGCCCCTGGAGGACAAGGACGTCAGCCAGGCCCTGGAGCGCAGCTTCACCCGGCGGGGGATCACGGTCATGACCAACGCCCGGTTCGACCCGGCCGCGGTCTCCCTCGAGAAGAACGGCATCTGCGTGATGGTCGGGCCCGAAGGCAAGGAGCCGGCGGAGCTGCGGGCGGAGATGCTGCTGGTGGCGACCGGCAGGGCGGCCAACATCGAGGACATCGGCCTCGAGACGACCAAGGTCGAGACGGATCGCGGCATCGTCAAGGTCAACGGCCGGATGCGGACGAAGGAGCCGCACGTGTACGCCATCGGCGACATGGTCGGCGGGCTGTGGCTGGCCCACACCGCCGCCCACGAGGGCATCGTCGCGGCCCACGTCATCGCCGGCGAGAAGGACGTGCCGGAGATCGACTACGTCGAGCAGCCGCGCGCGACCTATTGCCGGCCAGAGATCGCCTCCGTCGGCCTGACGGAGCAGCAATGCCAGGAGAAGGGCCTGCCCTACAAGGTCGGCAAGGTGCCGTTCCAGGCGATCGCCAAGGCCATCATCGGCGGTGACTACGAGGGCTTCGTGAAGGTCATCGGCGACACCGAGACCCGGGACACGCTGGGCATCCACCTCATCGGGCCGCACGTGACGGATCTCGTGGCAGAGGCCTCCCTGGCCTTCGAGCTCGACGCGACGCCATGGGAGATCGGGGCCGCCACCCACGCCCACCCGACCCTGTCCGAGGTGCTCGGCGAGGCGGCCATGGCCGTCGATGGCCGCTCGATCAACTTCTGAGCGGACCGCTGGCGACAGGAGCGGACCGATGGCCGTGACCGACAAGAAGCTCGCCCAGAAGGTCACCCACCTCGGCGAGGCCGTCGGCCTGTCCGATGCCGATCTGGTCGAGATGTATCGCCTCGTCGCGCTGACCCGGGCGCTCGACGAACGGATGTGGATCCTCAACCGGGCCGGCCGCATCCCGTTCGTCATCAGCGGCCAGGGCCACGAAGGCGCCCAGGTCGGCATCACCTGGCCGCTCCGCAAGGGCCACGACTGGATCGCGCCGTTCTACCGCTCGATCGCGACCTGCCTGACGTTCGGCATGTCGCCGCGCGACATCATGACCGCCCAGTACGCGACCGCCAACGACCCCTCGTCCGGCGGCCGGCAGATGCCCGGCCACTACGGCAGCGCCCAGCACAACCTGGTGTCCGTGTCCTCTCCCGTCGCGACCCAGCTGCTGCATGCGGTCGGCATCGCCCTGGCGGCCAAGATCCGCAAGACGGGCCAGGTGGCGCTGACCACCATGGGCGAGGGCTCGTCGAACCAGGGCGACGTCCACGAAGGCCTCAATTTCGCAGCCATCCACAAGCTGCCGTTCGTGTTCGTAGTGGAGAACAACGGCTACGCGATCAGCGTCCCGGCGGCCATGGAGGTTTCGGTCGAGGACGTAGCGGACCGCGCGTCCGGCTATGGCATTCCCGGTGTAGTCGTCGATGGAGCGGACGTGCTGGCCTGCTACAAGGCCAGCAAGGAAGCCGTTGATCGTGCTCGCAACGGCGAGGGGCCGACCCTCATCGAGTGCAAGGTGACCCGCCTGACGGGCCACTCGTCCGACGACCAGCAGACGAAATATCGCTCACAGGAGGAGCTCGAGGCGGACAAGGCCCGCGACCCGTTGCCTCGCTTCCGCGAGCAGCTGCGGAAGGCGGGCATCCTGACGGACGAGGTGGAGGCCCGGCTGACGACCGACATCACCGCCGCCGTGGATGACGCGACCTCGTATGCCGAATCCCAGCCCGACCCCCAGCCATCGACGGCGATGCGCTGGGTGTACGCCGAGGAGTGGCCCTCGGAGACGCCGCCGCCGTGGGGCTTCGGCCCTGACGCTGGGGAAGCGGACTCGCACTGATGCCGGCAAAGACGTTCATCGAGGCGATCCGCGAGGGGCTGGGCGAAGAGATGCGCCGCGACGAGTCGGTGATCGTGCTGGGCGAGGACGTCGACAAGAAGGGCGGCGTGTTCCTGGCGACGGACGGCCTGTGGGCCGAGTTCGGCGACGACCGTGTGATCGACACGCCGTTGACCGAATCGATGATCGTCGGCGCCTCGATCGGTGCTGCCGTGAACGGTCTCCGGCCCGTTGCAGAGATCCAGTTCGCCGACTTCATCCATCCGGCGTTCAACCAGATCGTGTCCGAGGCGGCGCGGATGCGCTATCGCTCCAACAACGGCTACAGCGTGCCGATGACCATCCGCGCACCCTACGGCGGCGGCGTTCACGGTGCGCTGTACCACTCCCAGTCGGTCGAGGCGTTCTTCACCCACGTACCCGGCTTGAAGGTGGTCGTGCCGTCGACGCCGTACGACGCGAAAGGCCTGCTGCGATCGGCGATCCGTGACGACGACCCGGTGCTGTACTTCGAGCACAAGAAGATGTACCGCTCCGTGCGGGGCGATGTGCCGGACGGCGAATACACCGTTCCGCTGGGCAAGGCGGCGATCACCCGCCCCGGCACGCAGCTGACCGTGATCGCCTATGGGCTCATGGCCCACTACGCGCTGGAGGCCGCCGACCGCGTCGCCGACGAGGACATCAGCGTCGAGGTGGTCGACCTCCGAACGCTCCGCCCGCTCGACAAGGAGACCGTCCTCGACTCGGTCCGCAAGACCGGCAAGGCGCTCATCGTCTATGAGGACAACCGTTTCGGTGGCTACGGGGCAGAGGTCGCCGCGATCGTGGCCGAGGAGGCGTTCGACTACCTCGACGGACCGGTGGTCCGGGTTGCCGGCCCGGACGTCCCGGGCGTGCCCTACAACCACGTTCTAGAGGACTGGTTCATGGTCAACCCGGACAAGATCGCGGATGCAATCCGAAAGCTGGCGGCGTACTGATGGCGGACTTCCGCGCAGTCGACGCGCGGCTCTGGAAGATCCTCGATCCGTACCGCGACCGGCTCGAATCGGGCCCGGTCTACGGCGTTGGCATGCTCCGGCGGCCGGGTGGGGGAGCGCACGACTGGTTCGCCGGCACGCGCGTCGGCAAGAACTACGTCAGCTATTACCTGATGCCGGTCTACGGCCGGCCGCAGTTGCTGACCGGAATCTCGCCTGAGCTGCGGCGCCGCAAGCAGGGCAAGAGCTGCTTCAACTTCAGCGCGATCGACGAGCCGTTGATGGCAGAGCTCGAGGCGCTCACCGCGCGCAGCTTCGATGCGTTCATGAGTCCCGCGTACCTGCGCGCGGTCGGCAGCCGGAACTCACAGCTCGCGACCCGATGAGCCGCACGACTGGACTCATGCACCCACCAGGCCGACTGCGGTTGCTGCCCTCGTGAATAGTTGGGGTGTTTCGTCGGGCCTTCTTCTTGCGGTCTTGGCCGCGACCGGATGCGGAGTCTTTGGGCCGACAAGCGAGGATCGATTGGCGCAGGCGGCGACTACCAAGTACCCAGACATATTCGTAAGGGCCGAAACACGACCGGCGAACTTCCTCGACCGCGCCACGATCGACTTTCAGGCCGCGCCCGGCGCCGACCGAAACAGGGTTCACGAAATCGTCTGCACCGAAATGCCGACCGTCGCCGCCCAGCTCGGTATCACGTCCGAAATAGCGATCGGGGTATACGAAGGTGGCTCGCAGATAGACGGAGCGTCGTCGCGAGGATGCGCTCCGAAGCGTTAGGCGTCATCAAGCGGGGCAGCCACCGTGACCACCAGCGGGCGCTCCAGGAAAGCGGCCAGTCGGTCCGCCTCGGCGTCGAGCGCGCGAATGGCGGTCTTCGGTAGCCGCTCGAACGGTTGCACGGCCAAGCCGCCGGTCTTGCCGGCCGTCAGCTCCCAGGTGCCGGCCACGCGGCCATCGACGAGGACCACCGGCGTCACCCAGCCAGCCGTTCGATAGATCCGCTCGTGATGGCCGACCGGCAACAGGCCTTCCGTCCGACGAGGCAGCTCGTTGACGAACGGATCGAAGCCAGGCAGCAGACGCACGCCCTCGAACGGTTTCGCGGCCAGCAGGAGCGGCAGGTCCTCGCGCAACGCCCACGCTCGCACGCCCTGGATGTCGACGCCGGTCACGTTGTCCCCCAGGCGCTCGAGGGCCTGGCTGACCAGGCTTGCCCGGACCGCGCCCCACCAGCGACCAATCATGTCGCGGCTCGAACCGGGGAAGGCGGCCAGGAAACGGCGGACGAGGCCCGCCAGGGCGTCGATTGGATCCCGCGGCGATCGCTGTTCACTCGCCGCGACCGGCCGGCCGAGCCAGGCCGAGGGCCGCACGAAGGTCACGTTTCGACCGTCGCTGGTACCGAAGCACAACACGCCGCGCTGGCCCGGCGCTCCCAGGAAGGTGCCCCAGCCGGAGCGGAGGGCGGAAGCGAGCTTCGGATCGCCCAGACGCTCGGCGATGCCGTCCGCCAGCGCCGCCCGGGTCATGGGCTGGTCGGACAGCAGATCGCCGACGGCGGCGATGAGGCCCTCGACCTGCGCCTCCGTCATGCCGACGTAGCGCAGCCAGGTGGCCTCGTGCCACCGCTCCCGGGTCGCGGCGGCCGCGACGAAGGAGACCAGGTCCTCTGGCGTCAGGAGGTGCAGGGTGCCGCGCATCGACCATGCCTTGACCAGCCGCCGCTCCGTCCACAGGACGTCCCGAACATCCGATGGGTGAATGCCGTCGACCCGCGCGGCGAGCTGCAGCTCGGCTGCGCTCATGACCTGGGCGTGCAGCCCGACCATGTCGCGAGCCACGTCCACGAGCTGCTCGCGGTCCGCCCTGACGCGCAGGTGGTGGCGCTCCAGCCGCAGGGCCATGACCGCCGGCCACGTCGCTTTCGGAAGCTCTGGCCTGGGGACCGTTCGCTTGGGCATGGTGGGGAAGATAGCGGTCGAGGGCCAACCGGCGGGACTGGACGGGATGCGCGACACTAGCCCGGACCGACGCCGCGCCCCAGGGCGCTCGAGGATCCGGAGGACCAGCCCGTGGCCAAGGTGACGATGCCCCAGCTGGGCGAGAGCGTGGCCGAGGGGACGATCGGCAAATGGCTCAAGAAGCCGGGCGACAAGGTCGCCAAGTACGAGCCGCTGGTCGAAGTCATCACCGACAAGGTCAACGCCGAGGTTCCGTCGCCGTTCGAGGGCATCCTCCGCGAGATCCTCGTCGAAGAGGGAGCGACGGTCCCCAACAACGCCGACATCGCGGTGATCGAAACTGCCGATGAACCCGCCGAGGCCGGCGCCGGGGCCTCCGCCACGAAGCCCGCCCAGGCCCCGGTCGCCGAGAAAGCCGCGCCGGCCCCCGAACCGGAGCCGCGGACCGGCCCGGCCGGATCCGACGAGCGCGGCCCTGCCGAGATGCCCGACCGCGCGGCCGCGGCCGCCGGGGCCGCACCGCCATCTGCCAGCGGACCGACCGCCGGCATAGCGGCAGGCGGAGCTCCCGCGATCGCAGCCACGAGCCCGACCACGACCGCCCCGTCGGATGGCCAGGGCAACGCCGATGCGCGGATGACCCCTGCCGTCAGACGCCTGTTGCGCGAGCACGGCCTCACCGCCGCCCAGATCGCCGGCACCGGCGGGGGCGGGCGCATCACCCGCGAGGACGTGACGAACTACGTCGAGTCGCAGCGAACCGGGCAGCCGGTCGACGGCCAGTCGGCAGCAGCTCCTGCCCCGGCAGCGGGTCCTGCGCCGGCGGCAGGTCGGCCCCTGGCTGCGCCGCCCAGGGGGCCTTCGGCCGCCCCGGCGGCTGCGTCGATCGCGTTCCCGGAGGGCGCGGACGAGGTGCTCGTCCCGATGACCCAGATGCGCAAGGGGATCGCGGCGCAGATGACGCGTGCGCTCCAGGCGCCCCACGCCTACGTCCAGATGGAGGTCGACGCCTCGCACCTGGTCGCGTTCCGCGAATCCGCCAAGCGCGACTACCAGGCCAAGGAAGGGCTGAGCCTCAGCTACGTGCCTTTCGTGGTCAAGGCCTGCGCCGAGGCGCTCAAGAACCACCCCACCTTCAATGCGACGTGGACCGAGCGGGGCCTCGTCGCGAAGCGGCGCATCAACATCGGGGTCGCCGTTGCCGTCGACGAAGGGCTGATCGTGCCGGTGATCCGCGACGCGGACCAGCTCTCGATCCACGGTCTGAACCTCGCCATCGCCGATGTCGCCGCGCGCGCCCGAATCGGCAAGTTCAAGGTCGACGATTTCGGCGGCGGAACGTTCACCATCGACAACACGGGTTACCTCGGCACCAACCTGGTGATGCCGATCCTCAACGTACCGGAGGTCGGAATCGTGACCATGGAGGCGATCACGAAACGGCCCGTCGTCGTTTCCACGCCGGAGGGCGACGTGATCGCCATCAGATCGGTCATGAACATGGTCCTCGGCGTCGACCACCGGGCCAATGACGGTGCCGGGGGAGCGGCGCTCCTGCGGGACATCAAGGCCTGGTTGGAGGCCGTCGGACCCGAGACCGCGATCTTCTAGTCCGAGGGCCCTCGACGCCCACAGGCCAGCCATGCCACCACCCAGCGGTCAAACTGGCTCCACGGTCCCCGCGGCGGGGGCGCCCACGCCCGGCCGATCGCCCGACCCGTCGGAGCGATTCGACAGGCTGCTGGACCACCTCCGCGGCGGTCGCCCGCTCCCGGTACAACACCGTTCCGCGTGGCAGGCGATCGTCCAGACGATCAACACCAACCTGCTGAAGATCGTGGCCCTGGGCATCACGCCGGTGTTCCTGTACCTGCTCGTGGGCGCCGGCTGGAGCTGGTACCGAGATCAGCAGACCGATGTCTGGACGGGACCCGACGCCACCGTCACGTCGGGCCAGAGGTTGGCCGGCTGTGCGGTGGTTGACGCTCTGCCGTCCGATCCGGACTTTCCGAACTGGGTCCGCTACAACAGCCGGATCTATGTCCGCACGAATGACGTCCGGCCGTTGGGCAGTTCGAACGTCGGCCCGGGGCTGTCCTACGTGCCAACGAACTACGCGCACGCTGGCCTGGCCCTGTACCTCGTCAACACGCCGGATGCAGGGTCGACCCAGGAGGAGATCGCGCTCCGTCAGGCGCAGTCGCCGGGCGGCGGGATCTACCAGCACGTCGGCGCGTGCGATCGCTGAGGCGAAATCCTTGCGCGTCATCGTCACGGCTGGGAACGGCTTCATCGGTCGGTCGGTCGTCCGCGGGGCTGGGCTCCGCGACGCGTTCGGCGGCGGCTGACTACACTCGGCCCATGGCCCGCGAACTGCCGATGTTCGATCCGCCCGGCCCCCACGCCCACGGCGCGGCTGAATCGCTGACGATCGCCATGGGCGGTGGGTCGTTCGCCGAGCCGGCGGCCGACGGTACGACGGCCCCGCGCCGGCATCCTGACTGGATCCGGGCCCGAATCCCTTCTGGCGACAACTACCACGACCTGAAGCGCCTGCTGCGCGGCCTCAAACTCAACACGGTCTGTGAGGAGGCTCATTGCCCCAACATCGGGGAGTGCTGGGATCAGCGCACGGCGACGATCATGATCCTGGGCGACACCTGCACCCGGGCCTGCGGCTTCTGCAACATCAAGACCGGCCGTCCGGAGTGGTTCGACGAGGACGAGCCGCGCCGGGTGGCAGAGGCGGTGTCGCAACTGGGTCTCGACCATGTCGTCGTCACGTCGGTCGCACGGGACGACCTGCCCGATGGTGGCGCCCACGTATTCGCCGACACGATCCGGCGGCTGCACGAGGCCTGCCCAGGGATGGGGGTAGAGGTGCTGATCCCGGATTTCAACGGCCAGGCGGCGCCGCTACGGGACGTGATGGAGGCGCAGCCGGCCATCCTCAACCACAACCTGGAGACAGTGGAGCGGCTGCAGAAGCCCGTCCGCAAGCGGGCCCGCTGGGACCGAAGCCTCGGCGTGCTCGAGCGAGCAAAGGCCTACGCCGCCGAGATCGGCTACCCGGTCCACACCAAGAGCTCCCTGATGGTCGGCCTGGGCGAGAGGCGCGAGGAGCTGTCGGCCGCCTTCGTCGCCCTGCGGGCCGTGGACTGCGACATCCTGACGATCGGGCAATACCTGCGGCCGTCGCCGAAGCACCTGCCGCTCGAGCGCTACTACCACCCCGACGAGTTCGCCGCGATGAAGGCGGAGGCACTCGCCCTGGGCTTCCGCCACGTCGAGTCCGGGCCGCTCGTTCGGTCCAGCTATCACGCCCGAGACCAGGTCCCCGGCGCGATCCAGCGCGCCCGCCGCGCGGCGACACTCGATCCAGACGGTATGGTCGTCCCGCTTGCAGGCTGACCCGATAACGGTCAACGACGCACCCGGCTATGCTCGGGCCATGCCGCGCCTGCTGCCGCGCACGGTCCCCCTCGCCGAGCTCCACTGCCACCTGGGCGGCGCGGTGACGCCGGCCATCATGTGGGGCATCGCCCACTCCCAGGGGATCAAGCTGCCGACCAAGGACTACTGGGAGTTCCGGGACATGATCACGGTGTCCCGGCGGTCCCGCAGCTTCGACGGCTATCTCCAGCTGTTCCATTGGACGGAGCTCATCCAGAGCTCGCCGCTGGCCGTCGAGCGCAGCGTCTACGAAGTCGTCGGCGGCGCGTATCGCAAGAACAACGTGACCACCATGGAGCTCCGCTTCAACCCGATGAAGCGGAACCGGGGCGGCGAGCAGGACCTCGACCACATCGTCGCGGCGGCGCTTCGGGGCATGGACCGGGCGACCCTCGAGTACCCGGTCAAGCCGGGCCTCATCTTCTGCCTCGACCGGTCTTTCCCGTACGAGCTCAACGAGATCATCGTCGAGAAGGCGATCGTGTGGCGCGATCGCGGTGTCGTGGGGATCGACATCGCCGGCCCCGAGTCGGCGACCTTCCGGGTGGCCGATTACCGCCGTCTTTTCCGCCGCGCCCGACAGTACGGCCTGGGACTGACGATCCACACCGGCGAGGCCGGGCCGGTCGACGAAGTCGCGCGTGTCGTCGAGCTGCTCGAGCCCGACCGCATCGGGCACGGCGTGAAGGCGGCCTACGACCCGCGCGCGCTGGCGATGATCCGCGAGCGGGGCATCGTGCTCGAGGTCTGCCCGTCGTCCAACATCAACACCCGGGTGGTCTCCGGCTGGGACGAGTTCCGCTGGATCTTCGACGCGTTCCGCCGCAACGAGATCCGCTTCTCGATCAACACCGACGGGCCGGAAATGCTCAAGACATACATCCGCGACGAGCTCGCCCAGCTCGGCCGGTTGGGGATTCTCTCGCTGGACGACCAGCGCCTCGCGGCGGAGACGTCGCTGGCGGCGTCATTCGTGCCAAACGTCTCCGACGTCCCCGCGCCCACGCGCCAGCCTGCCCGCCGCGAGGTCGTCGAGCGCGAAGAGGCCTGAGCCCGTCGCGCCTATGCGCGGTCGCGCCTATGCGCGGTCGCGCCTATGCGCGGGCCGCGATCCGGTAGGTGCAGCAGCGGTCGCCCGACGCGATGTGCGTCTCGCGGACGACATCGGCGCCCAGTACCTCGCTGAACAGCTCCAGCTCCGTGGCGCAGGCTGCCCTCGTCCCGCGGGCCACGTTGAAGATCGCGCAGTTGTGCTCGATCAGGCGGATCGTGCCGTCGGACTCGAGCACGGTCTCGCACAGGTAGCCCAGCTCATCCTGGATGACCGACAGCTCACGGACACGCTCCGCCAACGAAGCGTCCGGCGCGATCCGCTCCGCCAGCTGACGCCGGATCCGCGTGCCGGCTTGCCGCCGTCGCGCGGCGAAGACCTCGTCCAGCAACTCGTCCCCGCCAACCGCGCCGATGGCCTCGAGCAGTCCCGTGGCGAGGCCGTCGTAGTTCGATGGGAACAGTTCCTGCGCATCGGCGGTGACGTCGTAGACGTGGCGCGGCCGGCCCACTCCGTGGCGCACGGTCTGGCGAGCAACGAGGTTCGTCGACTCGAGGGCGCGGAGCTGCTGCAGGACGCCGGTGCGGCTCGCGCCCAGCGACTCGGCCAGCCGATCCGGCGAGCTCGGGCCGTCGCGTCGCAGCCGCAGCAGGATGGCGCGGCGCAGGCTGGACGGGGAATTGGAGAAGCGGGCGGCTCGCGGCGAGAAGCCGATCGCCGGCGCCGGCGGACCGTCTGGTTGAGTGGCCCTGGGGGGCGGCTCGGCCATCGCCGAAGGCTAGCACCGGGGGCCGCCTGATGCTGACCGCCCGACGACCGACCGGTGGTACGCTCGGGCGGATGGACTTCGATCTCTCGCCGGAGCACAAGCTCCTGCGCGACACGATCCGCGATTTCATGACCACGGAAGTTGCGCCCGTCGTCGACGAGCACGAGCGGGAGCGACGATTCCCGGTCGAGATCGTGAAGCGGCTGGGCG
>JALZAF010000012.1 GCA_030948505.1 Chloroflexota bacterium
ACCAAAGCCGGGCCTCCGAAGTGAATCGGGCGCTGGCGCAGGCGGGGATCTATGCATCCGGGATCGACACGGGCAGCGACCTCGAGGCGCTCTTCCTGGAGCTAACCGGCGGAGAGCCGGCGGGCGAAGGACGAGCACTGTTCTTCGGTGCGGCGGGCGCGGGTCCGACGGGCGCGGGCGCGGGAGCGGCGGGCGCGGCGGGTGCAGGCCCGGCCGGCGCGAGTCCGGCGGCCAGCGGGCCGGAGGTCAAGCGATGAGGCTCTTCATCGCGGGCCTCCGAAAGCTCGTCCGACGGCCCGCGACGTGGGTCACATTCCTGCTGCTTGTCGGGCTGCTGTTGCTGATCTTCGTCGCCGTCGGTGCTACCGCCCGCCAGGCGCCGTCCCAGGAAGGCGCCCGGAACGCCCTGCTGCTCGTGACGTTCCCGGGGGCGTACACCTTCGTGGTCTCGTTCATCCTGGGGCTGGGCGGCCTGCTGGCGGTCATCTACGGGGCGGCCGTTGCCGGCTCCGAGTGGAGCTGGGGAACGCTCAAGAACGCGGTCGCTCGGGGCGAGAGTCGGAGCCGCTACGCACTGCTGACCTTCGCGTCCCTGGCGTTGATGCTCGGAGTGGGCCTGATCCTGGCGTTCGTCATCGGCATTCTCGGAGCAATCCTCGGTGCGGTGCTGGCCGGCGTGTCGACGAGCGGGCTGAGCGACACGGGAACGCTGCGCAACCTGCCGGAGCAGCTGGCTCGCGGCTGGTTGGCGATCCTCGAGCAGGCCGCCCTGGGCTTCACGATTGCCACCCTCGCCCGAAGCCAGCTGGCCGGGATCGGGGTCGGCATCGGGGTCTATTTCGGCGAGCAGTTCGCGGGCATCTTCCTGCCCGACATCGTGAAATACCTGCCTTTCGACGCGGCCAACGCGGTCATCAACACCAGCGGACTCGGATCGAACGGCGGCGGGCAGGCGGCGCGGGCGCTCTCGCCGGACGTTGCCCTGGTCGTGGTCGCGGCCTGGCTGATCGCGTCACTTGCGGTCGCGGCCCTGTTCACGGAGCGAGCCGAGATCTCCGGCTGAGTCTTCGCCTCGGATTGCCGGCCGGCGGCGACCCTGTCGCCCGCCAAAACCGTCAGATATTCGTGCGGTGGGTCTTCGACACGTCTCCGCGATGGGGTGGGACGAGTCTGAGCGTGCGGCCGCGCGGCACTCCCGTCACCCACCCACCCGGTGCATATCTGACGGGTTCGTCGTGACGAACATGCAGGGGGTGGGTAAATGATGGTTTCGTGGGGCGGGGAGGGTTTCGGATGGACCGAGGCTGCGGCCTCGGCGGGCCGGCGGACTAGCTACCGGCGCCGCGGAATCCCGCTGCTAAGATCGGCCGACCATGGCCCCCACGCTTGTCGTCCAGAAGTTCGGCGGCTCCTCGCTGGCCGATGCGGACCGGATCCGGCGGGTGGCGCGGCGGATCGCCCGCGAGCGTGCCGCGGGCAGCCAGCTGGTGGTCGTCGTCTCGGCCATGGGCGACACGACCGATGAGCTCGTCGCCCTGGCGGCGGCCATCACCGATGAGCCCGACGAGCGCGAGCTGGACATGCTGCTGGCCACCGGCGAGCACCAGAGCGCGACGCTCGTGTCGATGGCTCTCCACGCGCTGGGCGTGCCCGCCATCAGCCTGACCGGCGGGCAGGCCGGCATCACGACCGACGGCCGCTACGGCAAGGCCCGCATCGCGGCCATCGAGCCCAAGCGGGTCCACGACGAGCTGAACGAGGGCAAGGTCGTCATCGTGGCCGGCTTCCAGGGCCTCAGCGCCGATGCCGGGGAGCGAGCCGAGACCACGACCCTTGGCCGGGGCGGCTCCGACACGACCGCCGTCGCCCTCGCGGCGCGGCTCGAAGCGGGTCGCTGCCAGATATTCACCGACGTTCGCGGCATCTACACTGCGGACCCCCGAATCGTGGCCGGGGCGCGGCAGCTTTCAATCATCGGCTACGAAGAAATGCTCGAGCTGGCCCACCAGGGCGCCCAGGTCATGCAAACTCGGGCGGTCGAGCTGGGCTGGGTCAACGGCGTGGCGATCGAGGTCCTCAGCTCGTTCGAGGACGCGTCCGGCACGCTCATTACGGAGGACCCGCTCGTGGAGCAGCGGAACAAGGTCAGGGCGCTGGCCCACGACCGAAACGTCGCCAAGATCACGCTGGTCGAGGTGCCCGACAAGCCTGGTGTGGCCCGCAGCGTCTTCGCGCCCCTCGCGGACGCGGGCATCAACGTCGACATGATCGTGCAGAACGTTGGCCATCACGGCGCAACGGACCTGTCGTTCACGATCGCCCGGGACGATCTCGGCAAGGCCAAGCGCCTGCTCGAGCCGATCATCCGCGAGCTCGGCTTCCGCGAGATCACGACCGACTCCGCGGTGGCCAAGGTGTCGATCGTGGGCGCCGGAATCCAGAACGCCCCGGGCTACGCGGCCCGCATGTTCGGTGCGCTGGCAGACGCGGGCGTGAACATCGAGATGATCTCGACGTCGGAGATCCGGATCACCACGATCATCGCCGAGGATGCCCTCGAGACCGCGGTGCGGGCGCTGCACGCGGCGTTCGAGCTGGAGCGACCGGAGTCGGTCGAGGCCGCGGCGGCCGGCTGAGCTCGTGGCACAGCAGCCCTTCATCTCCCGTCGGGAGCGCTTCGCCGTCGTCGGCTCGACCAACGACGTCGTGCGCGAGTGGCTGGCCGCCGGCACGCCGGAGGTCTGCCTGGCGATCGCCGGCGAGCAGTCGGCCGGCCGTGGCCGCGAAGGACGGACGTGGGTCGCTCCGCCCGGTGCGGCCCTCCTGATGTCGATCGGGTTTCGGCCGACCTGGCTGCCTCCGGAACGGGCGTGGCGGCTGGCGGCGACGGCCAGCCTGGCGATGGCCGAGGCGGCCGAAGCGATGATCGGCCTCCTGGGCGGGACGGTCAGACTCAAGTGGCCCAACGACCTCGTCCTCGACGCCGCGGACGTTGGTGGGGCCGGCGTCGGTGGGGCCGGCGTCGGTCGACCAGGGGTCGGCGGCTGGCGCAAGCTCGGCGGTGTGCTCGGCGAGAGCGATGGGCTGGGCACGAGCGATCCACGGGTGGTCATCGGCATGGGCATCAACGCCGATTGGTCCGAGGCCGACTTCCCGGCGGACCTCGCCGACGACATGACCTCGCTGCGAGTGGCCTCGGGCGACGGCGCCGTTGACGCTCTCGCGCTCGTCGAAGCCTTCGTCGGCTTCCTCGAGGACCGCGTGATGTCGCTCCGCCGCGGCTCCTTCGACGCTGCCGCGTGGCACGCGCGCCAGGCCACGACCGGACGCACGATCCGGCTGGAGCTGCCGGACGGAACGGCGGACGTCGTGCGGGCCCTGGCCGTCGACTCCGAAACGGGCGCGCTCATCGTCCAGGGCGACCCGGACGAGCCAGAGCGGCAGGTTCTCAGCGCCGAAGTCCGGCACCTCCGCTTGGGCACAACCGCGGGAATGGTGTAACGAGATGGCCCGACCGGGGTTTGGAAAGGGGAGCGAGGCGCGCGACGCACGCTCATCGATCACCCATCTCGACCGGGATCGAGCCCTCGTGGAGGCCGCGAGGCGCGATCCCGACCGCTTCGACGCGCTGTACCGAAGGTATCTGGCACAGGTGTACAACTTCGCGTTCTACGAGCTCGCCGACCACCATGCCGCCGAGGACGCCACGGAGCGGACGTTCCTCGCCGCCCTCGCCAACCTGAACCGCTTCGAGGAGCGCGCGCAGCCGGCGGATGGGGAGGGCGCATCCACGTTCCGGGTCTGGCTCTTCCGGATCGCCCGTAACGTGATCGCCAACGAGCGGCGCTATCACCGCCGCCACCGGACCGCCGCGATCGAGGACGCGGCCAGCGTCCCGGACAGCACGGACGTCGAGCGAGGTGTGGCCGCGCGCGACGAGGCCGCGGAGGCATGGTGGGCCGTGGCGACGCTGCCGCCGGACCGCCGCAGGGCCATCGTGCTGCGCTTCGTCGACGACCTTTCGACGGCGGAGATCGCCGGCGTCCTTGGACGGTCGGAGGGCGCCGTGAGGGTGCTCATCCACCGCGGCCTGCGGGCCGTCGCCCGCGAGCTCGACCGCGCGCGGCGATGAGCCGGATGAGCCCGATGAGCCCCATGAACCCGCGATGACGCTGCCCCGCCAGGACCCCGAAGTCGACGCGCTCCGGACGGACCGCTACCTCGAGTCGCTGC
>JALZAF010000024.1 GCA_030948505.1 Chloroflexota bacterium
GCTCCCGAGCGCGGGCCGCGCGACGGCCAACGACGGCGACGCGGGCGGCTGGACGCGCCGCTGGTTCGCCTTCCTGCCCGGCGTGAGCGCGGGCCGCGTGCTGCGCGACGTAGCCGAATCGCACGTCGAGATGGCCGCTGGCACGGGCCTCCGCACGAACTGGCTGGGGCTGGAGTCGTTGCGGTCCAGGATCCTCGAGGCGGCACCGGAGTCGCTGGATGCGCCGTGGTACCCGATCGATGACTGATGCACGTTCGGCGACTGACGCACGCTCGGCGCTCGGCGCGAGCTCGGTCGGCTCGACCCCGGTGGGCTCGGGCTCGGTCGGCTCGACCCCGGTCGGCTCGACCTCACGTACCCGCCTCGTCGAGCGTTATCGCCGCTTCCTGCCGGTCACCGACGCGACGCCGCCGCTGACGCTGGGCGAGGGATACACGCCGCTCGTCCATCTGCTTCGCTTCGGCCGCCGCATTGGCATGCCGAACCTGCATGCCAAGGTCGAGGGCCAGAACCCGACCGGCTCATTCAAGGACCGCGGCATGGTCGTGGCGGTCGCCAAGGCGCTCGAGGATGGGGCCCGGGCCGTCATCTGCGCGTCCACGGGCAACACGTCGGCATCGGCCGCAGCCTATGGCGCCGCCGCCGGGCTCGACGTCCTGGTCGTCCTGCCGAAGGGTCACATCGCGCTTGGCAAGCTGCTCCAGGCGCTCGTGGCCGGGGCTCGCGTGGTCGCCGTGGATGGCAACTTCGACGACGCGTTGCGGATCGTCCGCGAGCTGGCCGCCGACGCGGCCCACCCGGTGACCCTGGTGAACTCCGTCAACCCGCACCGGCTCGAGGGCCAGAAGACGGGCGCGTTCGAGGTCTGCGACGACCTGGGACGTGCGCCCGACATCCTCGCCATCCCGGTCGGGAACGCGGGCAACATCAGCGCCTACTGGGCGGGGTTCCGCGAGTACCGCGCCGCCGGCTTGGTCGAGGCGACCCCTCGCATGCTCGGCTTCCAGGCGGCGGGCGCCGCACCCATCGTGCTGGGCCACCCGGTCGACGACCCGGACACCGTGGCGACCGCGATCCGCATCGGCAACCCGGCCTCGTGGGCCAAGGCGACGGCGGCGCGAGACGAGTCCGGGGGCCGGATCGAGTCGGTGACCGACGCGGAGATCCTGAGCGCCTACCGGGACATCGCGCGGGACGAGGGCATCTTCTGCGAGCCGTCCTCGGCGGCGGGCCTGGCCGGTGTCCGAAAGCTGGCCGAGGCGGGCGACCTTGACCGCGACGCGCTCACCGTCTGCGTCCTGACGGGCAACGGGCTCAAGGATCCGAAGACGGCCGAATCCTCCGCCGGCGCCATCCTCGAGGCGCCCGCCACAGTCGACGGCGTCCGCCGCAGCCTGGGTTGGTGATGCACTGGCTGGCGGAGCTGGACGGGCGACGGATCGTGGTCGAGGTACCGGGATCGTCGGCCAACCTTGGCGCGGGCTACGACTGCCTGGCGGTTGCGCTCGCGCTGACCAACCGCGTCGAGCTCGAGGTGCGCGGCTGGAACCGCGGCGAGATCGAGCTGGTGGTCGAGGGCGAGGGCCAGGGTGAGCTGCCCGTGGATCACAGCAACCGCTTCGTCCGCGGTGTCGAGGCGGCATTGGTTGCCGCACGTGGCGCGCTCGGTGAGCCGATCGGCTGGCGGATCGAGATGCACAACGAGGTGCCGCTGGCGCGCGGCCTCGGGTCCAGCGCGGCCGCCACGGTCGGCGGGCTGATCGCCGGCAATGCCCTCGTCGGCGAGCCGCTGACGGCCCGCGACCTGCTGCGCCTCGCGACCGAGATCGAGGGCCACCCCGACAACGCCGCCGCCGCGTTGTGGGGCGGCTTCGTGGTCGTGGGTCCGGGGGTCGACGGGATCGAGACGATCCGGTTCGATGCTCCGCGCGACCTGCGCGCGGTGCTGTTCATTCCGGAGCTGCGACTGCCCACGAAGGACATGCGAGCCGCGCTGCCCGCCAAGGTCCCGCTCGCGGACGCGGTCGCCAACCTGGGTCGCGTTGCCATCGGCGTCGCCGGCATTGCGACCGGCCGCTACGACCTCCTGCGCGCGCTGACCGTCGACCGCCTGCACGAGCCGTATCGGGCCAAGCTGTTCCCGCAACTGCCGCGTCTCGTGGAGGCGGCTGTGAAGGCGGGTGCGATCGGCGCCTGCCTGTCGGGCGCCGGGTCCACGGTCCTGGCGTTCGCCGATTCGATGTCCGGCATCTCGCGCATCGAGGCCGCGTTCGGGGCGGCGGCCGCGGACACGGACCTGCCGGGCCGAATTTCGGTGGTCTCGCCGCGCAACCAGGGCGCGCGGGTGGTCACGGGCAAGTAGCCGGGCTGCCCAAACCCCGTCGCCGGCACGGGCGCCGGCGCTGTCACCGGCGCCCCAAGCTGTCACCGGCGCCCCAGGCTGTTACCGGCGCCCCGAGCCGGCACCAGCGCCCCAGGCCGTTACCAGCGCCCCAGGCCGTTACCAGCGCCCCAGGCCGTTACCGGCGCCCCAGGCCGTTACCGGCGCCCCAGGCTGTTACCGGCGCCCCAGGCTGTTACCGGCCCTCCCAAACCGTCGCATATTCGTGGGATGGGTGTTAGTCAGGTCGGGCGGGCGGATTTCGAGGCAGTCACGCACGGGCGAGCCATGGCAACTTGTCACCCATGCACCCCGTGGGTAGGCGACGGAGTTCGCCGTGACGAACATGCACCGGGTGGGTATCCGAACGGTTTTGGGGCCTGGGTGGGTATCCGACGGTTTACGCGCCTGGGTGGGCCAGGGGGGCCCGGGGGTTCGGGGGACCAGGCCCCGCGCCGGGCTCGGGCCAGCGTAGATCTAGTTTTCGCCCGACTGCGCCTCTTCGTCGTCGGCTCGCCGCTCCCCACCCTGGGCCGGCGGCGTCCACGAGTAGTTCGTGTACCGCAGCTGCCGCTGCTGCAGCTCGTCAAGCCGGCGCACTTCCTCGCGTGCCAACTCCAGTTCGTACTGCCGCTCCTCGTCGTCGGGCGACGCGGAATCGGCCGCCGACGTCGAAGTAGGCATTGTGGTGATGTGGACATCGTTCGGCTCGGCCCCGCCACCCATGAGCCTTCGGAAGGCCTTCATGCCGGCTGACCCGTCTTGGTTCGGGCGCGAATGAACGCCAGGACTTCCTGCCACGCGGCCGCGGAGGTGGCTGCGAACTCGTCGGCCTTGCGGTCGAAGAACGAGTGCGGGGCTTCCGGGTAGACGGCGATCCGATAGTCCACTCCGGCGGCGGTGAGGGCCGCCCCGAAGGTGGCGACGGCCTCCGGCGGAATGGCCTGATCCGCGCCACCGAAGAGCGCCAGCACGGGCGACGCCATCCGCTCCGCGACGTCGGCCGGGGCAGGCGCGCCCGCGCGACCCTCGCCTACCGGAATGCCATAAAAGCCGATCACGCCGGTGAGGTCCAGGCCAAGCGTCGCGGCCAGGAACGAGAGGCGGCCACCGAAACAGAAACCGACCGTGAACAGGGACGTCTCCCCGCCGCCCGCCTCCGAGCGGAGGTATGCCGCCGCCGCCCGGATGTCGGCCGAGATCCCGGCCCACGTCGTCTGGTTGACGTGAGGCATGTACTCGAAGCCGCTGTCGCGGCGGCCGAGGCCGGCCGTCCGGCCGAAGTAGTCGATGGCCACGGCGTCGATGCCGTTCTCGGCAAAGCGGAGCGCGAGGTCCTCGTAGTAGGGATGGAGGCCCCGCACGTCGGGCAGGATGATGATCCCGGCGCCGGTGGACTCCGCGGCGCGGGCGCGGAAGGCGCTGAAGCGATTGCCGTCGTCGGCGGTCAGGGTCAATTCGGCCGAATCCAGCGCACCGCCAGCGATGGGTTTGATCGGCGGCCGGCTGTCCGTGTCGAAGCACATACGCGGATTGTCCCACGGCAACCGTCAGATAAGGCTTCTCGGTCATCCTCGGGTTGTGGACACGCTGCGGTTCGGACGTGCGATCCGGCAGTTACGGCGCCGTACAACGCTGCGGCAGGCGGATCTGGGGGCGAAGGCCGGCATGTCGCAGAGCGCCATCAGCCGAGTCGAGCTTGGGCGGGTTGGCCGCGTGCCCTTCAACAAGCTGCGCGCGTTGGGCGAAGCGCTCGGTGCCGACGTTGAGCTCCATGTGCGCTGGCAGGGCGAGGGGCTGGATCGCCTGCTGGACGAAGCGCACGCAACGATCGTCAATGCGGCCGTTCGCCGGCTCCGGGCAGCTGGCTGGGAGGTCCAGGTCGAAGCCACCTTTGCGATCGGCGGCGAGCGCGGGTCGATCGACGTTCTGGGCTGGCATCCGGAAAGCGGATACATCGCGCTGTGCGAGGTGAAGTCGGTCGTGCCCGATGTCCAGGCGACGCTCCTGGCGCTGGACCGCAAGGTGCGCCTCGCCCCGGCCATCGCCGCCGACCGCGGCTGGAGCTGTCACGGCGTCGCCCGGATCCTGTTCGTTGGCGAAAGCAGGACGTCGCGTCGACGTGTCGAGCGTCACGCCATCGTGTTCCGGACCGCCTTCCCGTTGCGCGGCAGAGCGGTGGCGGAGTGGCTGCGGCGGCCTGCCTTGCCAGCCATCGCCGGCGTCGCGTTCCTGACGCCCATCGAGCCCGCCAAACCGTCGGCTATTCGTGGGGTGGGTCTTCGTCAGGCCGGCGGAGGCCGGGTTCGGGTCGTCACAAGCCGTTGCAAGCGTGGGGGTCGGCCGGCTGACATGGCTCGCGGTCCGCCATTCATTCACCCCATGGGTATCCGCCGGTTGTGTTGTGCCCAACATTCATGGGATGGGTAAACGACGGTTGCGGGCGGCGTCGGGCGGCGTCACGCGGCGGGACCGAGGACGCCCTTCCCCGTGTACTGTCGCGGCATGACCGCTGCACCCGCGCCCACGGACGGCCTCGCCCTCGCCACCCGCGGCTTGCGCAAGAGCTACGGCAAGCGTCTCGCCCTCGATGGCCTCGACCTGTCCGTGCCCAGCGGCATGGTCTACGGGTTCCTCGGCCCAAATGGCGCCGGCAAGACGACCACGATGCGACTGCTGACCGGCCTCATCCGACCCAACGCGGGCTCGATCGAGATGCTGGGCCGGCCGTTTGGGAGAAGCGATCGACGGAGGCTGTTCGAGGTCGGCGCGCTCATCGAATCGCCGGCCTTCTATCCGTACCTGGGCGGCCGCGAGAACCTGCGAGCGCTGGCCGCAACGGGTGCGCCCGCCACCAAACAGCGCATCGAGGAATTGCTCGATCTGGTGGGCCTGCGCGACCGGGCGCGGGACGCGGTGTCCGATTACTCGCTGGGGATGAAGCAGCGGCTCGGGATCGCCGCGGCGTTGCTCAGTGACCCGAAGCTCCTCCTGCTCGACGAGCCGGCCAACGGCCTCGACCCGGCCGGCATCGTCGCCATGCGCGACACCCTCCGTTTCCTGGCCTCGACCGGCAAGACCGTCTTCGTGTCGAGCCACAACCTGGGCGAGGTCCAGCAGATGGCCGACGTGGTCGGGATCATCGCCAACGGCCGGCTCGTGCGCGAGGGCCCCATCGGCGAGCTGCTGAGCAGCGAGGGCGTCGTCAAGGTCCGGGTCGCGCCAGGAGAGATCGACCGGGCACGAGCGATCCTCGAGACCTTCGCGACCCCCGGCGCCTTGGCCGCACCCGGCGAGGACGGCTGGCTCT
>JALZAF010000039.1 GCA_030948505.1 Chloroflexota bacterium
TCCGCCTCGCCCTTGAGCGAGAGGTACTTGGTGATCGCCGCGGTCAGGCTCGTCTTGCCGTGGTCGATGTGGCCGATCGTGCCGATGTTCACGTGCGGCTTGTTGCGCTCGAACTTCTTCTTGGCCATCGTTCTGTCCTGGCTCCTCTTCCGGTCGGGCTGGGCCCGCGCCTAGACCTTCGACTTCTGGACGAGTTCCGACGCGATGCTCGCGGGGACCTCGGCGTAGTGGCTGAACTCCATCGACGACGTGGCCCGGCCCTGGGTCATCGACCGCAGGTCCGTGACGTAGCCGAACATCTGGGCCAGCGGGACGAAGGCCCGCACGACTTCGGTCGAGCCACGCGACTCGATGCCCTCCATCTGGCCGCGGCGACTGTTGAGGTCGCCGATGACGTCGCCCATGAACTCGGTCGGCATGGTGACCTCGACCTTCATGATCGGCTCCAGCACCGCCGGGTCCGCCTTGACGAAGGCGTCCTTGACGGCCATGGAGCCGGCGATCTTGAAGGCCATCTCCGACGAGTCGACCTCGTGGTACGAGCCGTCAAAGAGGGTGACCTTCACGTCGACCACCGGGAAGCCCGCGTAGAGGCCCGTCCCGAGCGCTTCGCGAATCCCCTGGTCGACGGACTTGATGTACTCGCGCGGGATCGTCCCGCCGACGATCTTGTCGACGAACTCGTAGCCGGCGCCCTTCTCCTGCGGCTCCAGCTTGATGATGGCGTGGCCGTACTGGCCCTTGCCACCCGTCTGGCGGACGAAGCGACCGTTGCCTTCGGCGGCGCGGCGGATGGTTTCGCGGTAGGACACCTGGGGCTTGCCGATGTTCGCGGCGACCTTGAACTCGCGGATCATGCGATCGACGAGGACGTCGAGATGGAGCTCGCCCATGCCGGCGATGAGCGTCTCCGACGACTCGGGATCGGTGTGGACCCGGAACGTCGGATCCTCTTCGGCCAGGCGCTGCAGGGCGATCGCCAGCTTGTCCTGGTCGGCCTTCGTCTTGGGCTCGATCTTGACCTCGATGACTGGCTCCGGGAAGGTCATCGATTCGAGGACCACCGGGTGGTCGGGGTCGGTCAGCGTGTCGCCCGTGTAGGTGTCCTTGAGGCCCACCGCTGCGGCGATGTCGCCGGCGTAGACGATGTCGATCTCTTCGCGGTGGTTGGCATGCATCTGGAGGATGCGCCCGATCCGCTCCCGCCTGTCCTTGGTCGGGTTGTAGACGTATGAGCCAGCCTTGAGCGTGCCCGAGTAGACCCGGAAGAAGGCCAGCTTGCCGACGAACGGGTCGGCCGCGATCTTGAAGGCCAGCGCGCTGAACGGCTCCTCGTCGCTGGGGGTGCGGATGATCTCCGTGCCCGTGCGCGGGTCGAGGCCGATCATGGGCGGCACGTCGAGCGGCGAGGGCAGGTAGTCGACGACGGCGTCGAGCATCTTCTGGATGCCCTTGTTGCGCAGCGCCGAGCCGGTCAGGACCGGGATGATCCTGGTCGTCAGCGTGCCCAGGCGGAGACCGCGCTTGATCTCGGCGACGGTCAGCTCCTCGCCCTCGACGTACTTGTGGAGCAGCTCGTCGTCCATCTCGGCGACGGCTTCGATCATCGCGTGGCGGTGCTTCTCCGCCTCAGCCTTGAGCTCATCGGGGATCTCGACCACCTCGATGTTGTTGCCCAGGTCGTCGCGGTAGTAGATGGCCTTCATCTCGACCAGGTCGACCACGCCCTGGAAGCGATCCTCGCTGCCGATCGGGATCTGGATGGGCACCGCGTTTGCGCCCAGGCGCTCGCGGATGGACTCGACCCCGCGCCAGAAGTCGGCGCCCGTGCGGTCGAGCTTGTTGATGAAGCAGAAGCGGGGCACGCCGTAGCGGTCGGCCTGCCGCCAGACGGTCTCCGACTGCGGCTCGACGCCGGCCACGCCGTCGAACACGACAACCGCTCCGTCGAGCACCCGGAGGCTGCGCTCAACCTCGACCGTGAAGTCCACGTGCCCGGGCGTATCGATGATGTTGATGCGGTGATCGCCCCAGAACGCGGTCGTCGCGGCGGCCGTGATCGTGATCCCCCGCTCCTGCTCCTGGGGCATCCAATCCATGGTCGCCGCGCCTTCGTGGACCTCGCCGAGCTTGTAGATCTTCTTGGTGTAGAAGAGGATCCGCTCGGTCACGGTCGTCTTGCCGGCGTCGATATGGGCGATGATTCCGATGTTCCGCGTGCGCGCGAGCGGAACCTGGCGTGCCACTTCCCTATGCTCCCGGGTCTACCACTTGAAATGGCTGAAGGCCTTGTTGGCCTCGGCCATCTTGTGCGTGTCTTCGCGCCGCTTGACCGCCGCGCCGAGGCCGTTCATGGCGTCGACGAACTCCTGGGCCAGCTTGTCGCTCATGCTCTTGCCGCTTCGCTTGCGCGCCGCCTGGACGAGCCAGCGGACGCCGAGCGAGAGGCGCCGATCGCCGCGGATCTCGACCGGCACCTGGTACGTAGCTCCGCCGACGCGGCGGGGCTTGACCTCGATGATCGGTGTGGCGTTGCGGAGGGCCGCCTCGAGCACCTCGAGGCCGGGCCGCCGCGAGGCCGCTTCGGCCCGGGCCAGCGCCTGGCGAAGGATCCGCTCCGACAGGTTGCGCTTGCCGTTGGTCATCAGCTTGGCGGTGAAGCGCGACGTCGTCCGGTTGGCGGGAACCGTCTGGTACTTGGTCTTGCGGGGAATACTGGCGCGACGGGGCATGCTACTTGCGGCCTCCGGTTGAGCCGGCCGCCTTGGCGCCGTACTTGCTGCGACCCTGCTTGCGGTCGCGGACGCCGGCCGCGTCGAGGGTGCCGCGGATGATGTGGTACTTGACCGAGGGCAGGTCCTTGACCTTGCCGCCGCGGACGAGGACCACCGAGTGCTCCTGCAGGTTGTGGCCGATGCCCGGGATGTAGGCCGTGACCTCCATCTGGTTGGTCAGGCGTACGCGGGCGATCTTGCGCAGGGCCGAGTTCGGCTTCTTGGGCGTCATCGTGCGGACCTGCAGGCAGACCCCGCGCTTCTGCGGGGCGCCGGCAATCGGCACCGAGCGCTGGCGCAGGCTGTTCCAGTTCCTGCGCATGGCCGGCGCCTTGATCTTCGCGATCTTGGGCTTGCGGCCGTGGCGCACGAGCTGGCTGATCGTCGGCACGAAAACGCTTCCTTTCGGTTGACAGTCAAGTGGGC
>JALZAF010000064.1 GCA_030948505.1 Chloroflexota bacterium
GGGGTGGCGGCCAGGGGGCGGCAGCGGTACGGAAGTACTAGCCCCACGGATGCGGATCTGCCCCCTCCGAGCGATGGACCGAGCCCCATCCGGACCGCCATTCTCCGAACCGAACGTGACCGCACCCACCACCCTCCGACCCCCGGCCATCGACCCCCAGGACCGGCGGCTGCGGCGGACATGGTGGCTCCTGGCGGGCTCCCTCCTGGTCCTTGCCCTTGGCATCGCCGTGCGGCTCGCGACGCAGGGCATCCTGCCCATCGACGTGGTCCTGGCCGTGATGGTGGCCGTGGTGGCGAACGCGGCAATCCTTCACCGCAACGCCGTCCAGTCGCTCGAGACGGCCCGTCGGGCGGAGGTCGAAAGCTTCGCCCGAATCCTGCAGGGCCTGTCGCGCTCGGTTTCGGCTGACGCCATCGTCGACGCCATCGTCCAGGAGCTGGGCACGAGCACCCACGCCGACCACATCGTCGTCGTCCGCCGGGCGGCAGAGGGGAATGCCCTCGAGGCCACGCTCGTGACGAGCAGCACCAAGGTCGGCAGTTCCACGACGTCGTTCCCGCTGTCGGATCTGGACGACCCGCGCGACTCGAAGCCGACACTGCCGTTCCGCCGTGACACCGGCTCGGTCGTCCTGGGATCGGGCGCGCCCCGCCGCATCGCCGCGCGGATCGCCGCCCGCGCCCGCGAGGTGTACGGGCTCCAGTACACCCTTGCCGCGCCGCTCCGCACGGACGACCGCGTCGTGGGCGCGATCGTCCTGTCGCGCCGTACGGCGAACGCCTGGCCGCGCTCGGCCGAGCGAATCCTGGCCGGAGCCGCCGTCGAGGCTTCGGCCGCCCTGGCTCGAGCGTTCTCGCACCGCGAAGCCGAAGCCCGGGCCTCCACGGACGCCCTGACCGGCCTGCCCAACCGGCGCTACTTCGACGAGTTCTGCGGTCTGGTTGCTCGGCGCAGGCGCGCCGACGACGCGGTTGGCGTGCTGATGATCGACATCGACCGGTTCAAGAGCGTGAACGACATGCACGGGCATGCCGTTGGCGATGAGGTCCTGCGAGCGGTGGCCGGCGCGATCACCGGCGCGGTTCGCGAGGAGGACGTTCCGGCCCGCGTCGGTGGCGAGGAGTTCGCCGTCCTGCTGCGCAACCCCGGTCCGGGGGTGGCCATCGAGGTCGGCGAGCGCGTGCGCGCAGCCGTCGAGCAGCTCGACCTTCGCGCGCTCGACATCGGCGGTGTGACCGTGTCGGTGGGCGTCGCGATGGGCTTCACGCCCAACCAGCCCATCGTCGACCTCGTCGCGCAGGCGGACACGGCGCTGTACGAGGCGAAGCGGCGGGGCCGGGATCGGGTCGTCGCCGCCTGAAGTCCATCGCTCGGTACCATCCCTCCGATGGCAGACGACGTCGACGTCGGGGCGCGGGAAGCCGAAACGCGGGAAGCCGAGGCGGACGGGGCCGAAGCCCGCCGGGCTGACGACCAACCCCGCCGGCTGAACAACGGCGACCTGGCTCGCATCTTCCACGAGATCGGCGACATCCTCGAGGTCAAGGGCGAGCTCGTCTTCAAGACCGTGGCCTACCACCGCGCGGCGGACGCGATCGGCCGTGCTCCGTTCGACGTCCTGGGCGCATACCGCTCCGGGCAGGCGCCGAAAATCCCCGGCGTCGGCCAGGCCATCAGCGACAAGCTGGGCGAGCTGGCGACGACCGGTCGGCTCGCCATGCACGAGCGCCTCAAGTCGGAGATTCCGGCCAGTATCGTGGAGCTGCTGCGGATTCCGGGGCTCGGTCCGCGGACCGTTCGGCTGATCTACGAGGAGCTCGGCATCGAGACAGTCGAAGACCTCCGCCAGGCGGCCGAGGCCGGCACGCTGCGGGCCCTCAAGGGCCTGTCCGAGAAAACCGAGGCGATGATCCTGACCGGCATCGCGGAGATGGAATCTCGGCCCACCAGGCTGCTCGTTCACCAGGCCGAGGCGATCGTCGACTCTTTGGTGGAGGCGTTGCAGAGCACGCCCGGTGTTCGGCGGATCGTTCCTGCGGGCTCATCGCGGCGGCGCAAGGAGACGATCGGCGACCTGGACCTGCTGGCCGAGACGGACGATCCGGCGGCGCTCATGACGCGCTTCACGGAGCTCGGCATCGTCGACCGGGTCGTGAACCGCGGCGGCCACAAGGCAGCGGTCCAGCTGCTGCGCGGACCCGACGTCGACCTGATGATCATGCCGCCCGGCGAGGCCGGCACGTACCTCATCCACTTCACCGGGTCGAAGGAACACAACGTTGCATTGCGGGCACGGGCGCGCGACGCCGGCTGGAGCCTGTCGGAGAAGGGGTTCCAGCGAATCGACGCGGAGGGCCAGCCGCTGAAGGGCGCAGACGCCGAGCTTCGGACGTTCGCCACCGAAGCCGAGGCCTACGGCTTCCTTGGCCTGCCCTACATCGAGCCTGAGCTGCGCGAAGGGCATGGCGAGATCGAGGCCGCATTGGCCGGCCGTTTGCCGCTGCTCATCACGCAGGAGGATCTGCGCGGCGACTGCCACACCCACTCCGACTGGTCGGACGGCGTCCACGACATCGAGACGATGGCCGAGGCCTGCCGCCGGCGCGGCTACGCCTACGAGGTCCTGACCGACCACTCCGTCTCGCTGGCCATTGCCCGCGGGCTGACCCCGCTACGGGTCGAGGCCCAGCGCAAGATCATCGCCGACCTCAACGCCCGATTCGCCCGCGAGGAGGCCGACGGGACCGCGCCGCCCGAGACGCCCGCCGAGGGCTTCCGCCTGCTGCATGGCTGCGAGCTCGAGGTGCGAGCCGACGGCGCGCTCGACTTCGACGAGGCGCTCCTCGCCCGCTTCGACGTGGTCGTCGCCTCGGTCCACGTGTCTCGTCGCCAGCCGCGGGCGGAGCTGACGCGGCGCACGCTGAATGCCATCAACAGCCCGCACGTCGACATAGTGGCTCATCCCGCCGGCCGCATGATCCAGTCGCGCGACGACCTCGACCTCGACTGGGAGGCGGTCTACGCGGCGGCGGCGCGGACCGGCACGGCCCTCGAGATGAACGGCTCGCCCCACCGTCTCGACCTGTCCGTCGAGCGCGCCCGTCGCGCGGTCGAGCATGGCTGCGTGCTGACGATCGACTCCGACGCCCACAAGACCGCGGAGCTCGACTATGTCCGTTGGGGCATCAGCCAGGCGCGGCGGGCGTGGGTGCAGCCGAAGGACGTCCTCAACACGCGTACGCGGGCGGAGCTGCTGGCGTGGGTCGCGGCCAAGCCCGATCGGGTCGGTCGGACGTGACCGGGGCGTCGCGTACGATCGGCGTGGTGGAGTCCCGAGCCGGCTCGCGCCGCGACCTCGTGCTTGCGGCGACCACGATCGTCGGCCTGTCGCGGTTCGCCGAAGGGCCGCTGGTCTGGCTGGTGGCCGGGATCTTCATCGTCGGGCTGCTCATCGGCACGCTCCAGGTCCTGGGCGACGCGGATTCGCGCCCGGACGCGCCCGGCGTGCCGATCGAATCGCTGCTCACGCCGACCGTCGCTGGGTTCGCCTGCCTCGGGGTCATCCGCCTCGTGCCGATCGGGCTTGGGTTGGGGGCGGCGCTCGTCATTACCGCCATCCTGCTCGATCGGACGCTGCGAACGGAGTCTCGCGTCCTGCTCGCGAGTCGCGGGCCGAGCGAGCCGGATCGCACCGCGATCGTCGCCCAGGCAGTGCTGGTTGCGTTCCTCGCGTTCCTTGGCGCGGCCGCGCTCGTTCCGGGTGGGCTGCCCGAACCCGCGCCGCCCGGGTCTGTGCCTGTTGCCGTGCCCGGCTCCTTGCCGGGGTCCGCGCCGGGGTCCGGGCCGGGGGCGACCCCCGGCGCCGTCGTGGGCGCTCCCGCTGGTTCGGCCCCGCTATCCGAGTCCAACCTCGTGCTGCTGGCCACCACCGACGCCCTGGTCGCCGGGCTGTTGGGCTATCGCGTGTCAGCGCTGCGGGTGAACAAGCTGCGCGACGCGTTGTGGTCCGCGGCCACGTATGCGAGTGCCGTAGCGATCGGGGCCGCGGCCCTGCGTGCCATGGACATCCCGAGGCTCGTCGGCCCGGCGATGCTGACCCTGGCCTTCTTCCTGTGGGACGCCTTCCACGGGGCCCCGCCGGCCCGCCGCCGCGATCCGCGCTGGATCTGGCAGACGGTCGTCCTCCTGGCCGTTGGCGTGCTCGTGGTTGCCTGGAACCTGGGCCTGCGCTAGCGCGAAGCGGCGCCCAAGCGGCGCAAAAGCGGCGCCCAACCGACGCCCGCCGCGCCCAAGCGGCGCCCAAACCGTCGCCCGAAGCGGCGCCCAAACCGTCGCTTACCCACCCGGTGCATGTTGGTCACGTCGGAGTTGTCATTCATGCACCCCGTGCATGCCCGACGGCAAGAAGCGAGCTCGTGCCCGGATCCGCACGCTTGGGAGGTGGGCCCGACAGCGGGCTCTTCGTGACTAACACCCATGGGGTGAATAAACGACGGTTTGGATGGCGGTGGCCTGGCGCGGCCACCCAAGTCTTGTTTCGGCTGCTGCGCCCGGCCAGGACGATTTCGGATGCTAGAGACCGGCCTTGAGGGCGAGGATCCGGGTGTATGAGGCGCGCAGGCGGTCGGTCTGGATGTAGCCGCTCTGCGCATCCGCGAGCAGCGTGGCATAGACCGCCTTCGTCGACGCCTCTGAGCCGGTCATCAGGATCATGTCCGTCCCCGCCCTCGCCGCACGGACGGCCAACAGGCTGGTCGGCAGCCCACGCGCGTGCGCCGTGCCGTCGAGTGAATCGGTGATCGTCACCCCCGTGAAGCCAAGCGTCTGGCGCAGCAGGTTGACTTGAATCGCGCGCGACCAGCCCGCCGCATTGACCGTGTCGTAGGCGCTGTACGTGGCGTTGGACAACATGATCAGCGGGATGTG
This sequence comes from Chloroflexota bacterium, assembly GCA_030948505.1. GTDB lineage: Bacteria > Chloroflexota > Limnocylindria > Limnocylindrales > CSP1-4 > JACDAV01. The sequence goes on from JALZAF010000064.1 coordinate 4,930, forward strand.
GTGGGCGATGGCGGTTCGATAGGGGAGCAGGCCCGGGGCGAGGGCAGCACGCGTCGCGCCGATGGTGATCACGTACGCGTCGGTGTTCCTGGTCGCGAATCCGATCCCCGGGAAATGCTTCATCGTCGCGTCGACACCCTTCGACTCGAGTCCGGCGGCGAACGCATCGGTCAGGACGGCCGTGCGCGTCGCGCTGAACGAGAACGTTCGGCCGGCCTTGTACATGAACGAATTCGCCGAGGCGGGAACGTCAGCGACCGGGGCGAAGTCGACATTGATGCCCAGGCCGCGGAGCGCAGCCCCCGTCTTGGTGCCCTGATCGCGGGCGACCAACGCGCTGTTCATCCGACCCATTTGCTGCGCAGATAGCGTCGGCGGCGCCCACGGGATCCGCTTGACCGATCCGCCCTCCTGGTCCACGCCGATGAGGAGTTGGGGCTGCCCACCAGCCGCCGCCGCGCCCCGGAGCTGCGCTGTGAGCGCCGTCAATTGGGACGGACTCGTGATGTTGAAGCCGAGGAGGACGACGCCTCCGACTTCGCCGCGCTTGATGCGCCCGAGCAGGTCAGCGCCCGGCGTGGTGCCGTCCATGCGGACGACGAGTTTCTGGCCGATGAGCTGCGCGAGGGTCACACGGGCGACGGACACTCGCGGGGTCGTGGGTATATATGCGGCGGGGGCCGCGACGTCGACGGCCGGGGCCGGGACCGTGGTGGCCGGGGCGGCGGTGAGAGAGGTCGCCGTGGCCGAGGCCGCGGCCGGAGCCGTGGTTGCCGGGGCCAGAGCCGGAGCCCGGCCCCCGAACCCGGCGACCACAAGGGAGGCCAGGAACGCGATCGCAAGAGGCTTCACTGCTCAGTGCGCCCAGGGGTGCATTTCGATGGTCCCGGCCGAACCCGGCGCGCCGTTGCAGGGCGGAAGGGTCGCGTCGGTGGGCGACAGCGGAGCCGCCACGATCTTGCGTCCGTCACTGAGCACGAACACGATGCTGACCGGGGGCTTGGGTGCCGCTCCGCAGTAGTTGCCATCCTGGACGAGGGTTGTGACGACCGCGCCTTTGGCAAGCGTGAGGGTCGCCGAGCTGGAAGGGCTCGCACCGTCGATGAGGGTCGTTCCGCGCCCGTCGACGAGCTGCGGCCTGTCCATCGTCTCCAGGACGCAAGCGCTCGAGCCGGTGTTCGTCATGTCGAGGTGGGCGATGCGATGACCCATGGCGCCTTCCCACATCGTGATCCGGGCAGCGAGCTGGGCAGGATCGCAGGCGCCGATCACCGCGGGGGTCGGCGTCGGTGCCGGGGTCGCCGTGGGAGCCGCGGTCGGCGTCGTGGCGGCGGTCGGTGTCGTCGCCGCCGTCGCCGGGGCGGACGGGCTCGGCACCATCGATGGAGTGCCCCCGACAGGGCCGCTCGGACCCCGGTTGCCGAGGATCACGACGGCACCCACGATCAGGAGCACGACGAGGCTCGCGCCGGCAAGAGTCGCGCCCGAAAAGCTGCTTCGCATGACAACTCCCTGTGGTGAGGTGGAGGGCCGGCGCGCCTGGCTGGCAACCGCGGCCCATTCGTTGAGAATTCGGTCGACGCGTGAGCGTTCCATCAAGCGGTCTCCAGCTTTGCTCGGGCTCGGCTGACCGCGGCGCGCAACGCCCCGGCCGTCGTCGCCAGCACCACGGCGGCCTCCTCATACGACGCGCCTTCCACGGCGGTCATGATCAGTGCCGTCCGTTCGAGTGAGGACAGGTCGGACATCGCGGCGCAAACGTCGAGCCAGCGCGCCTGGATTGCCGTGTCGAGGGTCGGGGGTCGGGGTGACGGCAGCAGCCGCCGGCGGAGGCCGCGGAACCGATCCGTGGCCAGGCGACGGCTGGTCACCAGCAGCCAGGGCAGGACGGGCCGCTTCCAGTCGAGGCGGCCGCGGTGGTTCCACAGGCGCAGGTAGGCGTCCTGGGCGAGATCCTCGGCCGCCGTCCACTCGTTCGTCCAGGCGAGGGCGAAGCGAAACACGTCCGACCAGTGCTCCTCGAAGGCGCGCTCGTAGGCGACTTCGGTGGATTCGATGATCGCCATGTGGGTGGTCACACCTACATACACGGGGCAGAGGGGCCAAACGCACGGTCAGCATCGCCCATCGGGGGCACGGGCGAGGCCCGTCGCCCTCAATCCGAGGCGCGTCCCCCTCAAACCGTCATTTACCCACCCCGTGCATGTTCGTCACGCCGCACTCGTCACCCATGCACCCGGTGCATACGTGACGGGAAGCGCCACCTCGCGCGGCGGCCCGGCACGCTCAGGAGCCTTCGCCCGACGGCCGGGCATCGTGACGAAGACCCACGGGGCGAATAAACGACGGTTTTGGGCGCAGGGCGACAGCCGAGGCGTTTGACGTAACCGTCAGTCGGTGCTAGAAGAAGAGTCCCTCGCGGAACCGCGCCCGGGTCCTCCGCGCCCCTCCGATCACGCTCGCCCCGACGCTCTGTCGCGCCCGAAAGGATCTCTTCCTGTGACCTTCCCCGAAGTCGAAACCACCCCCTCGAGCCCCGTCAACCAGACTCGGCTCAAGCGCCAGCTGGCCGATCAGGCCATCTCCCAGGCCTCCGCCGCCCAGTGGGCCGATGCGGCCGACACGAACCGCAAGCTGCTCGAGCTGGGCCCGGATGCCGAGGCGGAGAACCGCCTCGCGAAGGCTCTCTGGGAGCTCGGCGAGCTGGCGGCGGCCCGCGAGCACTACCAGACGGCGCTCGCCCTCGATCCGACCAACAGAATCGCCGAGCGCAACATCGACCGCCTCAAGGTCCTCCTGGTGACGGCCGGGGAGAAGACGGTCCCCGCCCGCGAGGGCAGCAAGGCGCCGGTCGGCATCTTCGTCGAGGAGACGGGCAAGACAGGGTTCGCCTACCTGACCGACCTCGCCCATCCGCGCGAGCTGGCCCAGGTCAATCCCGGCGACAACGTCGAGATGACCCCGGAGGGCAATCGGCTGATCGCCACCAGCAACGGCATCCGGATCGGGGTCGTCGAGCCCCGCGTCGCCGCTCGCCTGCTCAAGCTCATGGCCGACGGCAACAAGTACGCCGCCGGCGTGACGTCCCTGGGAGACAAGGACGTCCGAATCATCATCCGCGAGATCTTCCAGGACCCCAGGAACTACGGCAAGGTCAGCTTCCCGACAGCCGCCAAGTCGACCGACCTGCGGCCGTACACGAAGGGCACCCTCGTGCGCGAGGAGATGGACCTGGAAGAGGATCTCGAGGACGACGACGAGGACGACGAGATCGAGGACCTCGATCGGGTGCTGCCGGCCGACGTGACCACGGACGAGGCATTCGAGGAAGAGCCGGACGAGCTCGACGAGGCGTAAGGGCCGGGGCCACAGCCAGGTTGCGGCCACGGTCAGTCAGCCCGAGGTCGCGGCCTTCCTGACCCTTGACGCCGTCGTCGCCGCTTCGGCTGCGGTCGCTTCCAGGATCGACGCCGCACTCTGGCCGTCAGCGAACTCGCGCTCCACGTCCTTCGCCGGACGCCCGAAGACGGTGCCTTCGAGCCGTCCGTAGGCCGACCCCGCCAGGCGTGCCAGGCGCTCGGCTTCGGTGGCCGTTCGGCCGACCATCACCAGCGTCTTGTCGACCTGGATCGTGTGCTCGCGGATGTGCGACGCGAGGCGCCCCAGCCGGAAGTCGATCGTCACCGGCAGGCTGGACCAGCGAGCCGGCACGGCCAGCGCGGCGGCGTCCAGCAGCGCGAACCGCTCCGTGGCCGCGTCGACCAGGCCGTCGAGTCGGGTCCGGACCGCGCCCAGCGTGCCCTGACCCTCAGCCATCTCGTCTGGCTCGCCGGGCATTGTTCCGTCGGGCGGGAGCTGGCCCGCGTCAGGTCGCCCGGCTCGGCTGAGGTACCAGGCCGAATACCAGCCGTACGACCGCTGGACGCCGACGATGTGGCCCAGCGTCTGCCGGACGGACCATTCGCCCCCGCCTGGATCGGCATCGAGATCCTCCGGCCGCAGGCCGACGACCGCTCCGTGCAGCTCCCAGCGGGCGGTCGTCACCGCCGCGAGGCGCGGCACCGCCGGCCCGGTCCGCTCGGCGGACATGCCCGACCGGCCGCGGGCGATGCGGGCCACCCCTTCTTCAAGGATCTCGTGGACCCGGTAGAGGCCGTAGCGAATGTCCGCGTCGAGCTGATCGTTGGGCCGCCAGCGCCACGGTCCCTCCAGCTTCCCGTCGGGCACGGCAAGCATGTCGCGCAGCGTTGCCTCGATCGACGCGCGGGCACGAGCGACGGATGGCGCCAGCGGCACGAGCGGACCGGGCCGATGCTCGACCAGGGGATCGCGCAATGGGCGGGGCGAGGACGGCGCGGACACGGACGGAGGGTACTCCCGGTCGGCTAGGATTCGCCTGATGGCGCGCGGCGCATTCATTGGTCGGGTGGAGCCCGGTTTTTCCTTGCCGGTCCTCGAACGGATCGCGCCTCCGCCACCCCCATCCCTGGTCGCGGCCCGGATCGATCGGCACACGGAAGCCGGCGACGTCGTGGTCGATCTGGACGCCCGCGGTGGGTGGGTCGCCCGGGCCGCCATCGATGCCGGGCGGAGGGCCGTGTCGATCGAATCCGGTCCGCTCACGAGGCTCCTGGCCGAGCTCGTGCTGCGGACTCCGGACGTGCGCCACCTGGATGCAGCGTTCCAGGCCATGGCGGCATCGGCGCACGGCAAGACGAGCCTGCGGCTGGCACTGGGCGAGCTATTCGCCTCGCGGTGCGGCACGTGCGGGCGGCCGGTGGTGCTCGACGACGTCAGCTGGGGCATCCCCCCAGATGCCAGACCCGAGTCGCTACCCCCGCCCCTCCTCAAGCACTATCGCTGCACCACGTGCCGCGACCAGCAGGGCGGCGGCGAGGCGCGTGAGGCGCCGCTCGACGACGACGACCGAACGCTCGCCGTTGCCGCGGACGCCGCGACCATCCGCCGAGCCCTGGCCGACAGGTTCGCCCTCCCCTCCGGCCACGACGATCTGGCGGAGCAGCTGCTGGCCCTCCATACGGATCGCCAGTTGGTCTCACTGGCCGCGATCCTCGCGGGGATCGAGGGCGAGCTGCGCGCGGAGCCGGTCGAGGCGGGACTCCGCCTGGCTTTCCTGCAGGCGGTCCTGCCCGCCAGCCGGCTGGCGACCCACCACGGACGCACCGCCACGCTGCGCATCGCCGCCGGGCGGGTCCGCCCCCCCGCCGGACCGTGGCGCGAGCGCAACCCGTGGCTGGCTTTCGAGGAGGGTTTCCGGCACGTCCGGGCCTTCGTCCAGCGTCTCGAGGCGGAACCCGGCGAGCACCTCCAGGCCCGTTTCGGCGAGGATCTCCGAGGCTTGGCGGAGCGTCCCGCGTCGGCCGTTCTGCGGCTGGCCGGCTCCGAAACGCTGACGGCACTGCGGGCGGAGTCGGAGGCGGCCGACCTCGCCGGGCGTCCGGTTCGGCCGAAGCTGCGCCTGGTGCTGTGCCAGCCCCCGGTTCGGCCGACCCCCGAATCGGTGGCCCTCACGTTCCACGCCACTGCCTGGACGCTCGGGCGCAAGGCGTCGGCGACGGTGCCGATCGACCTCCTTCTCACCAGCGCGCGCCGCAGTCGCTGGGCCTGGCAGACGGCAACCCTGCGGGGCTCGCTGTCGGGCATCGAGCCGGTCCTCGAGCGTGACGGGCGGGTGGTCGTGCTGGTCGACGGGACCGGCCCGGAGCCGCTCGTGGCGGCCTCACTGGCCGCAGTGGGAGCCGGCTTCCGCCTCATCGCGGCGCGGCTGGCCGAGCCCGAGGAAGGCCACGGAGGCGTGATCGAGCTCATCCCACCCGGCGCCCCGCTCCCGCCACCGGCCCGGACGAGGGCCAACCAGCCACTCCCGGCGATGCCCGGTGGCGCGGGCGACCCGGCGGTGGTGCCGGGTAGCGGCATGTTCACGCCTCCCGAGCGCGTCGATGGCCGGCCGTTCTCGGCGACCGCGGCCGCGCGGATCGTGTCCGACACGACCATCGAGCTGCTCCAGCAGCGCGGCGAGCCGGCACGCACCGAACGCCTGCTGGGCGAGATCCTCGTCGCCCTCGACCGCAGCGGGCTGCTGCGGGCGTTCGCCGAACTGCCGGTATCCGCCGAGCAGGAAGCCGAAACCCGGGTCGAACCCGAGGCCGGACCGCCCGAACCGCCCGACGCACCGGAAGCCGAACCCACCCAGGCGGCGGAGGCGGCGGAAACATCAGACGACCCGTTTGCGCCCGTCGCGTTCCACATCGATCCGGTGGCTGAGTCCGGGTCCGGCGCCAATGGGCACGGCAACGGGCACGGCAACGGTTCCGGCCGGGCCCGCCACACCACAGCAGCGACGGCGCCGCTCGACCAGGTGGACCGGCTGGTCGCGCTCATCCGTGACGAGCTCACGCGAGCCGGCAAGCGGCGCCTCGTGGAGGTCGAGCCGGACTGCTGGTGGCTGGCCGATCGCGAGGATCGGGGGTCGGCGGCCGCGCCACTCGCGGATCGCGTCGAGTGGGCCGTCTACAGCCTCCTGTCGACCGGCGGCACATTGTCCGAGGCGGGCTTCTTCGAACGCATGGCGACGTTGTTCTCCGGCAATGAACAGCCCGACGAGGCGATCGTCCGAGCCTGCCTCGAGAGCTACCGCAGCCCGGAGAGCACCTCCGACCACCTGGCGACCGATGAGGACGTGCTGCGCCGCTCCAAGGAGCATGGCGAGCTGCTGGCCTCGCTGGCCGACGCGGGACACCGCCTGGGCATGCACGTCTGG
>JALZAF010000080.1 GCA_030948505.1 Chloroflexota bacterium
GCAGGATGATGTAGGCGATGGCGACGCCCAGGGCGAAGAAGGCGAGGGCCAGCGGCACCCAGGGCCGAACGACTCGCCGTTCCTGGATGGTCAGGCCGGGCGCCACGAACGACCAGATCTGATAGAGGATCACCGGCATCGCGAGGATGACCCCGATCACGATGGCGATCTTCATCCGGATGATGAACGCGTCGCCGAGCCCGGTGAAGTAGAGGGGCGAATTGGTCGGGATGGGCGCCCGCAGGATCGTGATTGCCCGCTCGCTGACGATGAAGCCGAGAACGGACCCCGCGGCCACGGCGAGGGCGCTCCGAACGATGCGCGAGCGCAGCTCCGTGAGATGGCCGACCAGCGACATCGTCGACTCGTCGCCCGATGCGCCGCGCGACGCGCCCGGCTCGATCGGGACCGGGGGTGGAGCGGCGGGCTGGGAGGCGGTCGAGCCGGGCTGGGGACCCGGGACGCCGGCCCCGCGAAGCGCGTCGGCGTCGGCCATCCGGTGGCTGGTAAGCGGCTAGGTCTTCGACTCGGTCGTCGACTCGCTCGTCGCTGACGGCGTGGCCGGCGCGCTGGCGGTCGTCGTCGAGGTCGGGGGGATCGGCGTGGTGTCCACGCGCGCCGCCTCCTGGATGTCCGATGAGGCCTTGCGGAACTCCCGGATGCTCTTGCCCAGCGCGGCCCCGACGTCGGGCAGCTTGCCGGGTCCCAGGATGACGAGCGCGATCACCAGGATGACGATCAGTTCGAGCGGTCCGGGGGTAGGCATCGCGTGGTTGCTCCTGCGGCTCCCTGTCGGCCGGAACGGCTTCGATTGCGGGAGCGCTCGACGGGCAGCTAGGTTAGCACAGGGAGTCTGTTTGCCCAGCCGCGGGCGGCCCTCGCAAGTGCCTCTCCTGGGTCCGTTCCCGCGGGCGCCGCGGTGGCCGCGGTGGCGATCCCGCGTGACACGTTGACCAGCAGTCTCGGGCCGGGCGGAGCCCCGGAGGGAGCTCCGCCAGAATGCGCGCCAACGGGGCCGTGGCGGAGGACCGCAGCGACGTCGCCGCGCTGCTGTCCGACGCCGGGGACGAGGAACGGCAAACCGGGCGCAATGGCGCGGATCGCGGCGAGTTCGTGAGGGGCGGTCGCACCGACCACGAGGCCCACGGTTCCCCCTGGCCCCCACCCGCCGGCCCGTCTCGCAACGCGCGCCCACAACGGCTCGGCCGGGGCGTCGATCTTCGCGTCCGCCTCCACCCTGAGGTCCTGCAGCTCGCCGGCCCCCGGGTTGGACGTGCGGCACAGGACGTAGGCGAAGCGGTCCTGCCGCTCGAGAAGCGGGGCGATCGCGGCTCCCCCGAGGTACGGGTTCACGGTGATGGCATCGGCCCCCAATCGGTCGAACAGGGAGACCGCCTGGCGGGCGGCCGTCGAGCCGATGTCGGCACGCTTGGCGTCCACGATCAGCGGCACGTCCGAGGGGACCATGGCCCGAAGGCGCTCGAGGGCGGCCAGGCCCTCCCATCCGAACGCCTCATAGAAGGCAAGGTTCGGCTTGACGGCTGCGGCGAACGGCAGAGCCGCCTCGAGCAGGAGCCGGGCGAACGCCTCCAGCCCGCTGACGTCTCCCGCGAAGCCGGGGGGCAGCGAGGCCGGGTCGGGGTCCAGGCCAAGGCAGAGCACCGTTCCGGTCCTCGCCATGCGGGCATCCAGTCGGTGGAGATACGAGTCCGCCACCACCCCGACGCTTCTGCGGCCCGGCTCGCTCAGGGTGCGCTCGATCCCGGCGACGCAGTCCGGGCCGGGGCTGCCGTGGGCGTCGGGGCCGGCGTCGCGGTCGGGAGTGCCGGCAGCTGGTCGGGCGGGACGAACCAGCCCGGACGCGACGCGCCGTCGAGCCCGGAGAGCTCGGTCAGGTTGAGCGTGTCGCCCACGGTCCAGTTCGGAGCGCTCCCGGTGAGTGGGATCATCCGAAGATCGACGATCCCCGACTCCAGGTGGAGGTAGGCGACGGCGTCGCCCTTGGGCGACCAGACGGGCGACCAGGAGCGGCCGTCGTCCGTCAGCCGGATGAGCTCCGTGCCCTTCTGGGCATCGAGGATGACGATGTCGGTTCCGAAGCTGTCGGTCCGGGTGGCCGCGACGAAGCGGCCGTCCCGCGACCAGGCCGGCGCCAGGTAACCCTGCCCGCTCAATACCGCGGCCCGCTTGGTGCGCAGGTCGTAGCGGTAGATGACCGGGGCTCCACGCGCCGCGTCGCGGTCGTTCCTCACGTACAGCAGCTGCTTGCCGTCGGGGCTCCAGGCCGGATCCTGGTGACCGAACCCCGCGGTGTCGGCCAGCCTCGGCCTGGTCAGCTTCCTGGTCTGCAGATCCAGGAGCTGGATGACGACGTCGCTCTGGAGCGGGTTGGGCGCATCGGAGATCAGCGCGATCGTCCGTCCGTCCGGCGAAAGCACGGGCTCCCGCAGCCAGTAGAACCAGGTGTAGCGGCCCTGCCGGAAGCGACCCGTTGCGATCAGCTCCGGCTTGCCGCTGCCGTCGGCGCGGACCCGCTGGACGTTGGGCACGGTCATGGCGTAGCGCCGCACGACGCCGCCCGTCGGAAAGTAGCCGATCTCGTCGGTTGTCTCGATGTAGTAGACCCAGGCGCCATCGGGCGACCAGGACGGCATCGATGCCTGCCCAGCCGACGTGAGCTGGTGGGCCTCTTTGCCGCTCTGGATCCAGACGTTGCCGGCCTTGACGTAGACGATCGATCCCGGCACGGTGACCCGCGGATCGACGACCACCACGTTCGACGGGGCGGCCGTTGGGACCACGCCCGGGCCGGGCTTGCCGCCGGCGCTCGGGAGGCCGAGCTGGCCGGTCAGGAGTCCCAGCGTGAGCCAGGCCACGATGATCAGCCCGAGCAGCGCGAACAGGGGCGCGACCAGCCGGCGGGGGTCAAGGTCGAACGGAATGCGCGGGTTTCTTGCCGCGCCCGGCGGCGCCGCCTGGGTCATGCGCTGTTGCCGGCGGGAACCGCAACAGCGACCCGGCCTGCGGCAGCGACATCGTTCGCGGCCAGGATGCGCGCCGCCTCCGGATGGAGGCCCGCTGGCGCCACGTCCCGGATGTCGATCTGGAGCGACTCCAGGCCGCCGAATCGGCGGCTGGTGATCCGCCCGACCACGTCGACGCGATCACCCTCCTTGACGCTCTCGACGAGATCCGCCCGATCGAAGGCGATGCCGTCGATGACGTCGAGCACGCGGCGTAGCGTGATCTGGGCATGGCCGCCGCTGGCGGCCCGGACGCGCGTGACGGTCAGCCCGAGGATCGCCACGGTGGGTTCGGGATTGCCCGGACCGCACGGGGCGAGTCCGCCCAGCTCCCGGTGAAGGGCGTAGTCGAGTGCCGCCGCCGGCAGGGCGAGGTCCAACCTGAGAATGGGCCGCCGATCCACGTCGTGGGGTCGCGAGGCGAGGATCTCGAACCGCGTTCGAAAGGCATCCCAGCTGGCCGTGGGCAGCTCGAAGCCCGCCGCGCCGGCGTGACCACCGTAACGAGTGAAGAGGTCGTCACAGGCCTCCAGCGCCGCGCCAAGGTCCAGGCTGCCGTCGCTGCGACAGGACGCCCGAACGACCCCGTCCAGGTTGGCGCCGACGACGGCCGGCCGGCCAAGGTCCTCGACCAGCCGTGACGCGACCAGCCCCACGATTCCGACCGGCCAGTCGCCGCGCACGACGATCGCCCCCGGCTCGCCGTGCGGGGACGACGGCATCGCTGCCACGGCCTGCCTGGCCTCCTCGATGGCCACCTTGGCCTGGTCGCGCCGGGTCAGGTTCGCCTCCTCCAGCGCCTCGGCCAGCGCGGCGGCTTCGATGGGATCTTCGGCCAGCAGAAGGCGGGCCGCATCCATGGCCTCCCCAACCCGCCCGGCGGCGTTGAGGCGGGGCGCGATCGCGAAGGCGACCGTCTCGAGGTCGACAGTCGCGGGCTCGATGCGCGCCCGAGCCAGCAGGGCGGCGATCCCCGGCCGGGGCGCTCGCCGCATCCGCTCCAGGCCGATCCGGGCGATGGCCCGGTTCTCACCCAAAATCGGAGCGACGTCGGCCACGCTGCCGATCGTCGCCAGGTCCGCGAGATCCGCGGCCGCGGGCCCGGTCCCCGGCATGTCGGCCAGCAACATCTGGGCGAGCTTGAACGCGACGCCGCTGCCGGCGAGACGACGATCCGGATAGCGCGAGTCGGCGCGCTGCGGATTGACGATGGCCACGGCCGCGGGCAGCTGCGCCGGGACCCGGTGGTGGTCCGTCACGAGGACGTCGATGCCGCGCGCCTGGGCGGCCGCGACTTCGGCGACGCTGGTCGTCCCGCAGTCGACCGTCACGATGACCGTCGCTCCCAATCCGGATGCCGCGTCGATTGCCGCGAGCGACAGGCCGTGTCCCTCGTCGAGGCGGCTGGGCACGTACGGCTCGACGGACAGGCCCAGCCTGCGCAGCGCAATGACCAGGATCGCCAGCCCGGTGAGGCCGTCGGCGTCGAAGTCACCGAACACCATCACCCGCTCGCCGTCACTTCTTGCGCGCGCGATGCGGGCGGCGAACAGATCGACATTCGGCAGCAGCCGCGGGTCGTGCAGGCCCGTCTCCGGTGGCGCGAAGAACGACTCGACCTCGCCCGCACCCGTCACGCCGCGCGATGCCAGCAACTCGGCGATCCGAGGCGACAGTCCCAGCCGCTCCGTGGCCGCGCGAAAGTCCGGGTCGAGGGTGACGGGGGTCGGAAATACCCAGCGAAAGCGGGTCTCCACCACGCCTCTCAGGATGCCACGTTCGGCTTCACCATGGCTGCGCCGCGACTTCGCCGGGCATCGACCAGTTGTGGGATCGGTCGCCCGCGTTCAGCTCGGCGGAGGTCAGGACGCGGCGCTGCGGACGGCCCGCCGGACCGGACCGCGACCCCGGCGGCGGTCCTCCCATTCCTGCCACACCACGAGCAGCGGCGCGGCGTTGAAGATCGAGGAATACGTCCCGGAGATGATGCCGATCAGCAAGGCAAGCACGAAGTACGTCGTCGCCGATCCGCCGAAGAGGAGCAGCGCGAGCAGCGTCAGGACGACCGTGAAGCTGGTCGTGATCGATCGCCCGAAGGTCTGCAGGATCGAATGGTTGACGATGTCGGCGAAGGGCTCGCCGGCGTGCCGGGCCTTGTTCTCTCGGACGCGGTCGAAGACGACGATGGTGTCGTGCACGCTGAAACCGATGACCGTCAGCATCGCGGTGACGAACAGGGCATCGATCTCGACGTTGAAGAGCGTGCCCAGGATGGCGAAGATCCCGACCACGACGATGACGTCATGGACCAGGGCGACGAGCGCCGTGACGCCGAACTTCACGTCGCGAAAGCGGAACGTGATCCAGCCCAGGATGCCAAGCGACCCGACGAGGATCAGCACGAGTGCCTGGCTGATTAGGTCGCTCGACACCACCGGTCCGATTGTCGTCAGTGAATTCTGCTGGGCGATCGGTCCGAAGCGCGCTTGCAGCGCTCGGGCGACGTCACCCAGCTGGCCCTCGGTGGGGATCTGCGTGTTCCCGACAGCGACGACGGGGATCGACGGCGACGGACTTGGCGTCGGGCTTGGGCTGGGCGACGGACTTGGCGTCGGACTTGGCGTCGGACTTGGGCTGGGCGACGGCCTGGCGGATGCCGACGGGGCGGCCGAACCTGACGGCGCCGCCGAACCTGACGGCGCCGCCGAACCTGAAGCCGCCGCCGAACCCGAAGCGGACGGCGGCACACTCGTCGACGGCGACGGCGTCTCCGAAGGCGGCGGCGAGGCCAGGCCAATGGGAATGGTCTTGATCTCCAGGAATCCGGTGGAGGTCTTGACCACGGTCGAGTCGGCCAGGCCCTGTTCGACGAGCACCGCCTTGACCTGGGCGGGGGTCACGTTGGGATCCTGGAACCGGATCACCCAGCGGGTTCCGCCGGTGTAGTCGATGGTGAACTTCAGGCCCACCTTGTCGCCCGTCAGCGGGGTCAGGATGATGAGCAGCAGGCCGGGGACGGTGATGAGCAGGGAGAAGGCGAAGAACCATCTCCGCTTGCCGATGATGTCAAACACGCCCGCGGGCCTCTCCTCGCAGGGCAGCCCGGCCGGTGGGCCGGGCGACGAACTCGCCCTCGCCGACGCCGTACAGGGCGGCTCGCCTGGCCCAGTTCTGGCGGACGACGACGCGCAGCACAGTCCGGGTCACGGTGATCGCCGAGAACATCGATACCAGCACGCCGATGATCAGGACGAGCGCGAAGCCGCGGATGGTGGACGACCCGAACAGGTACAGGATCGTGGCCGTGATCAGGCTCGACACGTTCGAGTCGAGGATGGAGTTCCATGCTCGGCTGAAGCCGGCCTCGATGGCGGCCGGCAGCGACTTGCCCAACCGCAGCTCTTCCTTCGACCGCTCGAAGATCAGGATGTTGGCGTCGACCGCCATGCCGATCGACAGCACGAAGCCGGCGATCCCGGCGAGGGTCAGAGTCACCGGCACGAGCCGGAAGATGGCCAGCACCACCAGCGAGTAGTAGGCCAGTGCCCCCGCCGCGATCACGCCCGGCAGGCGGTAATGGACGACCATGAAGACCAGCACCAGCAGGATTCCGATCGCACCGGCGAGCAGGCTCTGGTGCAGGAATTCGGCGCCAAGCGTGGCGCTGATGTTCTCGTTCGCTAGCTCCTTCACGGGGAACGGCAGCGACCCGAATTTGAGGATGGTGACGAGGTCCGTCGCTTCCTTGAGGGCGAAGCCGCCGGCCCCGCCGGACGAGATCTGCACCTGTCCGTTGGGAATCGAGTTCCTGATGACCGGGGCCGAGATGACGGCCTGGTCGAGGGTGATGGCGAAGTAGTCGCCGACGTGCTTGGCCGTGTAGTCGGCGAACAGCTTGGCGCCCTGGTCCTTGAGGACGAAGTCGACCGTCCGGGCGCCGGTCTGGTCCTGGCCAATGGTCGCGCTCGAGACCTGCTCGCCGCTGAACAGCGGCGGGTAGTTGATCGAGCTGTTCGCGACGGGCGGCGTAGCGCCGGTCGGGATCGGCACGAAGTCCAGGCGTCCTGTCTTGCCGACCAGGCGCCGCACGGATTCAGGATCCGACACGCCCGGTAGCTCGACCACGACGCGATCCGCCCCCTGGGTGGTCACGACGGGCTCGGCCACGCCCGAGCCATTCACGCGACGCTCGATGATGTCGCGGATGATGTTCATGGCACCGGCGTCGGGCGACCGCCCGCCGGCCGGTAGAGCCTGGTACTCGACCCTCAGCCCGCCCTCGAGGTCGAGGCCGAGTTTCGTTTCGACGGTCCGCGTCCCCCCGCCCCCGAAATCGGGTAGGCGGAGCCGCGGATAGAAGTCGATGAGGAGGGCGAGCAGGCCGATGACGAGGATGAGAATGGGGCCTGTCTTGCGCATCGACGGCCAATATTACAGGGAAATCCCCGATCTCCCGCCGGCCGGGGGGAACCCGCCGCGTCAGGCCTCCAGGGTCGCCCTGAGACCTCGGGCGCGTGGCGCACGACTCGTCGCTGGCGCGACTCGTGAGCTCCGCCTGCGACTTCGGTGAGCGGGGGGCCTGCCCGAGGGAGGTTGCCGCTACGCCTCGAGCGTGGCCTTGATCCTTTCCGCCAGAGCTCGACTGATGCCCGGCACGGCAGCGATCTGCTCGACCGGTGCCTCGCGCACCCGCTTGATTGAGCCGAACACCCGTAGCAGCGCCTGCCGCCGCTTTGGCCCCACACCCTCCAGGTCGTCGAAGGCCGAACGAACGGCGACCTTCGCCCGCAGGGCCCGGTGGTAGCCGATGGCGAAGCGGTGTGCCTCGTCGCGGATCCGCTGGACGAGGTACAGGGCGGAGGAGGTTGGGGGCAGGATGACCGGGTCGGGGCGCCCGGGCAGGAACAGCTCCTCGCGCTCCTTGGCCAGTCCGGCCAGCGGCAGGTCGTGCAGCCCAAGCTCGTCCAGGGCCGTCTTGGCGGCACTGACCTGGCCACGGCCGCCATCCACGATCACGAGGTCGGGCAGCTTCCAGCGCCGTTCCTCCTCGTTCCCTTCCTCGCCCGAGGTCGCGCGCCTGAAGCGCCGCCGCAGGACCTCCTGGTGGCTGGCGAAGTCATTGGCACCCACGACCGACTTGATCCGGAAGCGGCGGTACTCCCCGCTGCGCGGCTTGCCATCCTCGAAGACGACCATGCTGCCGACCGACTCGCGACCCTGGAAGTTGCTGATGTCGTAGCACTCGATCCGCGTCGGCGGCGCGGGCAGCGCCAGGGCCTCGGCCAGCTCCTCCAGCGCGGCCAGGGTCTTGCCCTGGTCGGCCAGCCAGCGGGCCTGCTCGCGGGCCAGCGTCTCGCCCGCGTTGCGGGTCGCGAGCGCCATCAGCTCCCGCTTCTCGCCGCGCTGCGGGACGCGCAGGTGAACCGGGCCTCCACGCCGTTCGGCCAGGAAGGCCTCGACGTCCGCGGCATCGCCCAGGGACCTCGGCAGGAAGACCTGCGACGGCACCGACGTCGCCCGCGTGTAGTACTGGAGGATGAAGCCCTCCAGCACCTCGTCGTCGGGGGCGTCACGGGCGGCATCGAGCAGGTAGACGTCGCGGCCGATGAGCTTGCCATTGCGGATGGCGAACAGCTGCACGGCCGCCTGGTTGTCCTGCCGCGCCAGCCCCACCAGGTCCAGCTCCGTGCGGGCGAAGGCCGCCATCTTCTGGCTCTCCATCGTCCGTTCGATGGCCCGGACCTTGTCGCGCAGGACCGCCGCACGCTCGTAGTCCTGGCGCTCCGAGGCGTCCTTCATGTCGGTCGCGAGCGCCTTGACGAGCGTCTCCTGGCGTCCTTCGAGGAACAGCTCGACCTGGGCGATGTCGGATCGGTAGGCGTCCTTCGAGATCGCCTCGATGCAGGGGCCCTGGCAGCGCTTGATGTGATAGAGGAGGCACGGCCGCTGCAGGGCCCGCTGGCCGTCCCGAATATCGATCGTGCAGGTCCGGAACGGGAAGAGGCGACGCACGAGGTTCATCGACTCGTCAACGCTGGACGCGGACGCGTACGGACCGAAGTAGCGGCTGCCGTCGTTGATGAGCTTGCGGGTCCGCTCGATGCGCGGGTAGTCGTCGCCCATCGTGATCTTGATGTACGGGTAGCTCTTGTCGTCCTTGAGCCGGACATTGAAGCGCGGCCGATAGCGCTTGATGAGGTTCGCCTCGAGCAGGAGCGCCTCGGACACCGAATCGGTCAGCGTGTAGTCGACGTCCGCGACGCGGTCGATGACCTCGCGAATGCGGTGGACATCGCCATACCCGCCCCCCTTCTGCCAGTAGCTTCGGACGCGGCTCCTGAGGCTCTGCGCCTTGCCGACGTACAGCACGTCGCCCCGGGCGTCTTTCATGAGATAGACGCCGGGGCGATCGGGCAGCTTGCGGAGTGTTGCTTCGAGGTCCGGTGTCATGCCCCCGATGCTAGGTCAGATGCCGCTGCCACGCGGTGACGGCCGGCCCCTGGCGTCGCCTGTCCGAGTTGGTAGGCTCCGCGTCGTGACCGACGCACATGCCCTGGACACGACAGGCCGAGGACGACACCTCGTCGCGGTGACCGCGGGTGTGCTCCTCGTCTGCGCGTTGTTGGCCTTCCCGCTGGACCTCGGCAACCGGCCCAGGCTGTCCCTCGTGTCCGAACGGGTTCATGGCCGCATCGAGGCCGTGACGCCCGGCACGGACACGAACCTGCCGCTGGCCGAGGTGGTCTTCCTCGACGGTCGGCTCGCCGGCCAGCGCGCCCAGGCCCAGGTCGAGGGACCGAGTGGACAGTTGCAGCTGCCGGACTACCGGCCCGGCGAAGAGGTCGTGGTGGCCATCGACACGGAGCCGGATGGGACCCGGTCCGTGGCGGTTGTCGACCGCTGGCGCCTGCCACTGCTCCAGATCCTCGTGGGCGGGTTCGCCCTCGTGACGATTGCCGTCGCCGGGTGGCGCGGCCTGCGCTCGCTCGTATCGCTCGCCCTGACCCTCGTCCTGACGATGCAGCTGCTCATCCCGCTCCTCCTGACCGGCTGGAATGCGGTGGGGCTGGCGGTCGGCTTCGGTGTGCTCGTCACCGTGGCGACGCTGCTGCTCACCCAGGGGGCGAGCCGGGCGACCCTGGCCGCCATCCTGGGGACGGCGATCGGACTGGCCATCACCGGAGGCCTGGCCGTCGCCACCACCATGGCGGCGCGGTTCACCATCGCCCAGGGCTCCGAACAGGTCGTTTCGCTGCAGCAGCTCGCCGGCAACAAGATCGACCTCAGCGGGATGTTGCTTGCGGCGGTCATCTTTGGAGGCCTTGGGGTGCTCATCGACGTGGCCATCACCCAGGCCGTCACGATCGACGAGCTGCTCGAGCTCGACCCGACCCTGTCGAAGCGCCAGCTGTACAACCGCACCATGCGGATTGGGGTGGCTCACCTGGGAGCCACGATCAACACCCTGATCTTTGCCTACCTCGGCACGGCGCTCCCGCTGCTTGTCCTGCTTGCCCTGCAGATCGAGTCGTTCAGCGCCACGATCAATGAGGAGGTCCTGGCGGTCGAGGTCGTTCGGACGGTCGTCGGCATCATCGGCATCCTGTCGGCGGTGCCGATCGCCACGGCCATCGCGGCCTGGCTGGCACCGACCGGCGGCGCGGCACCCGGGCCGGCTGACGCTTCGGGCTCACTGGAGGGCCCCGTTCCCACCGCCGGCTGACCGCCGCCGCCCGTTCATCCAACCGAGGAGAGTCCCGGTTGATGGCGCGCGCAGAGTCGTGCGGGATGATGGGGCATGCCCCTCGGAGCGGCGGTCGCCGAGCGCCTGGCCCGGCTCGCACCTGACCAGCGCGCGGCCGCGACGGCGCCGCCCGGGCCCGTGCTGTGCGTCGCACCCGCCGGCAGTGGCAAGACGACCACGCTGGTTGCCCGGGTCGCCTGGCTGGTGGACCGCGGCACGGACCCACGGACGATCGCCGCGATCACCTTCAACAAGCGCGCCGCGGAGGAGCTCCTGGCGCGGCTGGCCCAGGCGCTTGCACCACTCGGCGTGGAAACCGACGCCGTCCGCGTCAGCACCTTCCACGCCCTCGGCCGGGCCGTGCTGATGGACGCCGGGGAGGCGGTCGAACCCCTGGCGGATCGCGCCGCAGTCCTTCGATCGGTCATGCCGGGGGCCGACGGCGCGACCCGGCGGCGCCTGGACACCGCCATCTCGAGGCTCAAGCTGGACCTGCGAGCGGCGCCGGACGTCATGGCCCGCGACCCGGACGCCGGTCCCGTGGCGCGAGCGTACGTGGCCTACGAGCACGCCCTTCGTGATGGCGGCATGCTCGACTTCGACGACCTCGTAGCCCGGGCGCTCAGGCGGCTGGAAACGGACCTGGATCTGCTGGCCCGCTGGCGCGGTCGCTGCGCCAATCTCCTGGTGGACGAGGCGCAGGACCTCGATCGGAGCCAACTCGACCTCGCGCTCCTCCTGGCGGCCCCGGCCAATCAGATCTTCCTGGTCGGCGACGATGACCAGTCGATCTACGGCTGGCGCCTGGCCGACGTGCGACGCGTCCTGGGCCTGGCCGGCGCCCTGCCGGGGCTCCAACGCTTCGACCTGCAGACGAACTACCGCTGCCCACGGCCCGTGGTCGAACGGGCCGTGCGGCTGGTGGAGGGCAACCGCGAGCGTTTCGCCAAGCAGATCGTCGCCCGAGCGGGTGCGGACGGGCGGCTCCTTCTCGGACCGGATGGCGGCGAGGAGACCGACAAGGTCCGCAGGCTCCTGCTGGGCTGGCCGGACGATGACTCGACGTGCGCCGTGCTGGCCCGGACGAACCGCGAGCTGCTGCCGGCCGTGGCCGCCGCGGTCGAGCTCGACCGACCCTTCAGGGCGCCGGGCGTCCCGTCGCTCGTGGAGTCTGAGCAGGTCGACCGCCTGCTCGCCGCGATCGAACCCGACGGGCCGACCGCGGCGCCGCTGCTGGTGAGGGTGGGACGGGTCCGGCATCCGAAGGAAGAACGCGCCGCCGACGACCGCGCCTCGGCTGCCACGCCCGACGAGGACGAGGCGCTGAGCCATGACGCCCTGGTGGCGGCGTTGCTGGCGTGGGCCGCCGGCCATCGCGAGCTGACCTCGCTGCGCGGCGCCATCGACCTCACCCGCGCTCGCCTGGCACGCCTGCGCCGGGACGATGCGCGGCTCACGCTGGCGACCGTCCATGGGACCAAGGGCCTGGAGTGGGATCACGTGGCCGTGCTGGGAATGGAAGCCGGCCGCTTCCCGAGCCGGCGAGCGATGGAGGAATCCGCCGAACCCGAGCGGGCCACGGAGGAGGAGCGTCGCCTGGCCTACGTGGCCTGGACCCGGGCGCGCCGGTCGCTCACCCTGCTGTACGACCCGGAGGCGCCTTCCCCCTTCCTGCTCGAAGCCTTCGATCGGGCCGAGCTGAGGCTGCCCGACTAGCGCGCGCGACCCGCTAGCGCGAGCCGGACGCCTCCCGGCGGGCCAGCTCGCGGAGCAAGCGGTCGATGGAGTCCAGGAACGGCTCGGTCAGCTCGGGCGGGAGAATGTCGCGGACCGAGTCCTTTGGTCCGTAGGCAGCACGAGCCCGCGCGGCGACCGAGCGCAGGGATCCGAGCTCCTCGTCGCGCAGCCGGTCCGGCAATGGGGCAAGGAAAGCAACCCATCGATCGGCACCACGGTCCCGCGCCGCGGCCAC
>JALZAF010000101.1 GCA_030948505.1 Chloroflexota bacterium
AACACCGTATGGCCGGGCGTTCCCGGTAGCACGGCAAACAGGTCCGTTGCCGGGTCCATCAGGATCGCGCGCAGCGCGGCGCGGTCGGAGCGGAATCCTTTCACCGTCGCGCGGAACTCCTGGGGGGTCGCCGTCGCGTCATGTTTTGGCCAGTAGTCGACGGGCCACTCCAGCTCCGCGTAGCCGTCCTGGCAGATGTAATCGAGGATGTCGCGCTGGGTTCGCCGCAGGTGCTCGAGCAGGTGCCACGGGGTGTAGTCGACGTTGGGCGCCCGCAGGTTGATCGCCCCATCCGGGAAGTCCGCGACGGCCTCCTCGAAGGCCATGTGGGCACCCTCGCCGTCGAGGAACTCGGCCAGCTGGTCTCGCAACATCTGGTCGTCCATCTCTCCGCGGACGGTACGCTCCCGCGCAATGGCCCGCTACCAGGATGTCTCGTTCTGGCTCGAAACCTGCGGCGACGACCTGACGCCGCGGCCGGCGCTCGACGGCTCGACGGACTGCGACGTGGCCATCCTGGGCGCCGGGTACACGGGCATGTGGACGGCGTATTACCTCCTCAAGCGCGAGCCGGGTTTGCGCGTCGTGATCCTGGAGAAGGAGATCGCCGGTTTCGGGGCCTCCGGGCGGAACGGCGCGTGGTGCGCTCCGGGACTCAACATCTCGCTGTCGAGGTTGGCGCGGCTCCACGGCGAGGAGGCGGCACGGGCGACATACGCGGCGACCTTCGACGCGGTCGATGAGGTCGGCCGGGTGGCCGCAGACGAGCGACTCGACGTTGACTGGCGTCGTGGCGGCGAGCTGATCGTCGCCCGCGGCCCGCACCAGGAGCCATCCCTCAAGGCGGCCTGGGAGGAGGTGGCCCGGTTCGGATTCGGCGACCGCTACCAGCTGCTCGACGCGGCCGAGACGGCGGGACACGTCAAGGTTGCCGGCGCCACCAGCGGCCTGTTCACGCCCGACAGCGCCGTCGTCCAGCCGGCCAAACTGGCGCGAGGATTGGCGCGGCTCGTCGAGGGCCTGGGCGCGACGATCCACGAGCGCACCGAAGTCACCGGCTACCGAATGCGGGAGGGCACGCGCCGGGCCGCCCTGGTCACCGCAGCCGGCGAGGTGCGAGCCGACACGATCGTCCTTGCCGGGGAGGCTTATCTGACCCGCCTCGCGCCGCTCCATCGACAGCTCGTGCCGGTCTATTCGTTGATCGTCCTGACCGAGCCGCTGTCAGCGGCACAGTGGGCGCAGATCGGCTGGGGCGCGCATGAGTGCCTGGCGTCGACGCGGCTGTCCGTGGACTACCTGTCACGGACACCGGATGGGCGGATCCTGTTCGGCGGTCGGGGGGCGCCGTACCGTTTCGGTTCCCCGATCCGCGACGAGTTCGACCGTCACGATTCGACGCATGCCATGCTCCGCGACATGGCCCGTGCCTGGTTCCCGGTCCTGCGCGACGTGCGCTTCAGCCATGCCTGGGGAGGGCCGCTGGGGATGCCGCGCGACTGGCACCCCACCATCACCCACGATGTCCGGACGGGCATCGCCGGCGCGCGCGGCTACGTCGGCCACGGCGTGTCGACTTCGAACCTGGCCGGGCGCACGCTGGCCGATCTCATCGCCGGCCGCTCGACGGCCCTCACGGCCCTGCCGCTGGTCAACCATCGATCGAGGAACTGGGAGCCGGAGCCGTTCCGCTGGATCGGCGTGCGCTACGCGCAGTGGGCGCTGGGACGGCTCGACGCTCGCGCCGAGGCGACGGGCAGGCCACCGTCGGGGCGCTCCCTGGCGGAGTGGATGGCCCGCCACTGAGCGGGCGTGCCCGCCCGGCAGTCGAGGCGAGACGAGGGTCCGGGTCAGCCCAGGGCGAGAATGTTCGACCAGGCTCCCAGGATGCCGGCCAGCGTAGCGATCGAAGCCACGGCGAAGGCGATCCGGTAATAGCGACGGGCGACGATCGCAAAGGTCCACACGACGAACAGGACGAGCGCGATCTTCACCGCCACCAGGGCTGGGACGCCGAAGGCGACGACGGCCTGGCCCACGATGGGATTCATCTCCGCGCCAGGCCCCCGCAGGGCGACCATCCGGACGAAGGTCAGCAGGTCTCCAAACTGCGCTGCCCCGACGGCGACGAGGACGGCGACGACCGTCAGGGGCCTCAGACGGTTCTGCGTCCGCTCAACAGCTGAACGATCAGCACGATCAGCGCGACGACGAGCAGGAGATGGATCAGCCCACCGCCGACGGCGGCTATCAGGCCGATCAGCCACAGGATGCAGAGGATCGCCACGATGGCCCACAACATGGCCGGACTCCAATTCGCTACCGGCCGGCGAGGCCGGCCCGATCGACGTAGCCGAGAATCGGCCGAAGGGGCGGGCCCGGCGGGCACTGGACGTGTCTTCCACGTGGCAGCCTCGTGTGCGCGGGCGGCGGGTCGGGTTCGGGGGCAGGGCCGGCGGTAGTACTTTCGTACCGGCTGCCGGCAGTATCCGCCAGACCGCCCCGAAATGCTCGGGACCCGGGCCGATTCGGGGCCTCAGCGCACCACTGTCCCGCCCCGCGGGCGCTACCCGCCCCGGCGCCGGTCCGGCTATCCTTGCCGCCTGCCCGTCCCGTCCACCTAACTGCTCACGACAGGTGGTGCCCATGAAGGTCGGCGTCGCCAGGGAAACCGCGCCCGGGGAGCGGCGCGTTGCCCTGGTTCCGGAGGCCCTCGCCAAACTCACGGCGGCCAAGCTCGACGTCCTGGTGGAGGCTGGTGCCGGTGCCGGGGCGCTCATCCCGGACGAGGCGTATGCGGAGGCCGGGGCGAAGATCGTCAAGCGCGATGCGCTCTACGCGCAATCGGACGTCATCCTCAAGGTCCAGAAGCCGTCCGAGAGCGAGGTCCGCCGCCTGCGCAAGGGGCAGACGATCGTCGCCTTCCTGCAGCCGCTGATCGACCCGAAGCTGGCCGCGACCCTGGCCAAGCGCGGCGTCACCGCGATCAGCCTGGATGCGATCCCGCGAACGCTGTCGCGGGCCCAGACGATGGACGCCCTCAGCTCGCAGGCGAACGTGGGCGGCTACAAGGCGGTGTTGATCGCGGCCAACGCGTTCGGGCGCTACTTTCCGCTGCTGACGACCGCCGCCGGCACGGCCAGGCCGGCCAACGTCCTGATTCTCGGTATCGGCGTGGCTGGGCTGCAGGCCATCGGCACCGCCCGGCGACTGGGCGCGGTTGTGCGGGCCTACGACGTCCGACCCGAAACGAAGGAGCAGGCCGAATCACTGGGCGCCCAGTTCCTGGTGCTGAAATCGGTTGCGGACGCGGCCGGCGAGGGCGGCTATGCGCGCCAGCTGACGAAGGACGAGCAGGCGGCCCAGCAGCAGGAGCTCAACGGCCATATCGCCGGCATGGACATCGTCATCACCACGGCCCAGGTGCCGGGGCGGCGACCACCATTGCTCGTGACGAAGGCGGCGGTGCTGGCGATGAAGCCGGGCTCGGTCATCGTCGACATGGCGGCCAGCTCGCTGGGCGGCAACGTGGAGCTGTCCAAGCCGGGCCAGACCATCGTCACGAAGAACGGCGTCACGATCATCGCGCCTGACAACCTGCCGGCCACGATGCCCGTCGGGGCATCAGCGTTCTACGCGCGCAACATCTCGTCGCTGCTGCTAGGCATGGTCACGGACGGCAGGCTCAATCTGGACTTCAGCGACGAGGTCACGGCCGGCACGGTGATCAGCCACGCCGGCAAGGTCGTCCAGCCGGCGACGCTGAAGCTCCTCGAACCCGCGCCGAAGGCCGCACCGGCGCAGCGTCCGGCAAAGGCCGAACCCACACAGCGTGCGGCGAAGGCCGCGCCCGCGCCGCGTGCGGCGAAGGCAGAACCCACGCCACGTGCGGCGAAGGCACCCGCGCGGCCGGCGGCCAAGGCGGCCCCGGCAGCGAAACTTGCTCCCGTAGCAGCGACCGCAGGACCGGCAGCAGCGCCCGCCGCAGCTCCGCCAGCGCCGGCAGCGGCGAAACCCCCTCGGCCGGCAAATCTCCGTCCCGCGACGCCGAAGCCGATCGTGGCGCAAGCTGCCGCGCCCGCGGAGGCGCGTCCTGAGGCACCCAGGCCGGTCGCTTCGTCAGCACCAGCATCGCCGCCGACACGGCCAGGTCCCGTCCCGCTTACGCCGATGGCCGGGCCCAAGGCCACCGCCGCGGCCACGCCGATCGCCGGGCCCACGCCGGTCTCCGCGCCCAAGCCCACCGCCGCGCCAGCCTCCGCGCCGAGGCCGGCTGCACCTCCGGCGAGCCCCAGTCCGTCGCCTGCGGCAAGGCCAGCTCCCTTGCCAACGACACCTACCCCGCCCTCCGCACGGAGCTCGTTGACGCCTTCGGTGAGACCTGCCCCGCCTCCTTCGGCAGGGCTGGCCCCAGTGGTCCCGTCGGTCGTTTCGGTGGCGGGGTCGACGCCGCCCGCGCCCTCGGGCGGGCCACTCAAGCCTCGGCCCTGGGTCAAGGCCAGGGAGCGGGCAGCGGCCAAGCCGCCGCCGGCCGAACCGGGTCCTCCACCGGCCGCTCCGAGCGACCCGGAGACGGGGGGCCAGGAATGAGCCCCGAGCTGCTGTCTGCGCTGACGATCTTCGTGCTGGCGATCCTGGTCGGGTTCGAGGTGATCTCCAAGGTTCCGGCCACGCTGCACACGCCGCTGATGTCGGGCGCCAACGCGATCCACGGCATCGTCCTCGTCGGATCGATGTTGATCGCCGCCAACGCGACAACGCCGCTGAGCCAGATCCTGAGCCTGGTCGCGGTGGCATTCGCATCCATGAACGTCGTGGGCGGCTACGTCGTCACCGATCGGATGCTGCAGATGTTCCGCAAGAAGGCGACGTCACCGAAGGGCGCCTCCGGCGCACCCGCGGCCAAGGGCTGACCGTGGACCTCGACACGCTGGTCCGTCTCGTTTATCTGCTCGCGGCCGCGGCGTTCGTGCTGGGTCTGCACCGGATGAACTCGCCGGCTACGGCTCGCAACGGGAACATGCTCTCGGCCGGCGGGATGGCGCTGGCCGTCCTGGCGACGGCGGCTTTGCTCGCCCAGGGCGGGGCCAGCCAGACGACCTGGATCATCATCGGCATCGGCATCCTGGTCGGGGGCGGACTGGGCCTGATCTTCGCCCGGTTCGTGAAGATGACTGCGATGCCGCAGCTCGTGTCGCTGTTCAATGCCGTGGGCGGCGGCGCGGCGGCACTCATCGCCATCGACGATTACCTGCGCCTGGCCGGCGGCTCCGCGTTGATCCCGCTGCAGACGACGGTGCCCACGGTCCTGGACGTGATCATTGGCTGCGTCACCTTCACCGGCTCGCTCATCGCGTCGGGCAAGCTCATGGGACTGATCCCGGGCCGGCCGATTGTCATCCCCGGCGGCCGAATCGTGACCGTGCTCGCGGCACTGGTCGCCATTGCCGGCGCCGTTTACCTGTTCGCCGGCAACGTCAGCTCGCCGGTCCTCTTCGCGATCATCGCGGCCGGGTTGATCTTCGGCATCACGATGGTCCTGCCGATCGGCGGGGCCGACATGCCGGTCGTGATCAGCCTCCTGAACTCGTTCACCGGCACGGCCGTGGCCATGGCCGGCTTCGTCATCGGCAATGACGTGCTGATCATCGCGGGTGCGCTCGTTGGCGCGTCCGGGGCGATCCTGACCAAGCTCATGGCCGACGCGATGAATCGCTCCGTGATCAACATCATCATGGGCGGCTTTGGTGGCGGCGAAGGGACGGTGGGTCCGGTCACAGGCGCGGGCGGAGGATCCGTCCGCGAGATCGGCGCCGACGATGTGGCCATCCAGCTGGCGTATGCCGCGTCGGTGATCGTCGTGCCCGGCTACGGGCTCGCGGTCGCGCAGGCGCAGCACGCGGTGCGCGAGCTGGCAGATCTGCTCGAGTCGCGCGGGGTCGACGTCAAATACGCAATCCACCCGGTCGCCGGTCGAATGCCGGGCCACATGAACGTGCTGCTGGCCGAAGCCAACGTCCCCTACCCCCAGCTCAAGGAGATGGAGGAGATCAACCACGAGTTCGAACGAGCGGACGTGGCCCTGGTCGTCGGCGCGAACGACGTGACGAACCCGGCCGCGCGCACCAACAAGGGCTCGCCCATCTACGGCATGCCGATCCTCAACGTCGACCAGGCAAAGAGCGTCGTGGTCATCAAACGATCCATGGGACGCGGTTACGCCGGCATCGACAACGAGCTGTACACGAATCCGAAGACGGGGATGCTCTTCGCTGACGCGAAGGAAGGCCTCGCGTCGCTGATCGCGGCGGTCAAGGCCGTCTAGCCCCGCACCAGGAGGGCGCCCCCAGAGGTGGCCCTTGACGAGCGGGCGAGACTCATCCCGGGAGCGGGACCGGCATGGGGACCGGGCTCGTCATGGAGGGATGCACCATGGTCGGTCGTTCGCTGCGGGTCGGCGGGACGCTGCGCCGGCTGCTGGTCCTGGCCAGCTCAGCGTTGCTCATCGGAATGCTCGTTGGGTCGAACGCTTCGACGGCGGCCACCCCGCCCCACACCAGGCAGTCGATCGCCCAGCACATCCTCAAGACGCGTGCCGCGAAGATCGCCACCGCGTCCGCGAGGCTCGCCCTCGAGGCAACTGCGCGCGGGGAGCGCACCGAGGCGGCGCTGCGCCGCGATACGAGCCTGAAGGCCAACAAGCCGGCGGGCGGCGAGGGCGAGAACAACGATCGGGGACTTGCCAACGTCCGGGTCAACGACCCGTCTGCCGACGGCCACCAGGTGGACCAGACCACCCAGAGCGAGACGACGATCGCCGTGTCCGGGACCAAGGTCGTCGTCGGCTTCAACGACTCGCAGCAGTCACTTCAGCCGTTCCTGACGGCCGGCTCCAACCTGACGGCCTACGCGTATTCGAGCAATGGCGGGTCCACCTGGACCGATGGCGGAACCATCCCCAACAGACAGTCATTCATCAACCTTGGTGACCCCTGGCTCGGGGCGGACCGGGCCGGCAACTTTTACTACTCGACGCTCACGATCGACGGATTCACCGGCAATCTCCACGTCGGCGTCGCCAAGTCGACCAACGGCGGTGCGACCTTTTCCGTGCCGGTGATCGCCTCCCCGACGGATGGTTTCTTCTACTTCGGCGACAAGGATGCCCTGGCCGTCGGCCCGGATCCGGTGACCAAGTCGCGCGACAACATCTATATCGCCTGGGACGACATGGCATGCGATGCCGTCTCCTGCTTCAACGGCCTGCCGGTGGCTCGGTCGACGGACGGCGGCGCCAGCTACCAGATCACCTACGCAGACAAGTTCGTGGCGAGCGACACGAGCTGCTCGTTCGTGCAGTACATCGGGGCGATGCCGCTGGTCGACGCCAGAAACGGCACGCTCTACGTTGCCGCCGAGCGGTTCAACGTCAACGATCCCCTGTGTGACGGCACGGGCACGGTGACCATCGACGAGTCGATCTTCAAGTCGACCGATGGCGGACAGACCTTCGGCTCGCGGGTCCAGATCGCCACGATCAACCCGGCCTTCGACTTCGGCTACATGGAGCTTGGACCCGGCCTGATCGTCCGGACGATCGAGTTCCCGGTCCTGGCCCTGCTCGGGAACAACCTGTTCGCTGCCTGGAACGAGGGCAGCAGCGGCCACAGCCATATCCGCCTGGCGAAGTCCACCAACGGCGGTGGAACGTGGACGTCGAGCTGGGCGACGAACGGCTCGAATGACGAAATCCAGCCGGCTCTGAGCTCCGACGGCGCCGGCCTGCATCTCTTGTACTACCGCCGCAACAGCAACAACACTCTCGACACCGTCGTCAGGAACTCCTCGAACGGCAGCAACTTCAGCTCCCGGACGGTGACGACCACTTCCTTCCCGGGCGTCCTCACGCTCCCCCAGTTCGACCCGGTCATCGCCTTCGGCTACATGGGCGACTACATCGCCAACGTCAGCGATGGCAGCCGCCAGTACTTCGCCTGGGGCGACAACCGCGACAGGGTCACGAACTTCCTGTGGCCGCAGGGCCGCAACGACCCAAACGTCTATTTCGCCAGGCAGTAGCTCCTCCGGGGAGATGAGGGACGGCCGGACCGGCAACGGTTCGGCCGCCTTCCTTTTCTCTGCCTGAATCCGGGCGCACTGACCCTACCGTCCGTCGCGATCTCAGGCCGGGTCGACGAGCTCGATACGGATTCGCTTGTTGATGCGGCCCTTCGACTCGTAGCCGGTTACGTGGATCCCGCCCACCTCGCGAGTGTTGGCGACGTGCGTCCCGCCGTCCGCCTGCAGGTCGAGGCCGACGATCTCGATCGTTCTGATCTGCTCGATCCCGGGCGGCAGGAGGTTCACCTTGGTCCGGATCAGGTCGGGGATGGCGAAGGCCTGGTCCCGCGGCAGGAGATTCACCCGCACGTTGCGGGCCGCGGCCAGCTCCGCGTTGACCGTCTCCTCGATGCGGCCGACCAGGTCGCCGCTCATCCGGTCGAACTCGAAGTCCATGCGGCCGGCGCCCGGCTCCATGTTGCCGCCCGTCACGAGCGCCCCGTAGTCGCGCCAGACCA
Organism: Chloroflexota bacterium; assembly: GCA_030948505.1. GTDB lineage: Bacteria > Chloroflexota > Limnocylindria > Limnocylindrales > CSP1-4 > JACDAV01. The sequence goes on from JALZAF010000101.1 coordinate 8,580, forward strand.
CGCCGCACAGCGCGTGCAGTGCGGTGTGGGTCCGCATCAGGGCCAGCCGCCGGGCCCGGTCGAGCTCCACCGTGACCCGGTCGCCAACCGCCGGCGGCTCACTGCCCGACTCCAGCTCGTGGCCGATCTCGCCGCTCACCTTGCGGGCCGAGACGACAGTCCATCGAGACCCATCAGCCGTCCGAAGCAGCGTCCCTCGATCGGCCGGCTGGCCACCACCACCAGGATAGAAAACCGTCCGATCAAGCACCACCAGCGACGAGCCGACGCCATCCTCGAGGGCGGTGACCCGTGCCTCCACCGAATGCGCGTAGGCGTCGACGTAGCAGAGCTGCTCGCCCATCGGCCGGCTCCAGAGCCGCGACCTGGTGGCCGCGATCTACTTGACGGTGAGGGTGCCCTTCATCGTGTTCGGATGGACCTCGCAGTGGAACGGATAGGCCCCCGGCGCCAGCGCCGGGACCTGGTACATGCGCTTGGCCGGTCCGGTGAAGAACGCCGTGTCACCCATGCTCACCTTGGAGCCATCCGGGTTCACGATCACCACGTTGTGCGGACTGCTCGCGTCCTGGTTGTTGAACACGAGCGTGAACGGCTTATTGGCCGGGGCGGTGAGGTCCGGCGTGTCGAACTTGGCCGGACTGGTCGCGACGACCGTGACGGTGGCTCCGCTGACGGCACCCGACGGAGCCGCCGAGCCCGGCGCGACCGAACCCGACGGGGCGGCCGATGCGGGCGCCGAGGCCCCTCCGGAGGCCGCGGCCGATGCCGACGGCCCGGGCGTCGCCGACGGAGCCGGTGCGTAGGTCCAGGCTGCACTCCCGCCACTCTGGCAGGCGGCGAGAGCGAAGATGGAGGCGAGGGCGAGGGCGAGCCGGGCAGGGCGCATTCGTGGGGACCTCGAGTGGATTTGAAGGGCGGGGGATTTGCCTGAATCTAGCGCCGATGGTCCGTGGCTGCCCATGTGTGTGTCCGCCAGGCGTGAGCCGAGGCACCAGTACCCCCTAGTACCATCGTCCGGATTGTCCGGGTGACGTTCGAGCGGGTAGCCTCACCCTCCCTTGACTCGGGGCGCAGGTGCGCGCCGAGCCATCACTTGGGAGAGGCCCAGATGCTTGCCCAGTTCAGCGCCCGTGTCAGGGACATCGCTCTGGCCATTGCGCCGCTCGCGGTGGTCGTGGTCGCGCTCCTGAGCCTGGCCCTGAGCCTCGCCGCCGGTCGCCGCTGGGGCTGACCCGGCGCGGGGAACCGCCTTCGCTTATACCTCACGAGACCCGGACAGCCTCCTCCGTCCGGGTCTCGCGCTGTCCGGGGGTCGGCGGATCCTGATCCAGACGACGCCGACAGATCCTGACGACGCCAACAGCCTCTAGCCCTGGCGCCGTCCAGTCAGCTCCAGCCGAATTGCCACCGCCGCGGCCTCTACACGTCCCGACACGCCCAGCTTGGCGAGGATGTTGCCGACGTGGACGCCGACGGTCTTCTGGCTGATGAACAGGCGCTCCCCGATCTCGCGGTTGGTGCGGCCTTCGGCGATCAAGCCGAGCACTTCGCGCTCCCGGCCCGAGAGACCGAACGTGTCGCGCCGGGCGGCGGCCGGCTCCCCCACCAGGCCCCGCATCAGGACGGAGGATCCGCCGCCGCCGCCCACGGGCTGCTCGAGGGTCCCGTGGCCGTTGCCGCCGGCCCCCGCGAGGGCGGCACGATCCGCATCGACGACGGCCTCGACACCCGCCGGCAGCGACAGCCGCGCGCGACGGGCAAGGTCGTGCAGCTCGCGGAGGAGCGGTCGGGCGCCCAGCTCGAGGGCGATGGTGGCGGCCTCGGTCAGCGGCGTCCGAGCGCGCGCACGACCCGCCCGGTTCGCCTGCGAGGACAGCAGTGCCTCGGCCTGGCGCCACCGCGCGCGGGCCTTCTCGTACGGATTGCCCTGGGCGGACCAGACGGTGGCCAGCGCGGCCCACGTCGTCGGGTCGTCGCCGCCGTCGACGCGGCGGCGGTACGCCTGGGCCGTACCAAGGTAGGCGTCGGCTTCGCGCCGCGAGCCGATCGACGGCGGCACGCCGGAATCGCGCACCACCGCCTCGGCGTGGGCGAGGACCGCAGCGACCCGCTCGCGGGCCGTGGCGACTCCCGCCAGGTCGCGGCGCTGGGCTGCCTCCGCCGTGGCCGCGGCATCGACCTCCGCGACCGTGGCGGCCATCTTCGCGGCCAGGACCCAGTCCTCTGTCTCGCGCACCAGCAGCCAGCCCCGGTCGGCCGCCCGTCGGGCGTCGACCAGGTCTCCGCGCCACAGGGCGAACGACGCCGCCGCGCGATAGACGGGCACGGCGTGCTGCGAGTCACGGACCGTCTCCAGCTCGAGGAGGAGCTGGCCGAGCAGGTGGCCGGCGAACTCGCCGGCGCCGGTCTCGATCTCGACGATGGCCAGGTTGACGACCGAATTGACGAACGCCACCCCGGCCGGACTCCACTCGAGCGCTGTGGCGGATAGCGCTCGCGATTCGATCCAGCGCCCCAGCAGGAACAGCGACTCGGCGGCGTTGCCTCGCAGGAAGTTGCCGTAGACGGCCTCCAGCCCGGCCCGCCGCGCGGCTTCGATGCCCGCATAGGCCACGTCGACCGCCTCGGTCCGGCGGCCGACCAGGTCGAGCACCGTGGTGAGGTTCGCGTAGACCCGGAACAGCTCGTCGACCTCGCCGAGCTCCTCCGCCATCGACTGGGCGTCGCGCAGCAGCGCCACCCCGGCCTCCGGGTCGTCGCTCCAGCCGAGCGACACGCCCAGGGTGGTCGTCGCATGTGCCTCCTGGGCGCGGGAGGCCGCGCCGCAGGCGCGGGCGACCTGGATCGCCTCGGCGGCGTAGCGCTCCGCTTCCGAGAACGTGCCATCCAGCATGCGCACCTGGGCCAGCGAGGCGAGGACCGTCGCTCGTTCCGGCGACGGTCCGGGCGGGACGAGCTCGACGGCGTGACGGTGAGCGGCGATCGCTCCCTCCTGGTCGCCAGCGCTGCGGTGATAGCGCCCCAGGCGGTCGTACAGGAGGGCGAGCCGCAGGCGGTCGCGCCGCGGGTGCAACCCGGCGATCGCCGCCTCGGCGAAGGCGACGGCACGGGGCGGCCGGCCCGCGGCAAACGCCGCCTCGCCGGCGCGAGCGTGAAGCTCGGTCAGCGACGAGCCGGGGGCGCCCTCCGGCGGGAGCGCCTCCGACAGGGAGATGGCCAGCTCGAGCAGGCGCAGCTCGTCCTGCGGGGCGTGCATCCGCTCCGCTCGCTCCGCCGCCTCCAATGCAGCCGCCCGGGCGCGGCTGGGCACGCGGGCCTCGAGCCAGTGGGCCGTCGCTGCGACGGGGGACGCGGCCAGGCCGATCGCCAACGCGGCATGGTGGCGGACGCGCTGCAGCGGCAGGAGGTCCGCCTCGACCGCCCGGCCGATGAGCTCGTGGCGGAAGTCGATGCCGTCGGCGTCCTCGACCAGGAAGCCGTGCTCGATGCCCTCCTCGACACCGGCCTGCAGGTCCGCCTCGAGGGCCCCGCCCGCGTGGCGATGGGGGCCAGCCGAGCGCGGCGGGTGGCCTACGGCCGCGGCCTCAAAGGCGGCAGCCACCTCCGCCAGTTGAGGGTGCGGCAACGGTCGACCGGCAGAGGCGAGGAGGCGCAGGACGCGCCGGCATTCGGGGCTTCGAAGCGCCAGCCGGGCGATCACGACGTCCTCCAGCGCGCCCGTGAGCGAAGCGCTGGACAGCTCGCGCCGGGCGGCGATCAGCTCCTCCGCCACGAGCGGGCTGCCGCCAGACCGCTCCGTCACGAGGACGAGCGCCGATGCGGACGGCCGCTCGCCATCGATGCCTTCCATCAGGGCAGCGATGTCGTCGCGTCCGAGCGGCCCCAGCTCGAGCCGGCCTGGCGGCCGCGGCGAGTCCGCCATGCGGCCCAGCTCGGCGGTCAGGGGGTGGGAGCGCGTCAGCTCGTCCGGCTGGTACGTGGCGAGGAGGGCCAGCCGCTGATGGCGCGCGATCCGGCCGAGGAAGGCGACGAGGGCCCGGCTGGCGGCATCGGCATGGTGCAGGTCCTCGACGATCAGCGCCACGGGTCGGCGGGCCGCAACCCGACCCAGCACGCCGAGGACGGCTTCCATGACCCGCGCCTGGCGTCGCTCTGGCGAGGTCACGCTGGGCCTGGCCGGCAGTGCGTCGCGCACAGCCGGCCGGCCGGCCAGCGCCGGCAGCAACCTCACCAGGTCCTCGCCGCTCGTGCCCAGGACGTGGAGGAGCTCCTTGTCAGGGAGGCTTGTGAGGAGCGGTCCCAGTGCGCGCAGCACGGGCGCGTACGGCTCGTCGGCGCCGATGGGCAGGGCGCGACCGCGCAGCACGAGGAACGGCTCGGGCAGGGCGGCCAGTCGGGCAGTCGCCTCCGACAGGAGGCGCGAGGTACCCATTCCGCCGCTCGCCGCGATCAACATCGTCGAGGCGCGCCCGGCGGCAGCCGCGTCGAGGCTGGCGGCAAGCCGGACGAACGCCGACTCGCGCCCGACGAAGCGCGCGCTCGTGAACCTCGGGGGCATGGCCAATTCTAGGCCGCGCTCCCCCGCCGACCAACACCGTTCCCACGATTTCGCTGGGAACGGCGGGGGGCTCGCGGGCCGACCCGAGTGGGCTAGGCTGGCGACGATGGCTGTTCGCCGCCCGCCCCACCCGGCCAACGAGCTCAACGAGCTGCCAGGCGAGGAGTGGCTCTACTTCACGAAGTCCGTCTGGTCGACCGCCTACCCGTCCGAGCTGGGGCACAACCTGCGGAAACGGCACGGGGCGAACAAGCCGCCGCGCCTGATGGCCCGGCTGATCGAGTTCTTCAGCCGCGGCGGAGAGCTCGTCCTCGATCCCTTCGCCGGCGTCGGCGGCACCCTCCTGGGAGCGGCCATCGCCAGAACGCCCCGGCGCGCGCTCGGCATCGAGCTATCGGCGCGCTGGGCCGAAACCTTCGACGCCGTCGTCGGCGAGGCACTGGCCGAGCGCGACGGCCTCGGCCCCGAGCTGGCCGACCTCGGCCAGGCGGACCCCGGCGGAAGTCGGACCCTGGACCCGTCGGGCGTGGAGATGCGCGTCGGCGACGCGTTGTCCGTGCTGCCAACCCTGGCCGACGCGTCCGTCGACTTCGTGGCGACCGACCCGCCCTACAACGTCCAGCTGCCGCTGACGATGGCCGGCGGCCCGCTGGCCGAACGCCACGCCAACCGCCGCACCGACTACGCGATGGTGACCGACGATCCGGCTGATCTCGCCAACGCCCCCGACTACGCGACCTTCCTCGACCGCATGACCGACGTCCTGGCCGAGCTGCGGCGGGTCCTGCGCGACGGCCGCTACCTGGCGCTCATCGCCCGCGACGCTTACCAGGGCGGCCGCTACATCTTCACCGCGGCCGACCTGGCGGCGCGGGCGACGTCGGTTGGCTTCGTGGCGAAGGGCGACCTCATCTGGTACCAGGCCGGGACGCGCCTGCGCCCGTACGGCTATCCGAAGGTGTTCGTCCCGAACATCGCCCACCAGCACATTCTGGTCATGCGCAGGGAAGACGGTCGGCGGTAAACAGGCCGCCATCCGCCCGACGTTCAGGCCCGGCCGCGGGCGGCCATGAAGGCCGTCAGAACGTCGCTGTCGACGTCATCGATGTCGACCGAGGAAGTCGCCCACGTGTCGCGGGCGTTGGGAGCCGGCGGCTCGCCGACGACCTCGCCGAGGGTCATCTTGTGGATCCAGCCCTCGCGACCATCGGGGCACAACACTCGCCAGTAGCTGCCCGAACGGTCAAGGAGCTGGACTTCGTCGCCCCGGCCGATGTGGCCGATCTCCCGAGCATGCAGCTCATCCGGCGTGTCCAGCAGTGAGACCACGCTGTACCGGATCAGCCGCCGCTCATGGCCATCGCGCGGCCCAACGGCACCATGCTGGAAGGACTGCGGCGCGGCGACGCCAACCATTCGCAAGGGATCCATCTTGCGGGCCTCCAGCAGGGAGGGGCGCCGCCAGCGGGGCATCGCCGCCTCCGCATCCAGGAGTCCGGGCATGACGAACGTGTTGTCGGGCACGAGCTCGCCGCCGGGAGCGCGGCCACTGCCGCGGGCCGCGGCGGCCTCGAGGACCTCGTCGGGCTCGGGCGGGTCGCCATCGCGACGCCGCTTGCCGAAGAACATGAAGGCCATCACCACGGTCATCGCACCGGCCGAACCGACGATCGACGGGAGAAGTCCGACTCTGGTGGGCCCGGAGCCCCCGATGCCGAGGGCCTGCAGATAGAGGCTCAGGTCACCCCAGCCGCGTCCCGCCTCGCTGCCACCGGAGGTACCGGTCGCCCCAGCGGGTCCGCTGGCGGCTTGCTGCGCCGAACGGGCAGGCTTGCCGTCGGTCGCGGCGCCTGCGTTGCCGACGAGGTCACCACTACCGAAGGCGCCGCCGCCGAACCCGCCGCTGAAGGCTGCCTCGGTGCCGCCCGAGCCGCTACCGGCTGACGGGCCGTCCCCGCCTGACGGGCCACTGCCGGGCGACGTCCCGCCGCCGCCTGACGAGCTCCCGCCGGAGCCGCCCGAGGAATGCGCCGGTTCAGATGGCGTCTTCGGTGTCGGCTTGGGTGCTGGCCGGGGCGCCTTCGGCGTGGGTTTCGGGGTGGGCCTCGCAACGGGTGCGGCCAGGTCGACGCTGACGCTTCCACCGGCCATCTCGTCCGTCTGGTCGGCGCCGGTCTGGCCGCGGAAGGCGATCGCGTGCCTGCCGGCAGGCAGCCGGGTCGAAAACGTGAAGCGCATGCGTGTTCCGGACGCGTCTCCGCCAGCGTACGCCATCGAGTGCGCGACGCCGTCGATCAGGACGAAGACCCGAGGTGACGGGGCCCCGTCGACACGGTAGCCGACCGCGAAGGTGAAGCTGGTGGCGGTCGTCCCGGCCCGTGGGGAAACGCTTGCGTCAGCCAGCTGGGAGCCGTGAGACTCAGCGGCCGCCGGCAGCGCGACGAGCAGGATAACGAGGAGGGCAGCGGCCGCGGCGCCGAGCGACCTCCAGATGGGGCGACGGGACCCCCCGGAATGAGTGCTGGACAAGGACAATGCCTCTGGGCCGGGCAAGAGAACACCCGGTCATGGCGAGCATCGTCGGCGCGGTGTGGACGCTTCCATGGTACGGGCGTCCCCCCTCCGTTCGACTGCCGGTGCGGCGCCGCAACGACGCTTGTGGAGTGCGGGCCAGTGCGTAGCGGACCGTGGTCCCGTCGGTGGCGCGAGCGTAGGTCGAACTAGCCATTGGCCGGGCGGCACCGCCCCGGACACCATCGGCTCATGCAGGTCATTACTCCCCGACCCGCCTCCGCGCCGCCCCGCCGCGCGATCGTCATCGGGACCATCGTCGGTGCGATCCTCCTGGTCGGCGGACTGGCCATCGCCTGGCTCACCCTGGCAACACCGTTCATCGAGCATTTCACCCCGACGGGGCGCGCGGGCACCACACAACTCCTGTTCGGGATGGTGGCTTGGGCATTCGCGCTCATCGCGCCGGCCACGTTCATCATCGTGGGCCTCGCCCGGATCGTGACCGTCTTCGACGCGGTCGCCTCGTCCCGGCCGCGACCTACGCCGGCCTCGCGCCTCGCGCGCGTCCTGGGCGAGGAGTACGTGGTCGCCTCACGGGCTCGCCTGCCCGACGGCCGGACCGTCCCCGAGATCATCGTCGGCCCCTTCGGCGCGGCGGTCCTCGAGGAGCTGCCGCCGCCCGGCGTGAGCCGCCGCCACGGGGGCTCGTGGGAGGTGCGCACGCGGGAAGGCCGCTGGATCGCCCTCGAGAACCCGCTCGAGCGCGCGGCCCGCGATGCCGAGCGCGTCCGTCGCTGGTTTGCCCACGACGACCAGGACTTCGTGGTCAAGGTCTACGCGGCGGTGGTCGCCCGTGACACGTCGCTTGGCCGAACGCCCAACTGCGCGGTCATCACCGCGGACCAGATCCCTGCCTGGCTGGCCGGCCTGCCGCCCCAGCGGAGCCTCAACGACAGCCGTCGCGAGCGCTTGATCGAGCAGCTGCGCGAGCTGGGCTGAGGCAACTCGCGGGCGCGAGCGCTTGGCCCTGATTCGGGCCTCGCGTTGCGCCTGGGCGACATGCCTACGTCGCGCCCGCGACAGCCGCTTGGGACCATCGAGGGAGGCAAGTCTGACCCGGCGGGGGATGGTCCCGCGCGCGGCCTGGCGCGACGATGAGCGAGTCCGTCACCCCCCCGGAGAATCCTTGACCCCCAGGGTCCCCGCCCGTGCTTTTCGTGCCGCCGGCGCCGAGCGAATCGACGCCATCGAGGCGGGGCTGGGCGATTGGCGGCGCTTCGCGGGCGGCAGCTTCCGGGCCTTTCACGCCGTTGGATTCAGCCAGGGAACGGTAGGTGCCCTGGCCGGCGGGGCGGTGACGACGCCACTCCTGCTGGCCCTCGGGGCCGCCCCGGCATTCGCCCTGCTGGTGGCGATCCTGCCCTCGCTCGGCTCGTTGTCGCAGCTCGTCATGCCCGGCCTGCTGCGGCGAACAGACGGCAACCTGCGCGGCGTGACCTTGCTGGTCGCGATCGTCGGCGACACCCGTGGTTTCTGGTACGCCGGGATCGTCGCCCTGGCTGCCACCGGCGCGGTCTCGCGCGAGGCGGCCCTGGCCGGAGTCGTGGCGATCTCGATCGTCGCAGCAGCGATCGGCGCCCTCTCGGGATCCAATCTGCTGGCCTGGTATCACGTCGTGCTGCCCGAACGGGAGCGGCGCTTCGTGTCGCCCCGGACTGGCGCGGTGGGTGCCATCGCCGCGGCGGCGCTGCTCGCGCCAACGGCCCTGCTGCTGCACGATCCCAACCTGCTCGCCCCGTTCGTCATCCCGTTCCTCGTGGCCGGCTTCGCTTCGGTGGTCGGGATCGGGGGGCTGCTGCGACTCCCCCACCCCGGACGCGTCACCGTCCCTGACCGGGCGAGCGTCAAAGCCGACCGCCCGGCCGGCCTGGATCGCTTCATCCGGGTTAGCGTCATCGGTGCGGTCGGCGCCGGTCTTGGGCCGCCGCTGTCGATCTATGCCATCGTCGTCCTCGGCCTGTCGCCCGGCTTCACGGTCGCTCTCTCGGCACTGGCGACACTGGCGTCGCTGGTGGCGTCGACGGTGGTCAGCTCGAAGCTCGATCGCGGTTCCTCGTCCCAGGTCCTGCGCTTCTCGCACGCGGTGCGGGCCGTGGCCATGGGCCTCGGCCTCCTGGCCTTCCCCGGCAACCCGGCGGCCGCCCTGCTGCTGATCGGTGCCGCGGTCCTGAGCGCGACGGGCGACTCGGCCAGCGGCCTGGCCTCGAGCGAACGGATCCTTCGGCTGTCGAAGGGGCCGGCGGCCATCGCCCACCAGGCCCATTACGTGGCCGCCACATCGTCGACGTCGGCGGGCGCCCAATTCGCCGCGGCCGGCCTGCTCGCCGCAACCGCGAGCCTCGGCTACCCGGCCTACGCGGTGCTGTTCCTCGGCTCGGCCGCGGCCAGGGTCATCACGGCCTCGCGGCTCGAGGTCGCCCCGGTCGAGGTGTCGCCGCGCGACGTCGTGGCGATCCCCCGAGGCGTTCCGGCCGCACCGGCCGCCGCCGCCTAGCGCTCGGGCCCCCGCGGGCGCGCCTACCCGCGAGCCAGGTGGGTTCGGAAAACTGGTAGGGGAGCCAGGACTCGAACCTGGAACCAGCGGGATATAAGCCCGCCGCTCTAACCGATTGAGCTACTCCCCCGCACGCCCGATGCTACACCCGGGCGACCTGTCCGCCAGGGAGGGCGGTCTGGGCCGCCACCCGCCAGGGACGCGGCCGCCGGTGCCGGTAGCGCGGCCTAGGAGCCGCCGAACAGGCGGCTGGCGAGGGCCCGCAGGCTGAATGCTATCGGGCGCAGGCTTGGCATCCGGTCGGTCGTGTTGCGGCGCAGGCCGTCCAGGGTGAATCGCCCGCCCGCCCTGAAGGCCTCCTCCGGCAGCGATTGGAACAGGTCGCGCTCATCGTCGTTCTGGTGGACGACGATGGGCAGGTCGTCCGGATCGAACGGACGGGGCTTCGGCTCCTCGCTGCGGGGCGGGCGAGCGTAGGCCGGAGCGCCATAGAGCTTGGGGAGAGCGAGATGCTGCTCTTCGGTAGACAAGCGTGGACCTCGGCAGCCAGTTAGGTCGCGGCGGGATGGGGCCCCGCGCAGCCAGATGATCTCCGACATGCCGGACCGGGGGGAATGGTACTTCCGGGTCCCCTCCCGGCGACCACGAGCGGCGGGATCGTGCGTTGACCCTCAGCCTGGAACGAAAAGCGGCCTGAGAATCTGGACGACCACGACGAGGACCAGGTAGCAGATCGGCACGGCGGCGAACAGGCCAAGGGCAGCGCTCCAGGGGCTGCGCCTGCCGGGGGCCCCGGAGCCGCTGGGCTGAGGGACGACGAGGTACGTCACCAGACTGCCGCTGACCAGCACGAGCAGCACATCGGCGGCGAGAAACAGCAGGCGCAGGTCGCCGCCGGGCAGGCTCGCTCCGCGACTCAGGGCGACGTCGTAGGCCAGGTAGCCCAGCCCCGCAATCGAGGCGACGATCAGGCTGCTGAGGACCGCCCTGACCACGGGCCGCGGCGCGTGGCGGAACTGGCGCCAGCGCACCTCGACCTCGGGACGGCGACGCGGCAGGGTCACGGAAGCGGCGGGGTCACGGAAGCGGCAGGGTCACGGGCGCGGCGGGGTCACGGGCGCGGCGCCGTCACGGAAGCGGCGCCGTCACGGAAGCGGCGCCGTCACGGCTGCCCGATCACGCTCAGGCGCCGCCGGGGCGGAAGGTTCGCCGGCCCGTGTGCGGCGAGGAGCTCCACGGTTTCGGCCATGCGCTCGATCTCCGCCGCGGTGTTGAAGAAGCCGAACCCCACCCGGATGGCGTCCACGGAGGGCAGTGCCGAGGCAAGGACGAAGGCGCGGGCACCGAGCTCCTCCAGGGCATCCGCCGCGGACCAGCCGCGGATGCGGAACGACAGGATCGTGGCCAGCCGATCCAGCGGCGTGAGCAGCTCGACCCCGTCGATGGCCCCGAGGCGATCGGCGGCCTGGCGGGTCAACTCGCCGGCCCGACCGTAGATCCAGTCGAGGCCAACGTACATGGACAGCCAGCCACAGCTGCGGGCGAGTCCCACGACCGCGGGCAGCTGGAAGTCGAACGGCGCCGGATCGCGCTCGTCTGGATCAGCCGGCGGCGATCGTCGCCCCGACACGGCCAGGGCACCCAGGCCCTCCGGCCCCAGCAGCCAGGTGGACCCGACGACGACGTAGAAGTCCACGCCCAGGTCATCGAGCTGCACGGGAATCGCCCCCGCCGCCTGCGAGCCGTCGACCACGACCTTCGCCCCCCGCTCGTGAGCCAGGGCGGCAATGGCCCGCACCGGCCAGCGTGCACCCGTCCCGGGGTGGACGTGAGGAATCGAGACGAGCCCGGTCCCGGGGACGACCGCCCGATCGACCGCGGCCAGGATGGCTTGATCGTCCGCTTCAGTCCCCACGTCGACCGACAGAGGCTCGGCGCCCGCCGCGGCCGCCGCGAGGCGGACGGCATCGCCGGCTCCGTGGGTCAGCGTGACCGCGTCGACGTCGGTGGTCAGGATCGCCGCGATGGCCGCCCCCGCCTCGTCGACACGGGCCCAGGCCTCGGCGATCCGGTCGCGCGCGGCCCGGCCGGTCGTCAGCTCCCACGTCGCGAGGTCGGCCATCGCATGCGCCGTCTCTGCGGGCAGCGGCCCGGCGACCGGGGTGTTCAGGTAGATGCCGGCACCGACGGCAGGGAGCCCCGCCCGTACGGCCGCCAGCTTCTCGTCGTCCGGCATGAACGGGGCGACCACGGCCGTATGATACCGACGATGCCCCTCCAGCCAGCCCGCATGGCGGGTCGATGATCCGGCTCACCCGCCCCGAGCTGCTCGCATCAACAGAGTGGCTGGCGGAACAGGTCGGACGGCCGGAGGTGCGCATCCTCGACGTCCGCTGGCGGCCGGATGGGACCGGACGAGCGGCGTTCCAGCTTGGCCATATCCCGGGCGCGGTCCACCTCGATTGGCCGGCCGAGTTGCTCGATCCGGACGAGATCGCGCAAGCGTTCCTGCTGGCGGGCCCCGCGCAGGTCGCGGGCGCGCTGGCCCGGGCCGGGGTCGGCGACGGGACCAGCGTCGTGATCTACGACGACACGCTGAGCCTGTACGCCGCCCGGACGTGGTGGAGCCTGCGCGTCTATGGCCTCGAATCTGCGCGCATCCTCGACGGCGGCTACCCGGCCTGGCTCGAGGAGGCCCGTCCCATCTCGAATGCCGACGTCCCGCCCGTGCCGGCTGCCTTCACCCCGCGCGCCCAGTTGCGGATGCGGCTGACGACGACCGAGGTGCGCAGCCTGCTGGGTTCGGAAGAGGTCGCGTTTCTCGACGCCCGGGCACCGGCCGAGTACCGCGGGCAACAGGGCAATGCGCGGCGCCTGGGTCACATCCCAGGTGCCCTGAATCTGCCGGTCGCGGCCATGACCCAGCCGGTCAGTCAGCGCTTGCGGGACGGTGACGAGCTGCGGGAGCTGGTCCGCAAGGCCGGCGTGAGCCGGCCGCGCCGGCTGGTGTGCTACGACGGCTCGGGCGTCTCCGCAGCCAAGCTGGCCTTCGTCCTCACGCTGCTGGGGTACGAGGACGTGGCGGTCTACGACGGCGGATGGGCCGAATGGGGAGAGCGGCTCGAGCTTCCTGTCGAGCGCTGAGCGTCAGGCGCGGGGGACGCCCCACACATCGCGCTCGCCGGCGACGGGCTCGGCATCCGGCGAGGTCGCGGTCCCTCCGGAGGCACCGTCGCGGGTGGCGATGCCCTCCCACGGGTCGACGACTCGATGCGGCGCAAGGATCTGGGCCCGCGAGCGGTTGAAGGCCACGATCGGGGCGGTCTTGCGACCCTCGCCCACGCTCTCCGACCAGTAGGCCACATCGGTAACCGGGATGAACCGGCCGGTCAGGCTCCCGAGGGCGCTGCGCAGGTCGCGCTCCGGGATCAGGTGGATCCGGCCGACGAGCTTGAACGGCGGGATCGAGATCAGAGCCTGCTCGGGGATCTTGGGCGTACGCAGGTCCGCCGCGGTGTCGACGGCGGCGTCTCCGACGGCAAACAGCACGGACCCCAGGTTGACCTGGGCGTAGTCCGCCTTGACGGCGACCGAGCGCGTGCCGTACTCGTCAAGCAGGACGTCCGTCAGGACCAGGAACTCGTTCTCGGCCTGGTTGAGCACATCGGTCAGGCGCCGCTGGCTGGTGGCGACCTGGCCTCGAATGACGTACGCGTCCGTGAACAGGGTCAGCGCAAAGTGCTGCTGATCGCCGGTGAAACCATTGGCCATGGCCGCAGAGTAGCCGCCGTGGAAGGGCCCGGGGAGGGGTCCGAATGGGCTACCGGTACTACTGGCCGCCGGGCGGTACTACTTCCTGGCCCCCGCGGTCACCAGGTGCTCCGCTCCGTCCTGGAGTCCCGCGTAGAGGGCCCGCACGTTGTCGAGCGTGTCGATCTCGTCGGCCGACTTGTCCGTTCGGAGCTGGGCGATGCGGGGAAAGCGGAGCGAGAAGCCGGACTGGTGGCGGGTGGAACGGACGATGACGTCGAAGGCGACCTCGACCACGACCGTCGGCTCGACCTGGCGGTAGCGCCCGAAGCGCTGCAGGGTGTGGGCCTCGAACCAGGCCGTCATCTCGGCGATCTCCGCGTCGGTCAGGCCGCTGTAGGCCTTGCCGATCGTCACCAGCCGGCCGCCCTCCTCGTCGCGCACGGCGAACGTGTAGTCGCTCAGCACGCCGTGGCGCTTGCCGTGGCCAACCTCGACTCCCACCACCACGCAGTCGATGGTTGCCAGGGCCTTCTTCATCTTCAGCCAGCCGAGACCGCGCCGGCCCGGCGAGTAGCCGCTTCGGGGATCCTTGACCATGAGGCCCTCGTTGCGACGCCCGCGCGCGTTGGCGAACGCCTCTTCGAGCCCGGCAGCCGAGTCGACGCTGACGAGGTGGGACAGGGCGAACCCACCGCCATCGTCCGCCAAGGGCAAGGCGAGGGAATCGAGGCGCGCCCGTCGCTCGTGGAGCGGCAGCCGGAGCAGCGGCTCGACCGGCGCGCCGCCACCTGCGCCCAGGCCCAGCGCGTCGAAGGCGACGAAGATGACCGGGATCTCCGACTTGATCGCGTCCGATGGCGACTTGCGCCCGAGGCGGGCCTGGAGCGACTGGAACGGCAGGACCGCGCGGTCGCGATAGGCCAGGACCTCGCCGTCGAGGATGCCGTCCCAGGCCAGGTCGCGAGCCGCTTCGACGACCTCCGGAAACTGGCCGCTGATGTCATGCAGGTCGCGTGAATACAGCCGCACCTCGCGGCCCACCTTGTGCAGCTGGGCGCGGATGCCGTCGTACTTGTCCTCCACCCAGACCGGCGCCCCGAGGCGGGCCATGATCTCGTCCGCATCCTCGGATGGCGACGCGAGCATGAACTTGATCGGATGGAAGAGGGCCAGGGACGCCTCAGCCAGGCGGTCGTCGCGGGCCAGCTCGGCCATCCGGCCGATATCGCCGGTGAGCATCCCCGCCTGCTTCACAGCCTCTAGCGGACGATCGAAGGCGCGGGCGATGGCCGCCTCGACGAGCCCTTCTCGCAGCCCGATGCGCAGCTCGCCGGGCAGGATCCGGACGACGTACCTCGCGGTCAGCGGAGCGCAGCGCTCGAGGAGGGAACCCAGCAGAGCGGCCTTGCGGGCCGGTCCGGACGCAGCCTCGATCGCGGCGTACGTCTCGGCCACCTCCTCGAGCGACGGCGAAACGGCGGGGTCCGGCGCATGGCCTGCGGCCGTGAGGACATCCTCGACCGCGCGGCCCAGGTCGGACCACCGATCGTAGGCTTCGCCGAGCGCGCTGCGCGGAATTCCGGCCAGGGCGGTGACGCTGGTCGAGATCGCCGCCCAGCCCAGGCCCGTCGCGCGTTGGTCCGCTTCGGCGAACGGTCGGCCGGTGAGGAACACCACCGCGATCGGGAGTTCGGACGGGCTGAGGGTGCGAAGGTAGTCGGCGAGCAGAGCGGTCTTTTCGGAGGTCCGGGTCGTGCCGGCGACGCGCTCCGCCAACTCGCTCCAGCGGCGCATGGCGGCGATGGTATACCGTCACCCTCCCATGCCTCGCCGCTCGTGGTTCACCGACCGTCTCGATGGGACCCGCGTCGTCCTGAAGCGGCACGTGCCCGGCAACCTGGCCGCCTTCGAGCGCTGGTACACGGACCCCGAGGTGGCGCGCCTGACGCGTTACCAGGACGGGCCGATGCGACCCGAGGAGATCGAGCGGTTCTTCACTGCCCGCGTCGTGGGGCCGGACTCGCTGGCGCTGGCGGTGCACGTCAAGGCGGACGACCGGCTCATCGGCACCTGCGCGTTCAGCCAGCTCGACGGCGACAACGGCTCCGCGCTGTACCACATCACCATCGGCGAGAAGGAGGCCTGGGGCAGCGGCTACGGCACCGAGGCCACGCGGTTGATGTTGAGCCATGCCTTCGACACGCTGAACCTCCATCGTGTCGCCCTGTCCGTGTTCGAGTTCAACGAGCGCGCCATCCGCTCCTATCGCAGCTGCGGTTTCACGGTCGAGGGCCGGTCGCGCGAGGCGATCTGGCGCGAGGGTCGCTGGTGGGACGAGATCACGATGAGCATCCTGGAGCCGGAGTGGCGAGCCCGCCAGGGGCGGATCAGGCGGAACGGCAACCCGCCGGCGGAGCCCGAGGTTGCGTCGCTGGAGGCGCCGAAGGAGGCGCCGGTGGCCCGGGAGCGACGCCGGCCGGCACTCACGGGGCAGCGCCGCTCGTGAGCCGCTGCTCGTGAGCCGCCGCTCGTGAGCCGCCGCTCGTGAGCTCGAGCGGCCCGCGCGCCGATGCGGCCCGGGCACAGTTCCGGGCGCTGATGGAGGCCAAGGGCCACGCCGTCGACAACGCGCGGGCGGCGGTCACGGGCCTGGAGACGGCGCTCGCTGCGGGCGATCTGCAACGGACGCCGAACCTGGACCTCATGCTGCGCGACCTGATGGTCGCCCTGGAACAGGACGAGGGCCAGAAGCTTGGCGGCAAGAGCGCGGAGGCGGCGCGGTTCATCCTGCGCGCCATCTCGCGCGAGCTGGACAACGCCTGAGTCCCTCGGAAAAAGGAGCCCATCGTGTCCCAGCCACCCGGCCCTCCGGACCTCGACGAGGCGACCAGGCGTGCCCTCTCGGTCGGACTGTTCAACCGCACCTGGACGCTGCTCGAGAAGTCGGACCGGACGGCCGCGGAAACCGACGAGATGATCCATGCCGCGCATGCCTCCCGCTATCACTGGGGCGAGGTCGGCGAAGGCGTCAACCTGGCTCGCGGGGAGTGGCAGTGCTCGCGCGTGTACGCGGTGCTGGGCCGTGGCGAGGCGGCGCTGTGGCACGCCCGCCGCTGCGTCGAGTTGAATGAGGCCAATCTGAACCGCGAGGACTGGGACCTCTCCTCCGCGTACGAGGCGATGGCTCGAGCGCTCGCGGTCTCGGGCGATCTGGGCGCGGCTGCCGACTGGAAGGCCAGGGCCGAAGCGGCCTGCGCGACCATCGCGGAGGCCGACGACCGCGAGGCCATCGGGCAGGACATCGCGACCCTGCCGGTCTGACACGCGAGGCGAGCGCGACGATGGGCGGCCGCCTCTGCGGGCCAAAACCCTCGACAAATCGCCCCCATCGATGCTGAGGCGGGTGGCGCGCGGATAAGGATCCCGCGGCGAGCCCGTATTGGCGGTCAATCGCCCCCATCGATATTTGGCCCGTCCAGGTGACACAAGAAGACCCCTCGGCGTTCGGTGGGGCGCCTTGCGCAGTGCTTTCGTACTCGGAGCATCGATGGGTACGATATGGCGCCGGCCAGGGG
>JALZAF010000154.1 GCA_030948505.1 Chloroflexota bacterium
TCTTGACGCCCTCCAGGCGGGCTTCGACTGTCCAGTCAGCTTCCGGCTCGCCGTCCGCGAAGTCGACGTCGACCCGAAGGTCGAGGGTGCCGGTCCTGCCGTCCGAGGCCAGCCCTGGAATCGCCCGAATGTCGGCCAGGCGGGTGTGGCCGGTGGCGTACAGGAACACCGATCGGCTGATGCCGCCGTGCCACCACTGGTCCTGGTCCTCGACAAACGTGGCGTCGGACCATTTCACGACGCGCAAGGTGACGGTGTTCGCGCCCGGTGTGACATGGTCGGTGACGTCGAACTCGGCGGCCAGGTGAGAGTCCTTGCTGAACCCGACTTCGCGGTCGTTGACCCGAACGATGAGGACGCTCTCCGCCGCGCCCACATGGAGAACGACCCGACGGCCGGCCCACCGCTCCGGGAGTTCGAACCGCCGCTCATAGAGTCCCGTGGGGTTGTTCTTGGGAACGACCGGCGGCAGCGTCGCGAACGGCATCTGGACGTTCGTGTAGTGGGGCTTGTCGGCGAAGCCCTGCATGGTCCAGAGGCTGGGTACCGGCGTCTCTGCCCAGTCCGGCCCAGGGGCGGCATCGGGGCGGGGCAACAGCTGGAACCGCCATGTCCCGTCGAGGTCAAGGCGATCCGCATGCGGCACCGCATGCATCGGCAGGCGGCGGAGGGCGGTCAGCTCAGGCGCGGCCCACGGCTGCGGCATCGGGAGAGTCTATGGGCCCGCAGTGCCGCTTGTCGCGGCCCAAGCATTGAATCGCGGTGGTCGAGCGCGCGACATGGAAACGCCCCGGGCGATGGCCCGGGGCGTTTCAGATGGAGGAGCGTCAGCCGGCCGGCGTGAGCCAGACCGCGCACTCGCGCACGTTCTCCGGCGAGCCGTCCTTGGCCGACAGGTCGAGCACTCGCAGCGTCCCGTACTGGCCCTTCGTGACCGTGTAGTGGAGGGTCGTGTCGAACGTCCCGCGACAGCCGCTGCCGCAGGTCGCCATGACCTGCTGATCGACGAGGACCTTCCCGCCGGCATCGAGCAGCTGGACCTTGAACGTCGCCTCGAACACATTCGCGTTGCCCGTCACGCGACCTGGGTTGCCAAGCGCCGCGCCATACGCCGGGCGGTCGACGAAGATCGCCGGCAGCAGGTCGCTGTAGTCGGCGCGGCCCACGGGACCGCTCAGCACGACGCCCTGGCCGCTGAAGGTCGTCACGGGCCGGCCTTCGACCTCGAAGACTACCGACTTGACGGTCGGGAACTGGGTCAGCGTGTAGACCACCTGGGCCAGCCGGCCCAGGACGGAGGCACTGCCGCCACCGGACTCGAATTCGCGCGACAGGTCGACGGTCGCGACGCCGCTCTTGACCGTCAGGTCCAGCAGCTGCGTACCGGCCGGGATGGTCGTCGAGATCGAGGCGCTCTGCTCTGCGTTATTGGGACCGGCCAGCACCGCGGTCATGGCCGCCGTCGCGGTTGCCTTCGTGGCCGGGATCTCGCGCAGCACGGGGACCGGGCCGGCGCTGCCGGGCGGCCCGGCCAGGAAGAAGTATGCCCGCACGATCGTGGTGCCGGTTGGGCTCGGTGCTGCCGACACGTCGGCCGAGGGCGAAGCCGTCGGGCTCGCCGGCGGGACGTCGGGGCTGCCCTGGTCGACTGCCGGGGCAGACGAGGTCGGGGCCGGCGGGACGGTGCCCAGGGCCCCGCTGCCGGCCGTGCAGGCGGCCAGGACGGCGCTCAGGGCGATCGTCGGGATCAGGAGGCGGTAGCGGTTCATTGGGTGGGCTCCGTGGCGTGGGTCGTGGAAGGCAGACTCTGGGACCCGCCGCTCACAGCCTCGTCGCCGCCCGGTAACGATCCAGTCACAGGCAGCCGAAGCTCGATGCGCAGCCCTCCCTGGGCTCGGTTCGACGCACTGAGGCTGCCACCGAGGAGCGACGCGTGCTCGGCGGCGATCGCGAGCCCCAGGCCGCTGCTCCCGGATCGCCGGGAAGGGTCCGCCTTGTAGAACCGCTCGAAGATCCGGCCAAGGCGATCCACCGGCACACCCGGACCGCGATCGGCCACGACCAGGACGACCTCGTCCGCGCTCGTCAGCAGCTCGATCTCCACCCCGGCCCCGCCGGCGTGCTCGCGCGCGTTGTCGAGCAGGTTGCCGAGGATGCGCTCCAGCCGCCGGCGTTCGGTCGGGATCACGACGGGCCACGGGGGCAGGTCGAGGTGTGCCTCGGCGAGGCGGGCGCCGGCGACCGTCCGGACCAGCTCGACGAGATCGACCGGCTCCGCCGTGACCTGCTCCGCGGCGGCGTCGAAACGCGACAGCTCCATGAGCTCGTCGACCAGGACGCGCAGCCGCGAGACATCGCCCACCAGCAGCTCGCCCGTGCGGCGCGCCTCCTGCGGCAGCGCCTCGAGGTGGTCGCGCAGGATCGAGGCCTCGGCCACGAGCGCCGCGAGGGGCGTGCGGAGCTCATGCGACACGTCGGCCACGAACTGTCGATTCTGGGCCTGCGAATCGCGCAGCCGGCCGATGGTGTCGTCGAGCGCCGCGGCCATCCGGTTGAATCGTGCCGCCCATGCCCCGAACTCGTCGCGCGACGTGACCGGCACGCGCGCCGACAGGTCGCCATGTTCGATCCGCTCCGCGGCGCGGCCGGCCGCCTCGACCGGCGCAAGCACGCCGCGGGCGATGGCACGTGCCGCCAGCAAGGCCAGGATCGCCAGTACGAGGGCGCCGCCGCTCAGTGCCAGTCGCAGCAGCCCGAGGGTGTTCTCGATGCTGCTCGCATCGTGGACAAAGTAGAAGGCCGGGCCGGACGGCGGCATCGGGCCGGCGACGACGAGAACCGGCTTGCCCCCGAGCGTCGTCCACTGGTAGCCGAGCTGCTTCGCGGCGACGACGGCGTGCAGCGGGCCCAAGGCAGCGAGGGCGGTGCGAGGCTCGAGCTGGATCGACGATGAGAACGGGTTGCTGTCGCCGAAGTCGACGATGGTCTCCCGGTCGCCGCCCCGTTGGCGGAAGGTGTCGAGCAGGCCGCTCGAGAGGACCTTGTCCCTGGTCGGGTTCGGCCCAACCTTCCCCGGCGCGAGGACCGACAGGTCGAAACGGGCTTGGTTCTCCGCGTCGTCGCGCAGCCGCTGGTGGAGCGAGCCGTCGACGAACACGTAGGACGCAACGCCGAGGACCGCCGCGGTCAGCACGACCAGGGCGACAAAGGTGACCGTCAGCCGGGCCCGGACTCCAAGCACCCCGGCCCTCAGCGGGCGGCCTTGTAGCCGGCGCCGCGGACGGTGAGCAGCAGCTCCGGGTTGGCGGGGTCCGTCTCGACCTTCGCCCGCAGGCGCTGGATCGCGACGTCGACCAGGCGCGAGTCGCCAAGGTAGTCGTAGCCCCACACGCGGTCGAGCAGGACGTCGCGGGTCAGCACCTGTCCGGGCCGGCGAGCCAGCTCCGCGAGGAGGTCGAACTCCGTGCGGGTAAGCGGGATCTCTTGTCCGTCGCGTTCGACGGTCCGCCCGGCGACGTCGACGGCCAGCGGCCCGAGGCGCAGCGCAGCGTCCTCGTCCGGGACGCGCGCGGCGCGGCGGAGAGCGGCCCTGACGCGGGCGACCAGCTCCGGCACCTCAAACGGCTTCTTGACGTAGTCATCCGCGCCGGCCTCGAGGCCGACCACGACGTCAATCGTGTCGCCCCGCGCCGTCAGCATGACGACCGGCACCGTCGAGGTTTTCCTGATCGCCCGGCAGACCTCGAGGCCGTCCGTCCGCGGCAGCATGATGTCCAGCAGGACGAGGTCGAACGGCTCGGCCCGGAACCGCTCCAGGCCCTCGACGCCGTCGCCGGCCACGGTCACGCCGAAGCCGGCGTTGCGCAGGCCGATGGCGGTCACTTCGCGGATCGAGGGGTCGTCCTCGACCAGCAGGATGCGTGCGTCCAACGAGCTCCCTCCCGGCGCCGCGGGCAGGCGGCGACTGGGCCGCAGTATGC
>JALZAF010000195.1 GCA_030948505.1 Chloroflexota bacterium
CCGCTGCGGCAAGCCGATCGCCGTGGAACGTCTGCAGGCACTCCCATGGGCGGGCCACTGCATCGAATGCCAGCGCCTCGTCGATCGCGGCCGCCGATGACGAGAGCCGCCAAGCTGCCGACAGCGCCCGGCGACGAGGAGCGCCCAGCGCCGCTCGTCGGCATCGACCGCATCCGGGCAGCCGCGCGGTTGCTCGACGGCATCGCCACCAAGTCGCCTTTGGTGCCGTTCGGGCCGCCCGACGCACGGCAGTTCCTGAAGGCGGAATCTCTCCAGCCCATCGGCGCATTCAAGATCCGGGGCGCCTACGTGGCGGTGGCATCGTTGACCGGCGACCAGCGTGCCCGTGGGGTCATCACCTATTCGTCCGGCAACCACGGCCAGGGCGTGGCCCGCGCCGCGCGGCTGCTCGGAGTACCGGCGGTGGTGGTCATGCCGCAGGGGGCACCTGCCATCAAGTCGGCCCGCATCGCCGCCGACGGAGCGGAGATCGTGTGGGTGGGCCCGTCGAGCGATGAGCGGCAGAGCGCCGCCGAGGGCCTCGCTGCGAAGCGCGGCCTCGCCATCATCCCGCCCTACGACGACGACCGGATCATTGCCGGCCAGGGGACGGTCGGGCTCGAAATCGCGGAGGCCCTCCCGGAGCTGGCGGCGGTCCTCGTCCCGATCGGCGGTGGCGGGTTGGCCAGCGGCGTCGCGGCGGCCGTCCGCGCGCTGCGGCCGTCGGCTCGAATCGTCGGCGTCGAGCCGGAGCTGGCGGCCGACGCCCGCGCCTCGCTCGCCCCCGGGCGGATCGTGGCCTGGTCCAGCGACGATGTCAGCCGAACCATTGCCGACGGCACCCGGACCACGGCCATCGGGCAGCGCAACTTCGCCCATCTCCGCGCGCTGCTCGACGTCATTGTGACCGTGTCGGAGGACGAGATCGTGGCCGGAGTTCGGCTGGCGGCCGAAGAGAGCCGGCTGGTGGCGGAGCCGTCGGGAGCGCTGTCGGTCGCCGCGCTGCGCTTTCGGGCTTCGGAGGCCGGCATCGTGGGGCTTGGGGGAGACGTCGTGGCCGTTGTCAGCGGCGGGAACGTGGACCCCGAGCGCTACCGCGAGTACCTGCGACCGCGCTAGGAGCCCCCTCGGCCTGCCCGCCGTTCGGCCAGCCGGTCGGCGAGGACCGCCTCGCGGTCGCGGATCGCGGCCAGCGCGACGTCCGCTCGGCGGTCCGCCTGTACAGTCACCCGTTCCTCGTGCCGCATCCAGGCGTAAACGAGCCCGAGAATCGCGACCAGAAACCCCAGGTCCCCGAACAGCCACATCTCGCTGGCTGCAATCTGCTGGTCGATCACGGGGCTCGGTCCCCAGGATCGAACGAGCGTCGCGTAGTGCGCGTACAGCGGCTGCTCCGCGTTGAGGACGGCAACCGCGAGGAACGTGTTCTGCGGCATCTGCATGAGCACGTACAGGGCCCGTACGGGATGGCTCATCCGCCACGGGGCCGGGTCCAGCCCGATGGCAGGCCACCAGAAGAGCACCCCGGCGGCCAGGTAGGCGACGTGCTCGAGATCGTGAATGAGTGGGTCCTCCAGTGCGCGATCGAAGACGGGCGAGAAGTGCGTGCCCCACATCACACCGGCGAACAGCACCCAGGCGACGACCGGGAAGGACAGCGCCCGCAGCACGCGACTGTGGAGAACCGGCAGGATCCGGCGCTGCCGCGTCTCGGGGCTGGCGAGGCGCAGCAGGAGCGTGATCGGGGCGGACAGGACGAACAGGGGCGCCGCCACCAGCGTCAGCAACAGGTGCTGGGCCATGTGAACGGAGAAGAGGACGGTGTCATAGCGCTCGATGCCCGAGTTCAGGGCGACCGCGACCGCGAGCAAGGCCCCGTAGAAGGCCACGCTCCGTGCCCTCGGCACTGGGTTGGCGGGATGCGCCGCATCGACGCGGCGGACCGCCACTCGCCAGGCGAAGGCAGCTGCGACGAGGGGGATGACGATGGCCGGCTCGAAGGTCCAGCCGAAGACCAGGCCAGCGGGCGTGGGTGGTCCCTCCGTCACCACGCCGTGTGCGGCGACGGTCGATGCTCCGAGCAGCGACGTCAGGAGGGCGGCTGGCAACGCCAGCACCCGCAACGCCAGCGCCCGCAGGACCGCCGATCGCAAGCCGCACCAGCTCATCGGCGCCATTGTCGGCCCAACCGCCGCGATGAGCTGGCAATCTCCCAAAGCCCGGGCGGAACGCCCGGTCCCACGGCGCGCCCAGCCGTCGAACGAGCGGGTATCATGAGCGCCGGTTTGCCCGACCGGTGAGCCGCATCACCTCGTCTCCTCGGAGGCCCCGCGTCCCGGGCCCCGGATCGCCTGCATCCACACGAGGACACTCGATGTCGAGTAGCACCCGGACGCGGCTCTCGGGCGGCGCGATCGCTGCCGGGCTCATCGTCGTCGTTGCCGCAGCCCTGCTCGCCGTCGCCTTTGCCCGGGGGGTCGACCCGATCGGCGCAGTCAACGGCCTGGTCGGCAGCATGTTCCCGCCGCGCGCGGTGACCGCGCAGGGACGGGAGATCCGGACCCTGTACGACATCGTGTTCTGGATTGCCGCCGCGATCTTCTTCGTTGTCGAAGGGCTGATCGTGTGGTCGGTTGTCCGCTACCGGCGCAAGCCGGACGACATCGAGCTGCCGCCGCAGATTCACGGCAACAACGTGGCCGAGATCGCGTGGACGCTCATCCCGACGATCATCGTGGGCTTCCTGTTCTTCGTTTCGTGGCAGACCCTCAATTCCGTGGACGCCGTATCGGCCAAGCCGGACCTCCATATCCGCGCGGTCGCGGGCCAGTTCCAATGGAGCTTCGTTTACCTCGCCGACGACGGCCAGACCGAGGAGTTCACCCAGCTCGTGCCGACCGGCCAGGAGGGCGGGCTGACCGTGCCGGTCGGACGCAACGTCCAGCTGTCGCTCGAGAGCCCCGACGTCATCCACGCCTTCTACGTCCCGCAGTTCCTGTTCAAGCGCGACGTCGTTCCCGGCATCATCAACAAGTTCGACTTCAAGGTGGACGAGGTCAACGCGGGTCAGACGTTCCGCGGGCAGTGCGCCGAGCTTTGCGGGATCGGCCACCGGACGATGATCTTCGAGGTCCATGCCCTGACTTCGGCCGACTACGACGCCTGGCTGAAGAAGAAGATCGACGCTGCCAAGGCGTCACCGCCACCGACCGGCAGCGCACCCCCGCCGGCGGCAACACTCAACCTCGTGGCCAAGAACATCGCGTTCGCGCCGACCACGTTCGAGGCACCGGCCGACAAGCCGTTCGCGGTCGCCTTCGACAATCAGGATGCCGCCATCACCCACGACTTCGCGATCGAGGATGCGACAGGTGCCCTCCTCTTCAACGGTACCGACGTCAAGGGTCCCGGCCAGTCGACGGACAATGTGCCGCCGCTCAAGGCGGGCACCTACAAGTTCATCTGCACCTTCCACCCGGTCCAGATGACCGGCGAGCTGACGGTCAAGTAAGGAGCTCCGATGGCGACCACCGCGCTGACGCCCGCTGCCTCCGCCTACCGGAGCGGCCTGTACGAGTGGCTGACGACCACCGACCACAAGAAGATCGGGATCCTCTACATCGTCAACTCGTTCCTGTTCTTCCTGATCGCCGGCCTGCTCGCCATGGGCGTCCGAACCGAGCTCGCCTTCCCGGGCCTGCAGTTCGTCAAGGATGAGGGCGTCTACAACCAGCTGTTCACGATGCACGGCACGGCGATGATCTTCCTGTTCATCATCCCGGTCCTGGCGGGCTTCGGGAACTACGTCGTGCCGCTCCAGATCGGCGCCCCGGACATGGCGTTCCCGCGGATCAACGCGCTGTCGTTCTGGCTCCTGCCGCTGGGCGGGATCCTGATGTTCAGCGGCTTCCTGACCGGCGGCGCCGCGGCGGCCGGCTGGACGAGCTACAGCCCCCTGGCGCAGGACCGCCCACTCGGGATGCAGGGCTCGGGTGAGGATCTCTGGCTCACCGGCCTGATGCTGATCGGCACGGCGTCGATCCTGGGAGCGGTCAACTTCCTGGTCACGATTTTCAAGATGCGGGCGCCCGGGATGACCCTGTTCAGGATGCCGATCCTGGTCTGGACGATGATGGTGACCAGCGTGCTGGTGCTGATGGCAACGCCCGTCTTCACCGGTGCCCTGGTCATGCTGTTCATCGACCGCAACTACGGCGGCCACTTCTTCGACCCCGCGACGGGCGGCAGCGCGATCCTGTGGCAGAACGTGTTCTGGTTCTACTCGCACCCGGCCGTCTACGTGATGGTCCTGCCGGCGATGGGCATGATCAGCGAGATCTTGCCGGTCTTCAGCCGCAAGCCGCTGTTCGGCTACAAGGCGTTCGTCTTCGCCACGGCGGCGATCGGTGCCCTCGGCTTCTCCGTTTGGGCGCACCACATGTTCACGACCGGTTCGGTCTTCCTGCCGTTCTTCAGCCTGATGACGTTCCTGATCGCCGTCCCGACCGGGGTCAAGATGTTCAACTGGATCTTCACCCTGTGGCGCGGCAAGCTGACGTTGTCAACGCCGCTGCTATTCGCCCTGGGCTTCCTGAGCATGTTCCTCATCGGCGGCATCAACGGTGCGTTCAGCGCCTCCGTGCCGGTCGACTTCGCCCTGCATGACACCTACTGGGTGGTTGCCCACCTCCACTACGTGCTCTTCGGCGGGTCCGTCTTCGGCCTCTTCGCCGGCTTCTACTACTGGTTCCCCAAGATGACCGGCCGGATGCTGCGCGAGGACCTCGGCAAGGTCCAGTTCGTGCTGATGTTCATCGGTTTCAACCTGACCTTCTTCCCGATGCACATGCTGGGCCTGCAGGGCATGCCCCGCCGGATCGCCGACTACGCCTCGACCGCCGGCTGGAACGAGCTGAACCTGGCCGCCTCGATCGGCGGCTTCACCATCGCCGCCAGCATGATCCCGTGGCTGCTGAACGTGGCCGTGTCGCTGCGCGGCGGCGAACCTGCCGGGGACGACCCGTGGGGCGGCAACACGCTCGAGTGGGCGACCAGCTCGCCGCCGCCGCCCTACAACTTCGACCGCCTGCCCGAGATCCGCTCCGAGCGGCCGCTGTTCGACCTGCGCCACGGAACCAAGCCGGTGGCGGTGCGGCCTGCCGGCCAAGCCGCGCAGCCAACTCATTGATGAGCCGAGGACGACCGTGACCGCCGACAGCCACGCCCTCGTCGCCACCGAGCACAGCGCCGTGTCCGGCCTGGCCCACGACGCGCGGGGCGGGATCAGCAACCCGATCCTCGGGATGATCCTGTTCCTCACCTCCGAGGTCATGTTCTTCGC
>JALZAF010000237.1 GCA_030948505.1 Chloroflexota bacterium
ATCCAGTTCGTCCACAAGCCGCATCCACGGATCGCCGAACGCAAGAAGGCCGGTCCACCCAAGACCGCCGACGAGCATGTCGGCTTCAACGGCAAGGTCGCGCTTATCGTCACCACGGTGGTCGGGACGATGTGGTGCGCGTACGCCTTCGCCGTCCTCGCGCTCGTCGCCCTGCCCTCGGCACTCAAGTCGGGCGACCCGCTCCAACTCGTCCAGTGGATCAGCCAGACGTTCATCCAGCTCGTCCTCCTGTCGGTGATCATGGTCGGCCAGAACATCTCCTCGCGCGCTTCCGACAAGCGTGCCGAGATGACGTACAAGGACGCTGAGGCAACGTTCCACGAGGCGGAGCAGATCCAGGCCACCTCAAGGAGCAGGACGATGCGCTGAATGGCCTCCTCGACAAGGTCCAAAAGCTGGAGGTCGCACGCGGTCCGGCCTGACGAGCATCCAGCTGCAAGGGTCGTCGACGCGTCGGTCGCCGAGCACCGAAAGCGAACCGTCCGCACGAAGACGGCGAGTACCCCGCCGGGACGGGCCATGCCCGACAACAAAAACGGGCCCGAAGGCCGGCTTCGCGCGGGAGATTTGGTCGGGGCGGCCGGATTTGAACCGACGACCACCAGTCCCCCAGACTGGTGCGCTACCAGACTGCGCCACGCCCCGACTGAGCGGCTAGTCTAGCACCCGGCTTCCGGGTCAGACCGTGGCGCCCCCGGTCGGACTGGCGAGCCGCTCGACCCACAGCCGGAAGTCGGCCAGCTCGTCCTTGGACTCGCGCGACAGCAGGTCGATGAGGCAGCGCTGCACGCTCTTGCCCTCGAACAAGGCGTTGTGGACCTCCTGGGCGATCGGCATCTCGACGTCGAGGCGGCGGGCCAGCGCGAGGGCCGAATCGACCGTATAGGCGCCCTCCGCCACGCCCGGCAACGAGGCTTCGATCTCGGACCACTTTCGGCCTTTGGCGAGCTCCTCGCCCAGGCGGTGGTTGCGTGACAAGGCGGAGCCGCAGGTCGCCACGACGTCGCCGATGCCGGCCAGCCCGGCGAAGGTCAGAGGATTTGCACCTGCGGCGATTCCCAACCTTGTCATCTCGGCCAGGCCGCGGGTCATGAGGCCAGCCTTGCCGTTGTCGCCGAAGCCGAGCCCGTCGGCCGCGCCGGCGGCGATGGCGACGATGTTCTTGAGGGCGCCGCACAGCTCCACGCCGAGCATGTCCGAATTCACGTACAGCCGAAACTCGCGACGGCCCAGCCGCTTGACGATGCGATCGGCGAGCTCGGGGTCGTCGGCGGCCACGACCGCTGATGCCGGCAAGCTGCGGGCAATCTCGATCGCGAGGTTGGGGCCTGACAGCGCGGCGATGCGGACGGTCGGGATGGCGGCGGCCTGGGCGATGACCTCCGACATGCGCAGTAGCGTGTCGGGCTCGAGTCCCTTGACGACCGACAGCACGTCGGCCGAACCGGAGAGGTGCGGCGCGATCGAACCCACCACCTCACGGACATGAGCAGAAGGAACGGCGACGACGACCAGGTCCGATGCCCCGGACAGCGCGGCCAGATCTGCCGTCGCCACGAGGGCCTGCGGGAGGTCGATCCCGGGCAGGCGTCGCTCGTTGCGGCCGTCGCGCCGGATGTGTGCCG
Organism: Chloroflexota bacterium; assembly: GCA_030948505.1. Taxonomy (GTDB): domain Bacteria; phylum Chloroflexota; class Limnocylindria; order Limnocylindrales; family CSP1-4; genus JACDAV01. The sequence goes on from JALZAF010000237.1 coordinate 1,647, forward strand.
CAGTCTCCTCTGTCCGGCACAGCAGGGTAACTGGCTCCAGGCGCCCGACGATCGCGGCGAGCGTCGTTCCCCACGCGCCGGCTCCGACGACGGCGACGCGCGGCGACGCGGCCGTCGGGCCCGTCACCGGGGGCGTCCGCGCGAACGGCGAGCGGAGGGGGAACCGGCGGCCGCGCGACGCCTCGTCGTCGAGGTGGCCCCGGCCCGCTTGCGCCGCGGCAACCGAATGGCGCTTCGATCGCGGAAGACGAGGCGGATAGGCGTGCCGTCGAAGCCGAACGATTCGCGCAGCCGGTTCTCGAGATAGCGGCGGTAGCTGAAGTGGACCGAGGCCGAGTCGTTGGCGAAGAACACGAACGTCGGCGGCGCGACAGCGGCCTGCGTGGCATAGAAGATCTTGGGCCGCTTGCCCTTGACCATCGGTGGGACGTTGCGTTCGGTGGCCGACGACACGAGCCGGTTGAGCTCGCCGGTCGGGATGCGCTTGCGGCGCTCGGCCCAGATGTCGACAGCGGCCTCCAGGACGCGCGACACTCGCTGGCCGGTCCTGGCACTGATCGAGATCACCGGCGCGAAATCGAGGAAGGGCGCCTGGCTCCGGATCCACTCCACGTACTGGTCGAAGGTGCGGTCCGTCTTCTCCTCGAGCAGGTCCCATTTGTTGACCGCCACGACGAGCCCCTTGCCCTCCTCGACGACGTAGCCCGCGACGTGGGCGTCCTGGGTCGTGAGGCCCTCGACCGCGTCGATGACCAGCACGGCAACGTCCGAACGGGAGATGGCCTTCAGCGCACGAAGGGTCGAGTAGCGCTCCGCGGCAGGCCCCGAGGCGACCCGACCGCGGCGCCGAATCCCGGCCGTGTCGATGAGCACGATCTCGCTGCGGCCCCACTGCAGCGGCGTATCGATCGAGTCGCGCGTCGTGCCCGGGATTGCCGACACGATCGAACGCTCCTCGCCCAGCAGCGCGTTCAGCAGACTCGACTTGCCCACATTCGGGCGGCCGACGAAGGCGATGGCCGCCGGCGAACGTTCGGCGTCGGCGGCGATTTCGGCGTCCCAGCGGGCGGCCACCTCGTCGGAGTCGTCGCCCTCATCGTCCTCGTCGTCGTCCTCTTCGTCTTCTTCGTCGTCTTCATCGCCGTACTCGCCCTTGCCCACGATGTAGGGCTTCAGGCTGCCGGCCGCCGCCTCACGGGCGAACGCCTCCGACTCGACCTCGCGCGCCTTGCGGGCGACTTCTTCCTCCGTCTCCGGCGGCAGGGCCCAGACGAGCGCGTCGAGGAGATCCGCGACGCCCCGGCCGTGGGCCGCGGAGACCGGGTAGGTCTCCTCCCAGCCCATTGCGTAGAACTCGGCGGCCTCGAGCTCCCGCCGGTCGTTGTCGGCCTTGTTGACGGCGACCAGGACGGGTGCCTTGGCCGTGCGCAGGATTTCGGCCGCCTCCTGGTCGGCGGGCAGCATCCCGGAGATCGCCTCGACCACGAACAGGATGACGTCAGCCTCCGCAATCGCCAGCCGGGCCTGCTCCTGGACCTTGGCCTCGATGGGATCGTCCGGCGAGAGCTCGAGCCCACCGGTGTCGACGATCACGAAGCGCCGGCCATTCCATTCGGCTTCGCCGTAGAGGCGGTCGCGCGTCGTGCGCGCCCGGTCCTCGACGATCGCGGTTCGCGTGCCGAGGATGCGGTTGAAGAGCGTGCTCTTGCCGACATTTGGACGCCCGACGATCGCGACGATCGGGATCCCGCGCTGGGCGGCCACGGCTGTCAGGCTGCGCCGGAGGTCGGAGTGGCGCTCGTCTTCGGCAGTGAGGTCGTGCGGCCGGCCGGTGTCGCCGCCTGCGACAAGGCGGCTGAAGCGAGCTGCTCGGCGTTCTCGCGCGCCGACGGCGTACCCGCCAGCTCAAGGATCCGACGGGTCACGGCGTGGAGGTCCTCGATTGGCGTCGAGGTCCCGCCGGTGATGCCCACGATGCGCGCCCCCTCGAACACGCCAGGATCCGCCAGGTCCCGGACGCCCTCGACCTGCACGGCGCGCGTGCCGGCGATCCCGCACAGACGGGTGAGCTCCTTGGTGTTGGCGCTCGATCGACCGCCGACGACCACCATCAGGTCGACCGACCGCGCCGCCTCGAGGGTGTCCTCCTGGCGCCGGATGGTGACCGGGCAGACGGTGTTCACGATCTTCAGCTCATGGCTCCGGCTGACCATGTGGGCGGCCAGCTTTTCGAACTTCCAGGGCGGCTGGGTGCTCTGCGAGAGGAGGGCCATCTTCTTCTTGCGCGGGATGCGATCCCAGTCCTCTTCCTCGTCGACGACGATCGCGTCCGGGGCGAATCCCAGGAGGCCGACGACCTCAGGGTGCTTGGGCGTCCCCAGGAGGACGATCGTGTAGCCCTCCTCGACCAGCTTGGCCAGCTCCTTCTGCTCCTGGATGACCCAGGTGCAGGTCCCGTCGATGACCTCCAGGCCGCGGGTGTTGGCGCGCTCCATGACGTCCGGGCGGACACCGTGGGCACGGATCACGACCGCCGCTCCGTGGTCGACCTCGTCGAGGGTCTCGACAGTCCGAATGCCCAGCTCCTGGAGGTCCTGCACGACCCCCTCGTTGTGGACGACCTGGCCGAGGGTGTGGGTCGTCTTGCCCGCGGCGGAGGCCTCCTTGGCCTTGTCGATCGCCTCGCGCACGCCGTAGCAGAACCCGGTCCGCTTCGCGATTCGAACTTCCTGAACGGTTCCCATGTCCGTTCAAGTATCGCACGGGCCCCGATCCAACCCCCTCAGGCCTTCCCGGCGACAGGCTCCCTGGCGGGTGACGCGGAGGCCCCGTAGAGCCCCCGCTGGCGAGGCGGCAGCAGGGCCGCGATGTGAGCCATGATGATCCCCGTGGCGGTTGCCTTGGCCGTCTTGCGGTCCAGACCAGGCGGCAGCTCGTCGGCCAGGCGGAAGGGCTGGCCGACGTGCATGACGATGCGCCCCCCGACCTTGGGCACGGCCCGGCCGCGCGGCCAGAAGCGATCCGTCTCGGCCATGGCGATGGGCACGATCGGGGCGCCCGTCCGAAGGGCGAGCATGGCCACCCCATCCTTGGCCTCCTGGAGCGCGCCGTCGGGGCTGCGCGTCCCCTCGGGGAAGACCATCAGGACATGGCCCTCGTCGAGGATCCGTCGAGCCAGGCGGAACGCCTCGAGATCCGCGGTCGAGCGATCGACCGGGTGCACCCCACCGTGTGCGGCGACCCAGCCGACGACCGGCCACTCGAACAGCTCGCGCTTGCCCAGCCAATGGATGCGACGGCCGAGTCGCGGGGTCAGGAAGGAGCCGATGACGACCGGATCCGCGTTCGACGCGTGGTTGGCGGCGAGGATCACCGGTCCTGTGCGGGGAATGGCATCGATGGAGCCATGGATCGTCAGCCGCGAAATGGATCGGGCGAGGGCGCGGCCGCCCCAGGCGACGATGCGGATGAGGGGGGTGAGATGGCCCTCGATCGGTGGATCGTCGGGGCTCGGGGCTGCATCCCTTGAGGGGCGAGCGGTCGAGGTCGGTTTGGGATCGGCCGTCGGTGCCCGTTCGGGACTTCGTGCCGGTTCGGCTGTTCGTGCCTGTTCGGCCTGCCGGATCGTGCCGACGACCATGGCCACCGTCTGCTCGAACCGATTCCCATCGGTGACGAGGATCACGGCGCCGTCAGCCGGTCGCAGCGGGGCGACGGCTCGGGTGCTGTCGAGCTCGTCGCGGCGGCGAAGCTCGGCCCGGACCTGCTCTGCCTCGGGGCCATCCGGATCCAGCCCTCGCTCCTGAGCACGGCGCCGCGCCCGCTCCTCGACGGAGGCCTTGAGGAAGATCTTGAGGTCCGCGTCCGGCAAGACCACGGTCCCGATATCGCGTCCGGCCATGATGATTCGCCCGGCTGCGGCGATGGAACGCTGCCGCTCCAGGAGCGCCGACCGCAGCTCCGCCACGCCGGAGATCGCCGACACCCGGGCGTCGACCTCGGGGCCGTGCACCTGAGCCGTGACGTCCTCGCCGTCGGCGGTGACCCGGCTGAGCCTGCCCTCTTCGTCGGGCGCAAGCTCGACTTCGGGTACCAGGCCCACCAGGGCTTGCAGGTCCCCTTCGTCAATGGCGCGACGAATGGCCAGCCAGGTCACGGCGCGATAGAGCAGGCCGGTGTCGCAGAAGCGATAGCCGACCTCGTGTGCCGCAGCGGCGCCGACGCTGCTCTTGCCGGATGCTGCCGGGCCGTCGAGGGCGACGACGAGGCCAACCCGTTGCCGCGAGCTGCGTCTTGAGGAGGTCATCCCGGGCAGGATACGCGGCTGCGGACTGCGGTCGCGAATGGCCGCCACCCAGCTCTCGCGTCAACGCTCACGTCAGCGCTCGCGTGGCCCCTCGCCGAGCCGACCGATCTCTTCTCGCTTCAGGCGGCGGATCCGGCCACTGGCGAGGCCGTCAAGTCGGAGAGGCCCGATCCGGACCCGCACCAGCCGCTCGATGGGCGCATCGACTGCCCCGAACATCCGCCGCAGCTGCCGCTTCCAACCCTGGGCCAGCACCGCCCGGTACCAGGTCAGGCGCGGCTGCGGCGGATCCAGCAGATCGAGCAGTCGCCGCGTCTCGATGCCCGTGGTCAGTCGGAGTGGCTGCGCCAGGCGCGCCATGCCCTCGTCCAGCTGCACGCCCGCCGTCAGGGCCGCCACCTGCTCCGGGCTGAGGCGGGTCGCGACGCCGACGGCGTATTCGCGCTCGACACCGAACCTGGGATGCAGGATGCGCTCCGCCCAATCACCGTCGTTCGTGAGCAGCAGCAGACCCTCCGAATCCTGGTCCAGGCGGCCGACGGGGTAGACCCGTGCACCGTCCGGGATGAGGGCGGTCGGGACCAGGTCGAGGACGGTCCTCTCCGCGTGGCGGTCCCGAACGGTCGACGTCACGCCGGCCGGCTTGTGGAGGGCGAGGTACACGGGCGCGGCGCTACCGCCGATGGGCTGGCGGTCGACCTCGATCCGCGCGGTCGCCGCGTCCACCTGCTGGCCGAGCGTCGCGACTTTCCCATCGACCGTCACGCGTCCGGCGGCGATGAGGCCCTCGCTCCCGCGACGCGACGCGACGCCGGCCGCGGCGAGAACCTTCTGCAGCCGCTCGGGCGCCATCAGCGGATCACGTCTCGGCGAATTCGACCCGCTCGCCGTCAGGGGACGGTCGCGTTCCGCCGTCGGGCATCGATCCGGCGTCTGGCAGCGGGTCTCCGCCCTCCTCGGCCAGCCTGGCCGCGACATCGACGTCGAGCGGTGGCAGCTCCTCGAGCGTCGTCAGGCCGAACCGCTCCAGGAACTCGAAACCGGTGCCGTACAGGAAGGGCCGGCCGGGCGAATCTGCCCTCCCCAGCTCGACGATGAGGCGCCGATGGAGCAGCGCCCGCATGGTGTAGTCGGAGTCGACGCCGCGAATCCGCTCGACTGCGCCCTTCGTGACCGGCTGGCGGTAGGCCACGATGGCCAGGGTCTCGAGGGCGGCCTGCGACAGCCGGATGGCGTCGGCGCCTACGTAGCGCGCGATCAGCGCCCCGGCTTCGGGCGCGGTCACGAGCTCCACCCCGTCCGCGGAGATCACGAGCCGGATGCCGCGCTCGCGCAGGCTGACCTCGAGGTCGCCGAGACGCGCGTCGACGTCCCCGCGGTCGACGCCGGCGAGGGCCGCGATCTCGCGCCGGGTGAGCGGTCGTTCCGCGACGAACAGCAGCGCTTCGAGGCCGGCCTCGGTCAGCTCGATCGGCGTGGGCGCGGCCGAACCGTTGGTGGCCGAGGCCGAACCGTTGGAGGCCGAGGCCGAGCCGTTGGTGGCCGAGGCATCCGCCTGGCGCTCGATGTCGTCGGTCACGCGAAGGACTCCATCGACTCGTCGATTGGCTCACCCTCATCTTCCCGCCCGACGCCCGCGGCAGCGCGCTCGTCGGCGGTCGTGCGTCGGGCGACGATGGGGCCCCACGGCTCCGCCTGTTCGACCACGATCTCGCGTCGCTTCATGAGCTCCAGCAGGGCCAGGAAGGTGACCGCGACGACCACGCGGTCACGCACCCCACGCAGGAGCTCCTGCAGCACGATCGCGTTGGCGCCCCGGACCGCGGCCCGGATGACCGCCGCGCGGTCGGCCAGGGTGATCGTCCGCGGCATGACCTCCGGCGGCGGTTCCGGCGGCAGCGCGAGGCGGGCAAGGCCCTCGAGCGCAAGCGGCAGCACGGCGATATCGAGCGGCGGGGCATCTGGCGCGCGGGCGCCGGCGAGTGCCGCGGCCTGGGCTGCCGAGGGCTCGCGGCGGAAGAGGCCGACGCGCTCGAGGGCATCGGCCTGCAGCCGGCGACCGGCGTCGCGGTGGGCGCGATACAGCAGCAACCGCGCGCGTAACACCGCCTCCGGATCCGGCTCGTCGTCCAGTCCCAGCACCGGGCCGACGGGCTGGCGCGGGAGCATCGCCCGGCTCTTGATGAGGATGAGCTGGCCGGCTACGGCGACGAACGAGCTGACGTTGCCGATCCGATCCGCGTCCAGGCCCGCGAGCGCCTCGAGATAGGCACCCGCCAGTGCGCCGAGCGGGACAGTCAGCACGTCCAGCTGGCGGGCCTCGATGAGCGACAGCAAGAGCCCGAGCGGACCCTCGAAGCCGTCGAGCTGCACCCGGGTGGCCGCTTCCGGCCGGCGTCCCTCGCCAAACACGACGCCCGGCTCGGTCCGCCCGCCGGCCTGGAGCGGGCCCATCCGGGGCGGCTGTCCCGGATCGAGTGAGGTCGTCGTCATCAGTTGGCCTCGTCCGCCAGGCGCAGCATCTCGCCGAACTCGGCGTCCCGCGGCGCGTCCTGGTAACGAATGAGCTCCACGGTTCGGGGCGAGCAGCCTGCGGCGGCCGCCAGCCGGCCCGAGGCCTCCGGATGATCGCGCAGGCGCTCGAGGGCGCTCCCCATTCCGGGCAGCACCGCGGCCGCCCGCCAGACCCGTGGCCCCCACGCCTGACCGAGCGACCAGACCACCCGCGGCCAGATTCCCGTCGATTCCTTGCCGCAGTCGTGGAGCAGGCCGGCCAGCAGGACTTCGCGGTCGTCGGCGCCCGCGGAGCGCAGTGCAGCCACGACGTCCAGTCCGTGCCGCCGATCGGCGACGTGCATGGCGTCGAACAGGCGGACCTGGGCCGGCGTCAGCCAGCCGTCGAGATCGGCCCGTTCAGCCGGTCTCACCTGAGCGCGCAGGTGGCCGGCGAACTGACGGACCTTATTGCCCCACCAGGAAGTTGAAGATCGCTTCAAGGATCGGCCTCAGGATCATCCCGCCTATGGAGCCGTTGGGCGGGAAGAAGAACAGGATGAGCAGGATGAACAGGCCGTACTGCTCGAGGATGGGCCGCCACTGCCAGGCCGTCCGGGGACTGACCAGGGCCAGCAGGACCTTCGAGCCGTCAAGCGGCGGGACGGGGACGAAGTTGAAGAGCATGAGGATGAGGTTCAACCGAACAAAGATCACCAGGATGTCGAACAGCAGGCCGAACTGGGGTTGCAGCTCGGGGTGGCCCAGCAGGTAGCGCAGCGGCAGGGCCGCGGCGATGGCCAGGATGAGATTGGCCACTGGCCCGGCCGCGGCCACGATCGCCTCGCCGTTGCGGCCGTTCCGCAGGTTGAGCGGATTCACCGGCGTCGGCTTGGCCCAGCCGAACCCGAAGCCGCCACGGCTGGCCAGAACCGATATCGCGAACAGGGTTCCACCGACCGGGTCGAAGTGGGCAATGGGATTGAGGGTCAGGCGCCCGAACAGCCGAGCCGTCCCATCGCCGAGCCGGTAGGCCGCCAACGCGTGGGCGAACTCGTGAACCGGGAAGGCCACCAGCAGCATGACCGCGACCACGATGATGGCCGGGAGCAGAACATCCAGGGACACGGACGACCTCGAAAGCGGGCGGGAGCGGGGTCCCTATCGTAGCGTGCAGCGGTCCGCGGCCGGGCCGCCGGTCACAGCCGGCTGAGGAGATCCGCCTTCTTCTTGTCGTAGTCCTCGGGGCTGATCGCGCCGCGGTCACGCAGGTCGGCCAGTCCGGCCAGGGTGCGGGTCACGTCGTCGGCCGACATCTCGCGTCGCGCCGGCGCGCTCGGCGGAGGCGGCGGG
>JALZAF010000249.1 GCA_030948505.1 Chloroflexota bacterium
GCATTTCACGGGATTGCGGGCGCACCTCGACGCGCTGGGCATCGCGTACCGTCTCGAGCCGCGACTGGTACGCGGCCTCGACTACTACACGCGCACCGCGTTCGAGGTCTACCCGGCCGGCGCGACCGGCCAGCAGTCGGCGATCGGCGGAGGCGGGCGCTACGACGGCCTGGTCGAGCTGCTCGGCGGGCGCCCCACGCCCGGCATCGGATTCGGCCTGGGCCTCGACCGGACGATGCTGGCCCTCGAGGCCGCCGGCGTCGCCGCTGTCGCCGAGGCGGCGCCCGTGGCCGTCGTCGTGGGGGCCGATCCGGCGGCGACGGGGGAGCGACTCCGGATCGCCACCGAGTTGCGGGCCGCCGGGTTGCCTGCCCGCGCGGACCTCGCGACCCGCAAGCTCGGGCGTCAGCTCGAGGCGGCCGCCCGGGACGGCGCGCACTTCGCCGTCATCCTTGGCGACGAGCTGACCGATGGCCAGGTCCAGCTGCGCGACCTGCAGGCCGGCAGCCAGCAGCTCCTTCCGCTTGCCGACCTGGTCAAGCACCTCACCCGAGCCCGCGACGCCCATCGCCACGGCTGACCGCCGTACGATGACCGCGCCATGACGCCCCCTGCGCCCGGTCTCGCCACGCCCTACCGGACCCACACCTGCGGCCAGCTGCGGGCATCGGATGCGGGCACGGAGGCGCGCCTCGCCGGCTGGGTCCACCGTCGCCGCGACCATGGCCAGCTGATCTTCCTCGACCTCCGCGATCGGCACGGGATCACCCAGGTCGTCGTCGACCGGACGGCCGATCCATCCGCCCACGCCGCCGCTAGCCGCCTCCGCAGCGAGTTCGTGGTGATGGTTCGTGGCCGCGTCGAGCGTCGCCTGGCGGGCACGGAGAACCCGAAGCTCCCGACCGGCGACATCGAGCTTCGGGCCACCGAGGTGACGATCCTTTCGGAAGCCAAGACCCCGCCCTTCTACGTCAACGAGCCTGACGCCCCGATCGACGAATCGCTGCGCCTGCGCTACCGCTACCTCGACATCCGGCGCGAGCCCATGCAGCAACGGCTGCTCCTGCGCAGCCGTCTGGTGCAGGCCATCCGCGAGGTCCACCACGCCAACGCCTTCGTCGAGGTCGAGACGCCCGACCTCATCAAGTCGACGCCGGAGGGCGCGCGCGACTTCATCGTCCCGTCGCGCCTCCAACCAGGCACCGTGTACGCCCTGCCGCAGAGTCCCCAGCAGCTGAAGCAGCTGCTGATGGTCGCCGGTCTGGATCGCTACTTCCAGATCGCGCGCTGCTTCCGCGACGAGGACCTGCGCGGCGACCGCCAGCCCGAGTTCACCCAGCTCGACCTGGAGATGAGCTTCGTCGACGAGGCGACGGTCATGGACTTCGTGGAGCGGATGGCGATCGAGGTGTCGGCCAAGGCGGTTCCCGAGCGGCCGATCCAGCAGCAGCCGTTCCCGCGGTTCACCTACGACGAGGCCATCGAGCGATTCGGCTCGGACAAGCCGGATGTCCGTTTCGGGATGGAGCTCGTCGACCTCGGCCCGCTGATCGCACCGGACGGCGCCCCGGCATCCGGTTTCCGCGTCTTCGACGAGGCCCTCGCGGCCGGCGGCCGGGTCAAGGCCATCGTCGCCCCGGGTCTCGCCTCAGCCAGCCGCTCGCAGGTGGATGAGCTCACGGAACTCGCACGACGGTTCGGCGCCAAGGGCCTCGCCACGCTGGCGGTGGAGTCGGGCGGCGTACGGTCGCCGATCGCCAAGTTCCTCGGCGACGACCTCGCCACGCGCCTTGCCGAACATGCGGGCGCCGCCGAGGGCGATCTGGTTCTGATCGTCGCCGATGCATCCGCCACGACCGCCGACGTGCTTGGCCGCCTGCGGGCCGAGCTTGGCGTGCGGCTCGGGCTGGCCGACGCGAACGTCCTGGCCTTCTGCTGGGTCCACCGCTTCCCGATGTACAAGTGGGACGGGGAGCTGGGCCGTTGGGACGCGACCCACAACCCGTTCAGCGGTGTCGTTCCGGAGGACGAGCCGCTCCTTGTCACCGCCTCCGGCGATCCAGCCAAACCCAGCCCGGACGACCCGGCCGGCAAGGCCCGGGCAATGCAGTACGACATCGTGCTCAATGGCTGGGAGTTGGGCGGCGGGTCGATTCGAATCCACCGTCGCGACCTGCTCGAGCGCAGCTTCGCCCTGCAGGGCCAGACGCCGGACGGGATGCGAGCCAAGTTCGGGGCCGTCCTCGACGCCTTCGAGTTCGGCGCCCCGCCCCACGGCGGAATCGCGATCGGGATCGATCGCTGGGCCGCGCTGCTCACCTTCCAGAGCAACATCCGCGAAGTCATGGCCTTCCCGAAGACCCAGTCGGGCAGCGATCTCATGCTGGAGGCTCCCTCGCCGCCGGAGCCGGAGCAGCTCGCCGAGCTGGGCCTCAAGTTCGTGGGCCTGCCTCAACGCAAGGCGTGACGGCGGCGCCCGTCACCTCGGAGGAGCCCGCGTCCGGCATCGTCGCGGCGATCGCCCGGCGCCCCCGCCTGGCGGCCCTGCTCGGTGCCTCGTGCATTGCCTTCTCGGGCATCTTCTACCGCTACGCGGAGGTGCCGCCATCCACGGCGACGCTGTTTCGTTGTCTGTACGGGCTGCCGCTCCTCGCCTTGGTCGCGTTCCTGGAGTGGCGCCGCTACGGCGGGCTGCCGCGCCAGACCATCAGGTTGGCGGTGATCGCGGGCATATTCTTCGCCGGCGACCTGACCTTCTGGCATCACGCGGTCGACGCCGTCGGTGCCGGACTGTCGACCGTGCTGGGGAACCTCCAGGTCCTGGTCGTGGGCATCGCGGCGTGGCTGATCTTCGGGGAGCGGCCGCCACGAGCCGTGGTGATTGCGCTGCCGGTCGTGCTGGTCGGCGTGGTGCTCATCTCGGGTCTGGTTGGCGGTGGCGCCTACGGGGCGAACCCGCCGCTGGGTGCACTGTTCGGCGGCCTGACGGCCGTCTGCTACGGCGCCTATCTGCTGGTCATGCGGCGCAGCGGTCGCGAACTGCGGCGGCCGGTAGGCCCGGTCGCGGTTTCGACCGCGGCAACCGCGGTGGTCGCGCTGCTCGTCGGAGCTCCGCTCGGGGAGCTGCGGCTCGAGCCGACCTGGCCGGCCCACGGCTGGCTGGCGCTGTACGGGGTGACTTCGCAATTCCTGGGCTACGTGCTGATATCGATGTCGCTGCCGCGGCTGCCGGCCGTCCTGACGTCGATCATCCTGCTCGCCCAGCCGGTCATGTCGATGGTGCTGGCGGTGGTCCTGCTGGCCGAGGCGCCGTCGTGGCTGCAACTGGTCGGCGTTGCGTTTGTGGTGGGCGGAATCGCGATCGCCACGGTGCCCCTGGGGCGCATCCGCGCGTCTTTGGCGCCGGCCACGCCCGTGCCCCAGGACCGCTCCGTACCCTAGCCGGCCTGGTCGGGATCCTCTGCGGCGGCCTGGCCGTATGGCGCGAGGGCCGGCCCCTCGAGCGGCCCGTCGTCGGCGGCATCGGCCGCCATCGCGCCCCACTCGTGCGCATGCCCAACGGGCTCGATCGGCCCCTGGTAGGGAGGCAGCTCGGACCGGGGGACCGAGCGGTCATGCGCGGTGCCCGGGTCGCCGAGCTCCAGCACGACCTCCTGCAGGCCTGACCTCACGACGTCGGCCAGGACGTCGTCGGGCATCCGGTCTTCGCCGACGGCGGCGAGGGCGCCGAGCTGATCGACGGGCAAGAGCACCGGCCATCCGGGCGCGCCGCCGAAGGCGGGCCTGATGAGCCGTCCGGCGTGGATGCCGTGGGCTTCGATGAGCGAGGTGATGGTCTCCGGGCCGACCCAGGTGTAGCGGGCCGGCCACAGGATGGCGGCATCGGTCTCGTGGATCGCGGTCACGGCGACGCGCATGCCGTGGGCCATCTGGCTCGCGGGACCTTGCTCCGCGGGAGCCGGCTGGGCCAGCGTGACGGGCGAGCCGGCCATCGCGGCTGCGACGGCACCGTCCGGATCCG